>MWFF01000195.1 GCA_002071485.1 Verrucomicrobia bacterium ADurb.Bin006 | reverse complement strand
TTCCCATGGCGCGGACCCGCCCGGGCGGGCAGTTCTCGGAATTTTCGACGCACCCCGCTTAGGCGATGATTTGGGATCCCGACACGTCCCCGCCGGTGCATCTGGTTGTTTTCGGTCTTCTGTCGCCCGGTGAGGGCACCGGGCCTATACCTGATGTAGACTCCCGCTTTAGACCGCGTGCCCCCCCACGCGGCACAAACTCGATTCCCACCGACATTCTCCAGATTGCCGGCGGTCCAGGCAATATCATTCAAAAACTGACTCAGTGGCTTGTACGCGGGATAGGCGTTCTTCTGGTCGAGTCGCTCCCACCTCCATGCCAAAGCCGTGCCCGAAGCCCCCGACAGCGCGGAAGCCCAGAGTGCGTTGTGGAAATCCACCAGTTCCGAACTCTGCTTCATCAAATCCGTGATCTGCCATTGATCGTCTGTCAGGCCAAACTCACCCAGGAATGCCGGTTTGTTCGGGGCATGCCCGCGAAGCCAGCGGGTTCGGTCGACCACAGCCTCGACCTCGTCGGCAAGCCGGGCCCCATCGGACGGACGCAGATGGAAATGCGTGTCGGCCAGATCGAGTTTTGGGTGCCGGCAATCCCGCGCGGACGCGCCCCAGGTGCCGGTTGATCTCAGATGCTGATAGACATCCGTAACATCGAGATCGTCGCCCAGGGCCCTGTAAAACCGATCCATCGGCAATGCAGAATCCATCTCGTTCCAGTACTCCCACGCGGCCACGCCGGTCGAGTAACCCCATCGCGCCACGGCGTACCGCATCAACCTCCTTGCATCGCCAATCGCGCGATCGTAGTCGCCGCTCGCGGAATCCTTCAGGGCGTTCATGTAGAGATCGCGCGTGAGCAACACGAGCTGGAGATGCAGGCCGTGCCTCTCGGCTGCAGCCACCACCTCGTCCAACATGAAATAGTGCACAGGATTGTACCACCCGCGGGCCGGACGCTTGACATCGGCCTCCCAGAGCAGTTCAGTCCCGCCGTCCGCCTCTTTCAGCGACACGTCCGCGATCCATGCCGCGCCACCGCCTTCGAGCCTGAACCGCACCGGATCGAGCCAGCGCTCCTCGCCTCCCGTGGCAAACCGAAGACCAGCGTTGCGAGGTTCAATCTCCCGAACCTGGCGCGGTCTTGCCCTTCCAACCTGCATGCCAGTTCCTTTCCGAGGCCTGACCGCCTGGTGCACTGACGGGGTGTGACCGATGCGAGTCAGCCGGCTGCGAGCCGGTGGTACGGCGCGCTTCGGCTGCAAATAGGCCAGGCTGCAAATAAGTCATTGCGATACGTACCACTTCGGCTACATTCCGGCGCTGCATCATGAGCGCACACGAAGCTGTTCATCAGCAAATGAACTCGTCCAAAGACCTGTTCATCTCGAACAAGCTGGGGATTCACGCCCGGCCGGCTTCGATGTTTGTTCGTCTTGCCAACCAGTTCAAGTGCGAGGTGGCGGTCGAAAAGGACGGCGAGATTGTCAATGGGAAGAGCATCATGGGGCTGATGATGCTCGCCGCGGGTCCCGGGTCCAAGATTCGGGTCCGTGCCAAGGGCGTCGACGCGCCGCAGGCCATGGAAGCCCTTGCGCGCCTGGTGAACTCGAAGTTCAACGAGGAGTAAGATTCCAGTGTCCGCTCCTCATATTGACATCCACCGCATCGCGGGCTTGGCGCGGCTTGAACTGAGTCCCGACGAGGAAAGCCGGCTCGGCGCGGAACTGAGCAACGTGCTTGACTACATCAAGCTGCTCGAGGAGGTCGATGTCCGCGCTGTCGAGCCGATGGCCCATGCCGTCCCGCACAGCAACGTGGTGCGGGCCGATGCAGTGCGGCCTTCTCTGTCGCACGCCGACGCCTTGAGCCAGGCCCCCTCCCAATCGAACGGGCTGTTCATTGTGCCTCGAATCGTCGAGTAGCGCCCCGCACCCCATGCCCAATCGCCTCACTGTCTGCGAGTTGTCCCGGCTCCTTTCCCGGCGGGAACTCAGCTCGCGCGAGGCGACACAGGCTTGTCTCGATGCCATCCGACAGCGCGACCCGGTCGTGCGCGCATTCCTGCATGTCGACGAGGCGGGGGCTTTGGCACAGGCGGATGCCGCTGACGCAGCCCGTCGCCGTGGGAGGAGCGCCGAGACACACCCGCTCCTTGGCATTCCGGTGGCGATCAAGGATGTCATCGCGGTTCGCAACCAGCCGCTGACCTGCGGATCGCGAATTCTGGCACGGTATATTGCCCCCTACGACGCCACAGTCACGGAGGCGTTGCGCAGGGCGGGCGCGATCTTTCTGGGGCGGTTGAACCTGGACGAGTTCGCGATGGGAAGCTCGACGGAGAACTCGGCGTTTGGCCCGACGCGCAACCCTTGGGATACAACCCGGATTCCGGGAGGGTCCTCGGGCGGCTCGGCCGCCGCCGTCGCAGCCGACGAATGCAGCGCCGCGCTCGGATCGGACACCGGCGGTTCGGTCCGGTTGCCGGCCGCGTTCTGCGGCGTGGTGGGCCTCAAGCCGACCTACGGACGCGTATCGCGCTTCGGACTGGTGGCGTATGCTTCCTCCCTCGACCAGATCGGGCTGCTGACCAAGACGGTCCGCGACGCCGCACTTCTGCTCGAAACCGTGGCGGGACACGATCCCCTCGATTCGACCAGCGTGGCGCAGCCGGTGCCGCCCTATGCTGCCGGCTTGGACCAATCAGTGGCCGGATTGAGAGTCGGCCTGCCTCGGGAGTACTTTGTCGAAGGTGGTCTGGACGCCGAGGTGCGACACTCCATCGACCGGGCCATCGCCCAACTCGAATCCCTCGGCGTCGAACCCGTCGAGGTCTCGCTTCCGCACACGCGCTATGCTCTGGGGACCTTCTGCTTGATCGCTCCCGCCGAAGCCAGCGCCAATCTCGCCCGCTTCGACGGCGTCCGGTACGGCCTGCGCGTCGAAGGGGCGGACCCGATTGAAATGTACGCGCGGACACGCGGCGCCGGCTTCGGACCGGAAGTGAAGCGGCGCATCATCCTGGGCACACATGCCCTGAGCAGCGGCTACTATGACGCCTACTACCTCCGCGCCCAGAAGGTCCGGACGCTCATCCGCCAGGACTTCCTCGACACCTTCAAGCAAGTCGATGCCATCCTGACGCCGACCGCGCCGACGCCTCCTTTCAAGCTCGGCGAGAAGCTGGCCGACCCTCTGCAAATGTACCTATCCGACGTCTTCACGATCTCGTGCAACCTCGCCGGCATCTGCGGGCTGAGCCTGCCATGCGGATTCACAACCTCCCCCAAGCTCCCGATCGGAATGCAATTGCTCGGACCGCCCTTTGGCGAGGAGATACTGCTCCGACTCGGGTACGCCTTCGAACAATCGACGGATTGGCATCGCCACCGCCCGCCGCTGTGAGCAGGAACAGCCCGCGAAACACCTCACAGCATCCTCCCCCCACCCCCATCTCCGATCTCCCATCTCCGATCTCCCATCTCCGATCTCCCATCTCCGATCTCCCATCTCCGATCTCCCATCTCCGATCTCCCATCTCCGATCTCCCATCTCCGATCTCCCATCTCCGATCTCCCATCTCCCATCTCCTACTTCCTCACCGACACAATCGAGGTGGCGGCGCTTGCAACAAGAAAGGTGAAGAGGATCGAGTGGACTTGAAGCGGATAATCGAAGCGCGCATGGACGAGGCATCCGCCCAGCCCGGCCCAGACCAGGCCAATAAAGACCGCTGAGACACGGGGACCGCCGTGCAGCAACGGACGCAGGACCGCCATTGCGAGGGCACAAAACACCAGCAATGCGCCGATGCGTCCGAAGGTGATTCGCGTTTCGAGCCAATCGTTGTGGACGTACCACGGCCGGGTGAGCCTTGTCCGGCGGTAGACCTCGTACATCGAACTGAACGTCCCCGGGCCCGAGCCGAACCAGGGATAATCGGCGGCAATGCGGCGTCCGAGTTCGTGGATTTCAGTTCGGTCCTGGAGTTGTGCGCTGAGGGATTTCGGTCCGGTCAAGGTCTTGCGGGAGATGTCGAGGCAGGGGGCAGGCGGGTGATTCGTCCCATTCTGATCGCCATTTCGTTGCCCGGATGAGCTGATCAGGGCGCGCACCTGCATCTGCGACAACGCCTCCGCATAGAGTTGGGCGTGATGCACGGTAGGCGTGTCCGAAGGGCGCATCGGGTCCCGATCCCGCTGCACGCACAGCACCGATGCGCTGATCCGGTTGGTCAAAGGTGGAAATCGCGACCGACTCGTGACAACCCGCAGCGGGTCGCCCTCGGCATACAATGCCAGATTCGTCTGGCTTCTCACCGCGCTCACAGCCACACGGCGTCCGCCAAACAGGGGAAGGAAGTTCGTACAGACCACGCGGATTTGGTTGGTGGCAGGATTGCCGCGAAGCAGAAAACCGAGCGTGTCCTTATAGACGTAGAGAATCGCCGAGTTCTGCCCGGCATCGATCGAATCCGACACTAGGTAGGCCAGGCTCCACCACCGCGCGGCGCCCTCGGTCGGGCAGTCGATGACGAAATGCAGAGAGAAGTCAGACAAACCTCCCTGGACGCCCGTGCTAAAATGCGTTGGCGGTTCGAGCAATCGATTCATCGCCTGCCATCCGCCCAATCGGGCGGCCCCGGCGCCCGCAAGGCCCAGCAAGCCCACAAGGACAATCCCAATCTTCCGCACATGTGGCGTGCTCCCTGCCAACACCAGACCCGCCGAGACAACGAACAGGGCCGAGGCCACTAAAGCGCCCCCGCGCGAGCCCGCAAAGATGGCCGCGCCAAACAGAAGGAACGCCGATGGAAGCAGGAGGACATGAGGCGAATCGCCGACGCGAGCCGCGCGGCGCACCGAGTTTCTTCGGGCATGGTGCAGATACCACCAGAAAGCGAGACAGACGGGCCAGAGCAGGTTCAGGTACTGGGCGGCGTTGGCGTAATAGTCGAATGGACCGAATTGCGTTCGGTTGCTCCCCGCATGCGCAGGCTCGAAAATCCAGAGCAGTTTGGTCGTCCCCGAAAGTCGCTGTAGGATGCCCACGATTGCCACAGCGGTGCCGTTGAGACAAAGCACCCACAGCAGCCGCTTCAGCCGGGCCGGCAAGCCCTCGGCCACAGCCCTGTGACGGTTCGGAGTTCGGAGTTCGGAGTTCGGAGTTCGGAGTTCGGAGTTCGGAGTTCGGAGTTCGGAGTTGGGGGATGTCGAACCGGGTGAAGGCTCGCGGTCATGGCGTTCGCGTCGGGTCGTTCCCAACAGCCAATCGCGAATGGCCCAGAAGCCGCAGGCCAGGCCCAAGTACTGCCAAAAAGCGAACCAACTGCTCGGGGCATCACAACTGTGCGGCAGCCAGGGAATCGTGCCGTCACGAAAGCCAAGACGGAGTTGGGCGAGGTCGACTGTGGCGCGCGGGTTCAAGGCGCTGATCAAGCACCAAAGCACGAGAACCACCGTCAGAGCCCCCAACAAGCGCATCGGCCATCGGACTGCGCCCTCGCCCCATCGAGCCGGCTGATAGCCTGTGACCCGGCTGGTCAGCCGTTTGATCGTCAGGAGAAGACCCAGAGCGTACCCTGCTCCGTTCATGGTCCAAACCGCCCAAGCCGGCAGAGAAGCAACGGCCCAGACGGAGAACAGGACCATGGCGTAGATCAGCCCTTCCGTCACTCTGTCGGCCCACTGATAGAGACGGGGCGCAGCGGTCTCGTGGGCATGAACGCGGCGGGAAGAATGACCCGAGCGGGATGCGAATGACCGGGCGGCATCGGAACCGTGCGCCACTTGGACATGGCTTGGCCTTGACACAGGCACAGCATCAGATCGCGCGGAGCCTTGGGAGAAATCCGGGCTTGCCCTCTCGCCCATTGCGTGCGCCTTCGATCCCGGGAGCTCCATCTCCGATCCGAGCCGATCACTCATCGCTCTTGACTCGCGCCATTTCCATGCCGGCAGGCGCGGTGGCGGGCGCGCTGTCGGTCTCGATGCGCCACCCACGCCATTGGAGTTTGCGCCCGAGATCATCGAGAAAGCTGTAGGCGATCGGAGTGACGATCAGTGTCAGCAGCAGGCACAAGGCCTGCCCCCCGATCACCACCACCGCCACCGCGCGGCGCTCGGCCGCCCCCGGACCCGTCCCGAGAGCCAGCGGAGTCATGCCGGCGATCAGCGTCATGGTGGTCATCAGGATAGGGCGCAAGCGCTCGCGGTTGCCGCGCAGAATGGCAGCCGCCCGGTCGAGCCCCGCTGCCCGCAGCTTGTTCATGTGATCGATCTGGAGAATGGCGTTCTTCTTGACGACACCGAACAGGACGAGCAACCCCAGCGCCGAGTAGAGGTTGATCGTCTGACCGGCAATCAGGAGCGAAAGAAAGGCAAAAGGCACCGACAACGGCAGCGAGAGGAGAATCGTGAAAGGATGGACAAGGCTTTCGAACTGAGACGCCAGGATGATGTACATGAGGACCACGGAGAGGGCGAAGGCCCAGAGAAACTCGTTGAAAGTGGTCTCGAGCTCGCGCGCCCGGCCGGAAACACGTGTCGAGTATCCGGTTGGCAGCCCCATCTTCGCCACCTCCGCCCGCAGCGCGGCGATGCGGTCGGCCTGGGCGAACCCGGGCGCCACGGAAGCCCGCAGGCTGACCTGGCGCTGACGGTCCAACCGGTCGATCCGCGACGGACTCTGTGTGGGCACCAGCTTGACTACATTGTCGAGTCGGACCAACCCGCCCTGCCGCGGCACGAACAGACTGGCGATGGTCGCCGGGTCATTGCGGTCGCCCTCTTTGAGCCGGATGGCGACATCGTAATCCTCGTTCATGCTTTCGTCGCGAAATCGGGTCACCTCGGTGTCGCCTCCGACCATGATCCGCAGCGCGGTCGCGATATCCTGGGTATCCACGCCCAGGTTCGCCGCCCGGTCGCGGTCGATCTCGACGCGGAGTTCGGGCGTGTCGAGTTTGAGCGTGGTATCGGCATCCAAGAGCCCGAGTTCGGGCGCCTTCTCGCGCAGGGCCTCGGCGTAGCGCCAGAGAGTCGTCAGATCCGGACCGAGCAGCGCGAAATCGATGTCGAAGTTCGGGCCGCCGCCGACGAATGTCTGCGGATTGCGCACCTGGAATCGAATGCTGGGGATGCCCGCAAGGCGGGCGCGGATCATCCGCTGGATGTCGCGCTGCGTGTAGTTGTTCTCGAATGCCCGCCAGGGCGGCCACTGAAAGAGGCGCGTCCAGCGGAACGTCCGTTCGGCGTGCGGCTTGAGTCGGACAAAGAAGCCGGCGTTGTTGACGCTGCCCATGAAACCGCTGCCGGTCGACGAAAGAACAAGGTCGACGCCCGGCGTACCGAGCAGCTCCTTCTCGATGCGCTCGGACACCTCGTTCATCGAGACCAGTCCGGTGCCTTCGGCGGTCGTCACACGCACATCGAATTCCCCCTCGTCCACGTTGCTGGGGAGATACTCCTGCCGCACGGCTTGATAGAGCGGCACGGACGTGACAATGACCGCCAGGGCCAGGGCGGCAACCAGCCAACGCCGGCCCACCGCCCAGGCCAAAGCCGCCGTGTAGACCTGGTCGATCCAATGATAGAAGCCGCTGCGGGAACGGGGTGCGGCGCCCTGATCGCCCCCGCCATTCACGTGCAACAGCCGGGCGCTCATCATCGGCGTGAGGGTGAACGACACCAGGAGGCTCACGAGCACCGCCACGGCCGCGGTGATCCCGAACTGATAGAGGAATCGACCCGAGATGCTCGACATGAAAGAAACCGGCACGAAAATCACCACCAGACTGAACGTCGTGGCCATCACAGCAAGCCCGATCTCCGCCGTCGCCGCCCGCGCCGCCTCGAACGGACGCATCCGCTTCTCCTCGACGAATCGGAAGATATTCTCGAGGACAACGATGGCGTCGTCGATCACGATGCCCACCATGAGCACCAGGGCGAGCATGGTGACGCTGTTGAGCGTGAAATCCAACGCCTTCATCATGCCGAAGGTGGCGATCACCGAGGTCGGGATCGCCACCGCCGCAATCACCATCGCCCGTCCGTTGCGCATGAACAGGAGCACGACCAGGCAGGCCAGGATGCTGCCAAGGATCAGATGCTGCCGAATCTCGTGGAGGGCCTCGTAAATGTAGCGGGACTGGTCGCGGATCACTTCGACCCGCACATCGGACGGAAGCTGCGCCCTCAGCACTTCGAGATTGGCCTTCACCGCCTCGATGACCGCAACGGTGTTTGCCCCCGATTGCCGCACAATCTCCATCGACACCGTCGGCACCCCGTCCAACCGCGAGACCGAGCGCTGCTCCTTCGTGCCGTCTTCGGCCATGCCGATGTCCCGAATGCGGATGGGCGAGCCGTTGCGGGTGGCGATCACCAGATCGTTGAAGGCCCTGGGGTCGTTCAGCCGGCCTATGGTGCGCAGCGTGTGCTCGCGCAACGGCCCGGTCACGTTGCCGCCGGGTATGTTCGCGTTCTGCCGCACCAAAGCCTCCCGCACCGCCGTGATCGGGATCCGGTACGCCGCCAGACGATCGGCATCGACCCAGATGTTGATCGCCCGCTCGAGACCCCCATAGACATTCACCTCCCCCACCCCGAGCGAACGCTCAATCTGGGTCTTGATGATCTTGTCCGCGATTTCGGTCAACTCGCGCCTCGAACGCGGACCCGACACCGCCAAGGTCATGATCGGCGCCTGGTCTGCGTCGGTCTTGGCAATCGTCGGCGGGTCGGTGTCGTCCGGAAGGTGGCGCAAGACGGTCGAGACCCTGTCCCGCACATCCTGAGCCGCGACGTCGATGTCGCGGTTGAGTTCGAAGGTCACGATAACGAAGGAGGAACCGTTCCCGCTCACCGAGCGCAATTCCTGAATCCCCTCGATGGTGTTCACAACCTCCTCGATCGGCTGCGACACCAGCGATTCCATTTCTTCAGGCGATGCGCCAGGCAGACGAGTCATGATGCGCACGGTGGGCAGATCGACCGACGGAAACCGGTCCACCCCCAGATTCACGTACCCGGCCACGCCCACGACAACCAACGCCATCACGATCATCGTGGCGAACACCGGCCGCCGGATGCAGATTTCAGCGAGCTTCTGCATTGGACTGTCTGTTCGCCGCGCCCAATTCGCTCCGCGCCGCCTCTGCACCCGCGTCGCCCCCCGCCCCCGTGGCGGTGGACTGACCGCCAACTGCGGGCGCCGACGGCGTCTCGCTCAGGGTCGATTCCACAGTGACACGCTGGCCAGTCCGCAGGCCGGCCGGATCCAACACGACCGTCTGCCCGAGGGTGAGCCCGGACAGGACCTCGATCCGATCCATGCGCTGGCGTCCGGTGGCGATGTCCTTTTCGAGCGCCTTGTCATCCTGGACAAGCACCACCTTTTCGATGCCGGCAAATGTCACGACGGCGTTGGTCGGCACGGTCAGCGCCTCCTGCCGGTCGTCCACCACGATCACCGCGCTGGCGAACATCCCCGGTCGCAGAGACCCGGGATTGGGAACGTCAGCCTCGACCCGCAGCATCCGGTCCTCCTCGACCAACGCGGGACTCAGACGGGTGATGGTCCCGGGATACGTCGTCGCGTCCCCTTCCACACGCAGCCTGACCGTTTGCCCGGCTCGGACAAGCATTGACTCCCGCTCGGGAACCACCAGACGCAGGCGTAGCGGATCGGTCCTGACCACGGTCACGATCGGCGCACCCGTCGCCACGTACTCGCCGACGCTGGCCGGACGCGACTGTACCGAGCCGTCGAATGGGGTCCGAACGGAGGCGTCGGCGAGTTGTTTGCGCGCGATTTCATACTCGGCCCGGCGCTGAGACAGCGTCGCCATCCGCATCCGCGCCTCTTCCAGCGCCGTCGCGTACTTGGCCGCAGCCACCGTGTGGGTCGCCTCGACCGTGTCGAACTCCGCGTCCGAGGCGATGCCGGACTTGAGAAGACGGGCCACGCGGTCTTGGTTCTTCGAGGCCTCGTCGAGCACGGCCTTGGCCTGTTTGACCGAACTCACCTCGTCAAGCGCGATCTCGTCATCGTCGCCATCCAGAGGCAAACCCAGCGCCACGCGCGCCTGAGCCAGGGCGGCACCCGCCTGCTGCAGCCGCAGTTCATAATCCCGCGGCTCGACCTGGGCCAGCAGATCCCCCGCCCGCACCACGCTCCCGATGTCCACCATCAGTTGCTGCAAACGCCCGGGCACTTTCGCGCTGAGCGTCGACTCCTCGTAAGCCGCCAGCGTGCCCGTCGCCTTGATGCTCCGCTCCATCAGACGCACCTCGACAGCCGCCAGCCGCACCGGGCGCGCGGGTTCAGCCCCGTTCTGTCGCGCCTTCGAACCCGCCGCAGGCTTGCCGCACGAACAGAGCAGCAAGCCAGCCAGAACAAGAGCCGAAACCCGGCACAACACGGCGCAACGCACGGAGCGCACTCTATCCTGAAACACCAACCGCTGGCCACGGAAAACAGAAGGACCGTGGGTTGCGTTCGTCCCGCGGGCGTCGACGCCCCGCGAAAGACAGGCGCCAGCGCCGACTCATCCCGTGTCGCGGGACGCCTGCAAACCAGCACCTGGTCGCTTGTGCGGCAACCGATGCCCTGCTATGTTGCCCACGACTGATGCAAGAGCGATGACACGTCACACACAGAACGCCGAGGGCGATTCTCGCCCGACGCCGACAATCTGCGAGTTGCGGGTTCGCGGGCGAATGCACCGCGTTTGACCCGGCGCATGTGAGTGGACGCGCCTCGCATCCATGGCGGAATTGAAGCCGTAAACGAGTGCACGAGACCATTGAATCAAAGCTTATGCCACATCAACTGCCCCCACTCCCCTACGCGAAGGAAGCCCTGGAACCTCACATCGACGCTCAGACGATGGAGATTCACCACGGCAAGCATCACCAGGCCTACGTCACCAACCTCAACAAGGCCATCGCCGGCAATGCGGCCCTCGAAGCCAAGACGATCGAGGCCCTTATCAAGGACCTCGCGGCGGTGCCGGACGCCGTTCGCGGAGCCGTGAGGAACAACGGCGGCGGGCATTGGAACCACACCTTCTTCTGGAATATCATGGCGCCCAATGCCGGGGGCGCGCCCAGCGGCGCGGTCGCGGCCGCCATCAACGCCGCGTTCGACAACTTCGATTCCTTCAAGGAGAAGTTCGAGGCGGCGGGCCTGGGCCGGTTCGGAAGCGGGTGGGTCTGGCTCATCGCCAAGGCCGGCAAAGTCGAGATCGCCTCGACCGCGAACCAGGACAATCCGCTTATGGGGAGCTCGATCGCCGGCTGCGACGGCACACCGATTCTCGGCGTGGATGTATGGGAACACGCCTATTACCTCAAGTATCAAAACCGCCGCGCCGACTACCTGAAGGCATGGTGGAACGTCGTCAATTGGGCCGCGGTGGCCAAACAGTACGAAGCGGCGGCGCGGTAGTCTCAAGGCTGCCGGAGCAGCGACAGCGCATGCCGCCGGGCGGCTTCGGTGTGCCCGCCCAGCATTCGGGCGAGTTCAGTGACGCGCCCCGAGTGATCCAGGCGATGGATCGTCGACAGGGTCCGCCCCCCGCGAATCTCCTTGGTCACGGCGAAGTGGGCATCGGCGACCGCGGCGACCTGGGCGAGATGGGTGATGCATAGCACCTGACGGTGCCGGGCGATCGTCCGCATTTTTTCACCCACCGCATTGGCTGTTTCGCCGCCGACATTGGCGTCCACCTCGTCGAAGACGAGCACCGGAATCTGGTCTTGAACGGCCAGAACGGTTTTGATCGCCAACATGGCCCGGGCCAACTCGCCGGACGACGCAATGGAGCGCAGCGGTTTGGCCGGCTCGCCGGGGTTGGGCGCGAAGTGGAACTCGATGGTGTCGATGCCGGCCGAGCCGGGCTGGGGATGAGGCGGCGGGTTGCGTGCGAGCGACACGATGCGCACGTCAAATTCGCTCCGCCGAAAGCCGAGGTCGGCCAGTTGTCCGCTGACGGCGCGGGCGAGTCGGGCGCCGCACTCACGGCGGCGGGCGGAAAGGTCGAGCGCGGCGTCCCAGAGTTCGGACGACACCCGGGCCAATGCGAGCTCGAGTCTGGCCAGTTCTTCCGAGCGCCCTTCGAGTTGTTCGAGGCGCCTGGCGGCCTCCTCGCCAAATCGCATCACCGCATCGATCGAGTTGCCGTATTTGCGCTTGAGAGTCTGAATCAGGTTGAGACGTTCTTCGAGACCCTGCAGACGAGCCGGGTCGAGATCGATGCGCTCCGCATAACGGGACAAGTCCCTCTCGAGATCGCGCAGGGAGGCAATCCCCTGCTCGAAGGCGTCGAGCAACGGCCTGGCATCGGAATCTGTGCGATCGAGTTCCTGCAACAACCGCCCGACCGCGCCAGCCTGGCTCAGCACCGAGCCCTCCTCGCCTCCGAGGGCATCGGCCGCGGCCTGTGCAAATTGAAGCCGCTGGGCGGCGCTGCTGGCGCGCTGGTATTCGCGCGCGACGGTTTCCTCCTCGTCGGGAGAGAGTCGGGCGGCGGCAATCTCGGCCGTCTGATGACGGAGGAGATCGAGCTGTTGGGCGTAGGCGCGGTCGTCGATGATCAGATCGGCCTTCTGCGTCTCGAGGGCATCCCGTTCGCGCACCAGAGCTTCGACTGAGGCACGGCGCGCGTCGAGCACGCCGAACGCATCTAGCAGGGCGAGTTGGCGGCTCGGGTCGAGGAGAGACTGGTGCTCGTGCGGCCCATGCAAATCGACCAGCCAATCCCCCACGCGCGAAAGGGTCTGGAGCGTGGTTGGCGTCCCGTTGACGAACTGGCGGTTGGCGCCGGAGGCGGTGAACGTCCTCTTGAGAATCAGTTGTCCGTCGGCGCACGAATCCAGGCCCTGGTCGTCGAGCGACCGCTGGAAAGCGCGGCTCATAAGCGTTACGTCGAACACCGCCTCGACGGCACAGCTCTCCTGGCCGCTCCGAATGAGGCTGCGGTCCGCGCGTTCGCCCAAAACAAGACCCAGCGCGCCCAGAAGGATCGACTTGCCGGCGCCGGTTTCGCCGGTGATGGCCACCAACCCGGACGGGAGTTCGAGGGTCACTTCGGACACCAATGCCAGGTTGCGGATGCGGAGCGTGGTCAGCATCTCAAGACTTTTCGTTCGCGCCCAATGTGTCGGGTCTGCTAGGTTCAGGCAAAAGAAAACATGTCGTTTCGTCTGACTTTCCTGGGCACCGGGACGTCGCAGGGCGTCCCGATGATCGGCCGGGACTATCCGCCCGCGTTTCTCGCCAATCCGCGGAATCATCGCTTGCGACCGTCGGTGTATGTCGAGACCGACGCCGTCAGATTTGTCATTGATACCACCCCGGAGTTCCGTCTGCAGATGCTGCGCGAACGCATCGGATGGCTGGACGCCGTCCTGTTCACTCACGGCCACGCCGACCACATCATGGGACTCGACGATTGCCGTCGGATCTGCGATGTGCGCCCCGGCCCTTTGCCGGTTTACGCTTCAGCCGCCACCCTCGCCGATCTGAAACGGGTGTTCTATTACGCCTTCGACGGACGGCCAATTCCCAAAGGCTACTTCAACCCCGACCCGCATGTGATCGAAGGTCCGTTCCGGATCGGCGATCTGGATGTTCTCCCCTTCAACCTGCCGCACGGACGATTTGTCACCACGGGGTTCGTCTTCTTGCAGGGGAACAGCAAACGCCTGGCCTACTTCAGCGACTGTAAAGAAGTGCCCGCCCCCGCCGCCGAAGCGGCCCGAGGTGTCGAGGTCGCTGTCCTCGATGCCCTCCGTCGGACGCCTCATCCGACTCACATGAACCTCGATGAAGCCCTGACCGCGGCCCGACGGATCGGGGCCGGGCGGACATTCTTCACCCATTTGACCCACGAGTTCGATCATGACACTGATCAGGCCGAACTGCCCAAAGGCGTTGCCTTCGCATACGACGGATTGAAACTCGAGTTGAAATGACTCTCTCAGCCCGCACACTGACAGGTCTGCTCGCCGGCTTCGCCATCCGGCTCTGGGCGGGCGGCGATGAAGTCGTTGTCGTCTACAACACGGAGTTCCGACCCGATTCGCGCCTGGTGGCCGAGCACTACGCCGAGAAACGCGCGGTGCCCGACAGGCAAGTCATCGGGCTCAGCCTGCCACGGGCCGAGGGGATGACACGAACCGAATTCGAGAAGCGCCTGCAGGAACCGCTGCTGGCCGCTCTCGAGCAGCGGGGACTGCTCACGTTCTACGACCAGATCGTGCCTGCCACAGGCAACCTGCCAGGGCGCGTCGTCCGTCTCCCCGTCGCCGCCACGGTCCGTTACGTCGCCCTTTGTTACGGAGTTCCTGTGCAGATTCTCGAAGACGCGAAGCCGACCGGCACAAACAAAACGTTGCTGCCCGCCCAGAGACGGGCTGCGGCCGTCGACAGCGAGTTGGCCTTGTCGCCCGCTCTTTATCAGAGACTGCCGATCGAGGGCGTGCTGCGCAATCCGTTCATGGGAACCGAGGCGTTGTCCAGACTCGATCCAAAGGGCGGCCTTCTCATGGTGACGCGACTGGACGGTCCCAGCGGCAGCGTGGCCCGGAACCTGGTCGACAATGCCATAGCCGCCGAAACACATGGCCTCTGGGGCCGCGCCTATTTCGATGCGCGCGGCCTGACCAAAGGCGGCTATAAGGTGGGCGATGACTGGATCATTGCGGCGTCCGCAGCCGCTCGCCGCCACGGTTTCGAGACGGTTTTGGACCGAGACCCGGCCACCTTCGGCCCAGGCTATCCCATGCCCCAGACGGCGCTCTACGCCGGCTGGTACGACCAGGCACCCTCGGGCCCCTTCGCGCAATCCACGGTCGAGTTCATGCCCGGCGCCATCGCTTACCACATCTTCTCCTACAGCGCGCGCTCGATCCGCACCGCCGACACATGGGTCGGATGCCTGCTCGACCGCGGCGCCACCGCCACCGTCGGGTTCGTCACCGAGCCGTATCTCGAATCCACCATCGACGTCGGCATCTGGTTCAGCCGTCTGATCGAATCCGGCGCGACCTTCGGCGAGGCTACCTACGCCGCCCTTCCCTCTCTGTCCTGGCAGACCACCGTGATCGGCGATCCCCTCTATCGGCCTTTCCCGATTCGCACCGACAGCTCTCCTGCGCGCCCGCCCGCCCTGCCCGAATCGCTTGTTCCGTGGTCCCGTCTGCGGGAGATCAATCTGCGCCTGGTGCGCGGCGACACGCCCACCCGAGTCCTTGAAGAGTTGGCGCGCGCCCCGGAGACTCGATCGAGCGCTTTGCTCGAACAGAAGCTGGGCGACTTGTGCGAACAGGCAGGGAAGCTCGATGACGCCGTCGAGGCCTATCGCCGCGCCCTCGCGTTGCGCCCCAGCGACCAGCAACGCGTTCACCTTCAGCTCGGTGTCGCCCGACTCCTCGTCGCCCTGCGGCAATCGGACGCCGCCATTTCGGCTTACGAGCAGTTCCTCAAGCAGAATCCGAAGTACCCCGATCGGATCGGCATCTATCGCAAGGCCCTGCTCCTCGCCCGCGAGATCAATAGCGAATCGCTCATCCGGCGTTACGAGGCCGAAATCCAGTACCTCACTCCGCCGCCCCCCGCCACCAACGCCCCGCCGCCGGCGTCGAAAGCCCCGGTCCCAGCCAAATCGAAATGAACTCGCGCTTACCCCTGTGGCCCTTGTTGATCGACCTCCGCCAACAATTCCCGCCCTCGAAAACACTCGACCTGGACCGGGTCGCCCAGGAGGCCACTGCCGCAGTTGTTCAGCACCTCAAACCCGGCGCGCGCGTGGCCGTCGCGGTCGGCAGCCGTGGCATCGCCAACCTCCAGACAATCGTGCGCGCGGCGGTGCGCGCGCTCGAAGCGGCCGGCGCCCGCCCGTTCATCCTCCCGGCGATGGGCAGCCATGGCGGCGGCACGTCCGAAGGACAGGTCGCTCTGCTGGCGGATTACGGGATTACGGAATCGGCTGTGGGTGTTCCCATTCGCCCTTCGATGGAGGTCCAGATTGTCGGCAGCGTGATTCCCGGTTTCGATCTGTGCGTCAGCCGCGAGGCGCTGTCGGCAGACGGCGTGCTCCTGATCAACCGGATCAAACCTCACACCGACTTCGCCGGATCGATCGGGAGCGGTCTGCTCAAGATGCTGGTGGTGGGTTTGGGCAAACAGGCTGGAGCGGCCCAGTTCCACGCAGCCGCGTGCAGGCTGGGATACGAGCACGTCCTCCGCGCCCACAGCCGCGCACTGCTCGAGACCGTTCGCATCATCGGCGGTCTGGCCATCCTTGAAGACCAGCGACACCAAACGGCCCGCATTGACGCGGTCCGCCCCTCGGACATTGAAGCGCGAGAACCCCTGCTCTGCGACGAGGCCAGCGCCATGATGCCCGGGTTGCCATTCGACGACATCGATCTCCTGATTGTGGATCGCATGGGGAAGAACCTGAGCGGAACCGGCATGGATCCGCGTGTCATCGGACGCTCGATCCACGGGTATTCGCTGGCCGAAGAGACACCCCGATCCGGGCCCCGCATCCGGCGCCTCTTCGTGCGCGACTTGACGCCCGAAAGCCATGGCAATGCCATCGGAATCGGGTTGGCGGACTTCACCACCACGCGCCTGGTTCAGGCCATGGATCGCGGGCTCACCACGGTGAATTCTCTGACGGCACTGTCGCTGCAAGGAGCCAAAATCCCCCTCCACTTCCAGACCGACCGCGAGGTCCTTGAAAAGGCCGCCGCAACGCTCGGGTTGGCAAATATGCAGAACGCCCGCATCGTGCGCATCCTCGACACTCTCCACCTCGAGCATCTGGAAGTCTCAGTCCCGCTCGCCCGCGAAATCGAGGGTCGGCCAGGTCTCGAAACGTCCGGAGACCCGCATCCATTCGAGTTCGACGCCGCAGGGAATCTGGCGGGTTAGCCCTTCTTCCTTCCGCGGCTCTCACGGAACGGGATGGGTCTTGGTCCCGGCACACCCCCGTCCAACTGCTTCACCAGCCACTCCAATCCAGCCAGGTTGTCGGCCAATCGTTCCTCGGCGTCTTCTTCCGTGTGGTTCAGGATGCCGACCGGCCCGCGCCAACCGCTGTCGCGGATCGTCTTGAGAAGCGAGAGATCCAGGTCGCCTTGGCCGAGCGGAAGGATTTTCTTTCCGACGGCGTCGCCGCCGCGCGTCATGCCGTTGAGGTTGAGAGCCAGCAGATGCGGTTTCATCCGGTCGAGCAGGGCGGGAAAACGGTCGAGGTGCTCGTGGCCGTGGTGAAGATTGTACACGATCCCGACGTTTGTGACGCCCTGGGCGCGCAGGCGCTCGATGATGGCGATCTGGTTGTCCGGATCGCCGAACCAGCCGCCATGATTGTAGAGCGCCACCGTGCACCCAATCCGCCCGGCGGCCTCCGCGATCGAACGCACCCGCCTGGCCTCGTCCTCGACTCGGGCACGCGCGGCCTCCGCCCCGCTCACCGCTTCCCCGCCGCCACTCACCCAGAGCTGGGCCTTGATGTCGTGGCGACGCAGGACCTCGAGGATGAGCCGCGCCTCGTCGTTCAGGACCGTTGGGAACCACCAGGCGAGAAGTCGGACATTGCGCTGCTTGAGAGCCTCCATCTCGGCATCGAAGGTCGGAATGTGCTCGGCCCGATAGTCGTAGGCGAACAGACGCAGTCCCAACCGATCGAGCATCGCCGCGCGCTCGGTCGGGCCCCGCTTGAGAGCGTCGAAAGGGACAATGCACCATGCGACAAGATTCGTGCGGGCGAAGAGTTGGTAATCCTGGGCCAAGGCTGCGAAGGCGCCCAACCAGAGCCCCAGGAGACCCAGGCGCCAGCTTCGGAGCGGATTCATTGGCTCAATCTCAAGCGGTCGCGGGCGCCGGCGCGGTCAGGCCGGGCGGAAGCTTGGGCGGGACCGGTTTGGCGATCTCCGACAGCGGGGTTGCCGCCTGCGCGCCGGTGGGAGGTCCGGTCTGAGGCGCGGGAGGGGGCGGGGTGAGCCGCCCCGTGCGGACGATTTCCTCGACCTGGGCGCCTTCGAGCGTTTCGTATTCAAGCAGCGAAGTGGCGATCAATTCGAGCTTGTCGCGGTTGCCGTAAATGATCTCGCGAGCCCGCTGGTAGCACTCGTTGGTGATCCGTTTCACTTCCGCATCGATGTCGCGTGCCGTCTCCTCGCTGTAATCCTTGCTCCGCACCATGTCGCGTCCGAGGAAGATGTACTCGCTGTCGTCGCCGTACTGGACCATCCCCAGCTTCTCGCTCATGCCGAAACTGCAGACCATCGACCGTGCCATTAGGGTGGCTTGCTGGATGTCGCCCGCCGCCCCGGTCGAGAAATCGCCCGAGATGATCTCCTCGGCGATGCGCCCGCCCATCGTGACGGTGATCAAATCGAGCAGCTCCTTGCGGCCCCGGTTGAGGATGTCGTCTTTGGGGAGGTACATCGTCGCGCCGAGCGCCTGGCCGCGCGGAATAATGGTCACCTTGTGCAGGGGGTGAGTGTGTTCGAGCAGAACGTTCACAAGGGCGTGCCCGGCCTCGTGCCACGCGGTAAACCGCTTCTGCTCCTCGGTCATCGCCAGGCTGCGACGCTCGCGCCCCCAGCGCACCTTGTCGCGCGCCTCCTCCAACTCGGCCATGGTGATCGCCTTCTTGTTGAAACGCGCCGCCAGCAGGGCCGCCTCGTTCAACAGATTCGCCAGCTCAGCGCCCGAGAATCCCGGCGTCCCGCGCGCAATCACCGACAGGTCCACGTTCGGCGCCAGCTTCACGTTCTTCGCGTGCACTTTCAGAATGGCCTCGCGCCCGCGCACATCCGGCAGATTCACCGTGATCTGCCGGTCGAAACGCCCAGGACGCAGCAGCGCCGGATCGAGAACGTCCGGGCGATTGGTGGCGGCGATGATGATGATGCCGTCGGTGGTGTCGAACCCGTCCATCTCGACCAGGAGCGCGTTGAGCGTCTGCTCCCGCTCGTCGTTCCCGCCGCCCAGCCCGTGCCCACGGCTCCGGCCCACGGCGTCGATCTCGTCGATGAAAACCAGGCAGGGCGTGTTCTTGCGCGCCTGCTCGAACATGTCGCGCACACGGCTCGCACCCACACCGACGAACATCTCGACAAAATCCGATCCGCTGATGTTGAAGAACGAGGCGTCCGCCTCGCCCGCAATCGCTCGAGCCAGCAGCGTCTTGCCCGTCCCCGGCGGCCCCACCATCAGGATGCCCTTCGGTATGCGGCCCCCAAGCTTCTGAAACTTCTTCGGGTCCTTGAGGAATTCAACCAGTTCAGACACCTCATCCTTCGCTTCCTCGATGCCCGCCACATCCTTGAATGTCGTGCGATTCTTCTCCTTGTTCAGCAGCCGCGCCTTGCTCTTGCCGAAGCTCAGCGCCCCTTTGCCCGCCATCTTGATCTGCCGGATCAGGAAGAAATAGATCAGGGCGGCAATCAGGACAAACGGGAGAATACCGTAGAATAGGTTCACCAACATGGTGTTCGGCTCGTCCGCCTTGAACTTGCCCGTGCGGAGCAACTGGTCCTCGAGAGCCTCCGACAGGCGTGTCTCCACCTTGAATGGCACCGGCTCGGCCGTCTTGCTTTCCCGGGAATCGACATACTTGCCTCTGATCTCCCGCCGCAAGGACTGCGGATTGTAGTAAATGGTCGCTTCCTGAATCAGATCGTTCTCGACCAGATTCAGAAATTCGCGGTGATTCAACTCCTTGAACCGCGATTCCGTGCGGTCTTTGAAGAAAACCAACAGCGGTATCAACGTCAGAATGGCTAGCCAAAGAAGCCACGTCCGCGGAGGAACGCGCGGATCATGCCCGCGCTTTTCCTTCGGCCCCGACTCGTTGCGCTTGTCTTCGTTCACATCGTCGCTCTTCAATGCTTCCTAGCCTACCATTCGCCTTATGCCACTGCAACCGTTTGACGCGTCATTTGACGCGCCGGTCACCCCTCCCGGCTCCAACGCCATTCAAGCCACCTTCGCGTCTCGGGCCTGATTCTGAACCTCTCGGCCATCCGCAGCCCCTCCACCCAAAAAAGCTCCCCCTCCGCCGTTAGCGCGATCGCCCGCCGATGCCTCTCCGATCGGGGCACGCCACCGTTCACAAACAAATCCTGCAGCTTCACGGCGGATTCCTGTCCGATCGGACAAAACCGGTCCCCCGGTTGCCAGTGCCGCAGCATAATGGCCGATCCGACCCGATCCGCGTCGAAACTCTCCCAGTGCCGGCGCCGGGCCACTCTCTCCTTGCCGCGCCGCGTCACGACCCGCCATACCACCGTCATTCCGCCAAAAACAATCCTCCCCGAATCCCCGTCTAATCGCACCGAATGCCGTTCCCCGCGAAACCGCACCCCGGCAGTTCTTTCGACTTCAACATGCCCCCGGACATCGCTCCGGACGGTCAAGCCCGGACCGATCGTCCGGGACACGCCCGGCTCCGTTCGAAGAGCCTCGACCAACTCGAACTCCGGCTCGATGCCGGACTCGATCAACTGCTGGACCAGGATGCGGCGTTGGACAGCCGCGTGCAGCGCACCGAACGCCGCCCGCCGCCGCGCTCCCCGCCACCTGCGAGCCAGATCGTTGACCAGATCGGCCTCCGCGCCAACAAGCGCCGCCGTTCTCGCCACCGTAGCCGCCAACCCGCGTCCGACACGCCGCCTCAGCTTCGGAACGATCTCGATCCGAAGCCAGTTCCGACTCATGTCGGCGCACGCATTGCTCCGATCTTCGCGCCAGGACACATCAGCACGCCCGGCCCACTGGCGCAACGTCGCCCGTGTTTGCCCCAGGAGAGGGCGAACAAGCTGGATCGTGGGATTCGCGGGCGACGGCCCGAGCCACTTGATGCCCGCCAGCCCTTCCCCACCCGCCCCCCGCAACAGGCGCAACAGGACGGTCTCGATCTGGTCGTCAGCGTGCTGGCCGAGGGCGACTTTCGAGCAACCCGACTGCGCAGCCACCTCGGCCAGAAACCGGTGCCGCGCCTGGCGTGCCGCCATTTCGAGCGAGACCCCAGGCTGACGCTTCCGCAGCGCACTGTCGGCCCATCCCACCACACACGGCCATCCCAGACGCCATGCGCTGTCGCGGACCAGCGCCTCGTCCCGATCCGCCTCCCAGCCGCGGAGCCCGTGATTGAAATGGGCCATGATCAACGACCAAGCGGATTCAGAAGCGAGTTCATCAAGCAACCGCAACAACACCATCGAATCGAGTCCGCCCGAGACCGCCACCACAATGCGCTCGCCGCGCTCGAAGAGCCGGCGCGTCAGGATGGCCGTCCGGACTTCAGCAAGCAGGTCAGTCATGGCAAGAACATTAGACCGCTCCGAGCATTGCAGCGCAATGGCCCGAGGTCCGCGCGGCAAGCCGCGGACCTCAGAGGGACGATCTCGAGAGAATCCTCGATCCCGTCAACGCAGCACACAGACCTGACGCGTCTGTAACGAGCTTCACCGGTCAAGCATCCCAAGAACACGCGAGACCCGCGTCACGAGTAGACGAGGAACAGGACAAGATTGAGCAAAAGGACGGCGATCACCACACCCCAGAGGAGGCGTTTGGCGGACTTTGCATCGTCTGGCTGGCTCATCAGGCGCTGACCGCGTCTAGGCTTCTTCGACGACCTTCAGTTCGAGGGTGGCAGCCAACTCCATCACCGCGTTGCGGAAATCGCCATAGCAGGTGACCCGATGCCAACCCCATTGGTCCCAATACCGGAACAATTTCTCGATGTCGCCAATCGGTTCGGCGCAGAGCTTGGTCCGGCAGGCCCGGTCGTCCAAATCGTTCGCCACCGTCCGCGCGCGATGCATGACGACCTCCTTCCGCTTCTGGTCGAACTGAACCGTGGTTGTGAGGTAACCAACCGGCAGAATGGACCGGACGGATGCGCCCTGACGATCCTCGGAATGCGTCATGATATCGAACGGACTCGCTTTGCCGCGCGGGCCGAACGGCTTGTTCGACGCCACGCAATGGGCATAGACGATTTCGCGCTTGGACGTGTCGATCACCGGATCGGAAATGTAGCCGGGCCGGCCATGGCTCAGGATGGTCAGAATGATCATGGCCGACGTGGACCGCACGTCGGCTTCGCACGCGCCAACCATGCCTTCGTTGAGCAATTGATGGAAACCGAGGCACGGATAGGCATGGATATGCCCGCCGTAGAAACCGCCCAGGCAATCGATCGTGATCGCGTTGGCGATGTACTTCTTGAGCAGCGCCTTCTGGGCCAGATACATCGCCGCACTCTCTTCAAGCGTCTTGCGCGTCACATCCGTGATGTCCGTCGCCTCCCGCTGCCAGCGATCCGCCAACGCCCCCGCCTGGTCCTTGTCCGCGCTCTTCCACGCGTCGTTCAACTCCGCAAACGCCACGTTGTAAACCGAAATGCCCAAAACAGGCTCCGCCCACCCCGATTCCGTACCCCGCACCGCCAGAATCCGCGATTCCTTCATCTGGCGCAGACACTCGGGAATCGCCGTGGTCGGCATCGGGTCCGGGACGATGCCCGACGTGCTCGGAAAAGGCGTCCGCCCACGCCGTGCAACCGATGTCACTTCGCTAAAACGCCTCGCGGACAGCCCTTCCTTCATCAGCCCAAAACACTTAACTGCCTCGACCAGATCGTCCGCACTCGACGAGGATACGAAACCGACGTTGCCGGCCCCCTCGCGCAAGAACGCGGCGTTGTAGACCAGGAACCCGCCGCTGCCGCCATACTTGAAATCCACGTACAGAACCGGCTTGCCCGTAGCCGCGATCGTCTGGACCACACGGTTCCAGCAGTTCATCTGACAGACGATGTAGCCCTCAATCGATGCCGATTCATCGGCCGCCAGTATCTCCTTGGCCTGCTCCGGACCCGTAGCCATCGATGCCAGGAATTCGAACTCCGGACACCGCTGAGCCAGGATTGTTCCAATTGCCTCCATCACAGGCCGGAAATCGAACCCTTTGTTCGGCCAATCCGGACCTGGCTGAACCGGTGCGTGCAGGGCGTAGATGATCCGAATCTTCACCTTCGGCGCAGTCACCTCGGCGCTGCGCGACCACCCGGGAAGTGTCAGCGCCCCCGCCGCCGCGGCGCAACGCGCGCAACCCGAAAGAAATCGACGTCGACTGACGCCGCAGCTCGAACACTGGAGAAACGATCGGTCGGTCTTCATGATTTGCCCTTCTTATGCCCAACGTTGTTTGCCCATACTGCTCTTCACACGCGTCACACGCGTCGCCCGCCGATCGCGCCTGCCGCCCGGCGGACACTCTCCGCCGTGGCCCGGACTCCCGTCCGGACTCGCCTTCAGCCGCCGCCCGGGCCAGACAATGACGCTCACGGGCTTCACCAGCAAGGTTTATGGCGCGAGCCGGCAGAGTCAAGACAACCGTACGCCCCAACGACCAAATGGATGTAGACAAGCGAGGAGGCGGGGAAAAGGCGTCGAGTGGGAAGAGAGAGCAACAGGCAACCGTTCGCCCCACGGTCATTCTGTTTAGATTTCGAGAGGGTCGCCATAAGCCGGCCCAGGGCAGGCCCCGACGCGGCGGAGGGCCATCGCCCTGGGCAAACAGGGAGACCCCATTGACGTTCCACAGACCTTGACGAGCGCGGTGTTGACTGCCATTGTCGGCGAACGTATGACAAAGACGAAGGAACATCGCATGAGTCTCAGGTTAAGCAAGGACGAGTACGACGATTTGACCTCGGGTCTGAAGCCCAACGCGAACCTGAATGCCTTTTGCGTCCCGCTTCTGGTCGCTGGCGCACGACGGCGCCGATTCCCTGGCATAGACTTCCGCGAGGCGGGTGAACGACAGGTTGCCTGGCTGGCAGGCACACGCTGGCCGGTGTGGATGGTGATCGATCTCCTCGACGAACTGAAGGGCGACGTGGTCGCAGCCGCGAAACACATGCGCCAACCCGCCGCCCTGGTCCGCGTGGCGGCCGCTTATGCCAAGGCGTACGCGGATGAAATCGAGGCCGAGCGCGACCTGGCTGCCGAGCGCGGTGAGTTGGCTGGTCTCGCGCAAGTGTTGCCTCACGTCGAGTCGCTGTGAAACTGATGCTCGATGTCCATCTCGACCCGAAGTTGGCGGACGCTCTGCGCCGGCGCTGGCCCAAGTTGGACGTCCAGTCGGCCACGCAGCATGGCCTGGCCGTGCTTTCGGACCCACTTCTCCTCGAGATTCTCGCTGAAGAAGATCGCGTGCTCGTGACCCGCGACGTGAACACCATGCCTGAACACGTGAAGGCGCGCATGTGCGCCGGACGCACGCATGGGGGCGTGGTTTTCGTTCCCAGGACGATCGCTCAGGCCGACACCCGCCTGCTCCTGCGCAGGTTGAATGAACTGATTGAGCGGGAAGGCAAGGCGGACTGGCGCTCGCGCGTCTTCTGGCTCAGAGCTTGATCCCGCCTCTGCCGAGATCGTGCGATCTTCAGCATTCTGCTGGCTGGCAAGCACGCTCTAGTTACCGCAATGCAGCTTCAGTAGACTGCCAAACCACCTCTCCGTAGCCCGAGCCCGCTTCCTTTCGATCGTCAAGGCTGCGAACCCGCCCCCATTTCCAATTTCCAGCCGCGAAAGAACACAAGGACCACAAAGAAGGGACATGCCGGCTTTGCGCTCTTTGCGTTCTTTTGCGGGCAAAGACCTCCCCCCGAAAACAGGCCGCTCCAACGGAGGTGTGTCAGCGAGAAGATCGGCTTCGTCAGGCGCCGAAAGCAGCAGCGTTCAGCAACGCTGAAACCTGAACCGAGAACCTCCGACCCTTTTCCGGATTCCGTGAGAATGCAAAAGCAGTTGCGATAAACTAGTTGACTGGTAGCTTTGCGCCGTGCAAGCCATAGGACTGTTCGAAGCGAAAACGAAGTTCTCCGAGATTTGTGAGCGAGTCGCCGCCCAGGGCGTCGCGGTCGTGGTCACGCGGCGCGGCAAACCGCTGGTCAAGATCGAGCCGATCCCATCATCCCGCTCAAGACCCGCATCCGTTTGGGATCGGCGCGCCGAGTTCGAAAAGCGCCATGGCCGGTTCACCGAAGATTTCACCCTGCCGCCGCGTCAGCGGCAGACCTGGCGCCACCCCCTCGACGACTGATACCATGCCCTCCTGTCCGGCCGTGTCTGCCAGGTTGTGCCGAAGCCAGGACCGCGCGCCCGCACGCGTCCGACGATCGAACTTCAACACCTCACCTTCCAACACACCGTGCCGTCGCACCTTCTGGACACCTCGGTCTATTGCCAGCCTCTCAAGCCAAAGCCGCTGCTCTCCGTGCAGCAGCGGTGGCAGGAACTCGGAGACGCCGCCCTGGCCACCTCGGCCATCAGCGAAGCCGAACTGCTCTATGGACTCGCCTGGAAACGGTCGGCCCGGCTGCAGGCGCAGTACGACCACCTGCTCAAGAACCGGCTGCACATTCTGCCTGTCGACACCGCCATCGCCAGAAGCTTCAGCCAGATCAAGAGCGCTTGCCGCAGAGCAGGCTTCGTGGCCTCGGACTTCGACTTCCTCATCGCCGCGACTGCCAAGATTCATGGCCTGGTTCTCGCCACGCTTAACGTGCGTCACTTCAGCGGCATCGAAGGCTTGCCGGTCGAGGACTGGTCCCACGCCTGACCAGTTCGCAGGTCCCGTTCTTCCCCTCCAATCGCCACTCGCCGTGCTGCGCCTGGTCGACATCCTTTCCCGCAGACACTAATGGCCGACCGTACCCTGCTGACCATTTCCAGCCGCCAAAAACGCACAGGCGGGCTGGAGGTTTGACACACCGTTGCCGGTGCGCGACACTGCTCCCATGACAATTGCCTTGGCGAAAGACGTCGAGGACTTCCTGCAAGAGCAGGTCCGCGCCGGGGTCTGTGCGGACGCCAGTGAATTGGCCAATGACGTCCTGCGCTCCGTGATCGAGCAGCAACGCCGGCCGTTGGAAGTCACGCCGGAGCTTGAGGCTTGGCTACTTGAAGCCGCTGACAAACCCGCCACGCCGCTCACCAGGGCGGACTTCGACGGCATCCGCGGACGCGTGCGAGCGCGCACCCAAGCCTCCACGACATGACCGTCCGCAAAACGGACGACTTCATCGCCGACGTCCAGCGGCAGACCGTGGCGCCTTCTTCTGCCGCTTGTTTTCTTTGCGCTCTTTGCGTCCCTTGCGGCTAAAGCAAGGACCGGATTAGCCGCGAAAGAACACAAGGACCACAAAGAGCCACAGGGCCGCCATAAGCCGGCCCAGGGCAGGCCCCGACGCGGCGGAGGGCCATCGCCCTGGGCAAACAGGGTGAAGAACGGACAGCTCGGCGACTGGCGCTCTCGGGACTGCAGGTTGACAGAACCAGTTCGCTGACCTCATGTTCTCGGCGTGATGAGCGTCACACTTGAACTGGACCTGCCGGAGTCCATCGCCGCCCAGGCGAAGGCCAAGGGTCTCCTGGACCCCAAGCGCGTCGCGACCCTCATCGCGCGCGAACTCGCTTCGGACACCGGCTCGCGGAGCTTCTTCGAGATCGTGCGCCAGATTCGAGCTCAGCCCGGCGTGCCGACGAGCCCGGAGGAAATCCAGGCCGAAGTGAAAGCGGTTCGGGCGGAGAAGCGGGCGCGTGAAGCTGGTCGCTGACACCAACACGTTGGTTTCGGCTTCGCTCTGGCAAGGGCCGTCGGCGCGGCTGCTGGAGGCCGTGGCCAGTGGCAAAGTGGAACTGGTGTTGTCTCCCGCTTTGCTGGCCGAGTTTGCCAGCGTCATGGCGCGTCCCAAGTTCGTTGGGCGCATCGCCGCGCAGGGCACAACAGCAGACGAACTCGCGCGCAAACTGTCGGAGGAGGCGACCCTCGTCGCGCCAGGGCCTTTGTCCCTTCCACCGGAATTGCGCGACCCGGACGACCTGCCCGTCCTGGCCTGCGCAGTCACGGCCGAGGCGGAGGCCATCGTGTCAGGGGACCAGGACTTGCTGACCATGGGCTCCTTCCAGGGCATTCCCATCCTCAACGCACGCGAGGCGCCGCACAAGCTCGGATTGGAATGCTGATGAGTGTTCACGATCTCCGAAAGAACACAAGCAACACAAAGAAAGGGACTTGTCAGCTTTGCGCTCTTTGCGTTCTTTTGCGGCTAAAGACCTCCGCCGCAAGACGAGCCGCTCTAACGGAGGTGCGTCAGCGAGAAAGTCAGCTCCGGCAGTCAATACACGAACTCCCATCTCCCATCTCCCATCTCTCATCTCCGCGCTCTCTGTGCCTCTGTGGTTGATCCCCCTCGCTGACTGTCATCGCGCGGAATGAACCACAGAGACACAGAGGACACGGAGAAAACCATGACCGGGCAATCTGTGTTCCGCCCCGAATCTGTGAGGGACGGACTCCACACCGATTCAGGACGGAACACAGATTGATCCCGAGACTGACCGAATGGGACTTCCGGAAATATCCCTGCCTCGAAAGCCCCCAACCCCAGCTCGGCTACGCTCCAGAGGTTTTCTTCCGCAGACCGCAATTGCCGACCGTACCCTTCCGATCCGATTCCCAGCCGCGAAAGAACACAAGGAACACAAAGAAAGGGACTTGTCGGCTTTGCGCTCTTTGCGTTCTTTTGCGGCTGAAGACCTCCGCCGCAAGACAAGTCGCTTCAACGCAGGTGTGTCAGCGAGAGAGTCGGCTCCGACAGTCGATACCCGAACTCCCATCTCCCATCTCCGCGCTCTCTGTGCCTCTGTAGTTCATCCCCATCGTTGACTGTCAACGTGCCGATTGAACCACAGAGACACGAAGAGCGCGGGGCAGTAGGTCTCCGTCGCCAGCGTCTCGCAACGAATTGCATACCAACGCGTTCATTCATGGACAAGCGGCGGTCGAGGTGGCGCGAGCGTCTGAACTGCTCGCCTGCGCTAAGCGAAGCGCGCCAGGCAGGCGCGCGCGTCATCACCGCTTTGCGTGGGACGTCACCGAAGACCGTCTTCACAAAGCAGCGGTGAACCGCGCGCACTCCAACGGCTCCGCCCCCCTCGCGCTTGCCGTCCTCCAGTGCCCCCGACAGCCCACCCAATCCATTTGTCGCATATTCAGATGCGACCACATTGGCTCTCCCGTGAAACGATCTTGGCCCCACTGTGCCTGTACGCCACACGTCAACGTCCCCATTTGCAGCGTCGCCACCCAGGGCGAGGCCCACCCTGTCCGCACTGGGTGGGCAGAGAACTGGCGTGAGGGGAGAGCCTCGGTCAAGTGCGGCGTTGGCGAAGAGATCATGCTCCGGAGACAGACACCGTCTCCATCACCCGTCCCGCGGCCGCGGAACACCCTCTCCCGCCTGTCTGCGCCGAGGCTTCGGCAGGCAGGTCCGACGGGAGGGACGGGGTGAGGGACGACGTGACGCGCCTGGCAAAGGCCGCCCACAGGAGGCAGCCCATACCCGTCAGGAACAGCGCGTTCGCCGGCTCCGGAACCATCGTCAATTCGAGGCCCCAGGCGTCGAGATAATGAACTGATCCAGGGGCGAGATCGGCTACGAAGAGAGTCCAGGTCCCGTTTGGGATCATCCCCGTGAATGTTCCGAGCAATGCAGTTCGCGGATTCGTGTCGCGGACGGCATCCGGGTCCGTGGTCCGACCGTCCGGGGCCCAGTCGCCCGTCAGTGACTCGGTCAAACCCTGCTCCGGGTCCCCGGACAATGTCAGGCGATAGGTGTGGATGTCGCCATTGGGGGCATCATCCAAGAGCCGAATTCGCAGGCCTGGATCCCCGTAGCCAACACGGTTCGCTGCAGTGGTGCCAGGCCGATTCAGGAGGACGGCGTGGGCTCCGTCGAAATGCAGATACGCGTAGAGATCGCCCGTCCAATTGCCCGAGATGTCCAATCGCACCGTGACGGTCCGGACGGCCTGCGAGAGGCCCGAGACTTCGCGTTGTACGATGACTCCCGTACCTCCCCCGTCAGGCAGCTCGAGGTTCAATCCAGTGTCGAAGAAACCAAACTGGGCCTGCACACTCAATCCACCAAGCAATGTGCTCAGCCATGCCAGCCGCCGCCCAACCGATAATGCTCCGCCAAGTTTTCTCATACTGCTCGCTCCACCAGTTATCTGGTCATAGTCCCCTCACCCTTACCCTCTCTCGCCTGCCTGCGCCGGCCTGCGAACACGCGCCCTCCATAAACTAAGGCTCCGGCAGGCAGGAGAGGGCCGGGGTGAGGGCGCGCCGCCAAGCGATTCGAACTCATACGTCTTCACGGATAGACGATCCGATAGAACCGCCAGAATTGGTCCGTCGTCTGGTCGATAAACTGCACCTGGCCGGTCGGCGTGGCCGTCACAGATCGCAAGTACGCCCAGTACAGCAGGTCCTCAGACCACTGGGCTGTGTAGGTCCGGTTCGGAATCCCCATCATGTTAACCTCCACCGTCCCGTCCGGACCCGGTTTGATCCAGACCATGCTCGGCGTGGTTGTCGTTGCCGCACGGACCTCGATGAACACCGTCGCTTCCGCCCAGCCGCCATAAGGATCCGTGACCCGATAGTTGAACGAATCCATACCCACGAGCAACCGGTCCGGGAAGTACAACACCGCGTTTCCCTGGACCTCGACTATGCCCCGTTGCGCGGTGATGCTCCCCAGCAGCTCGAACGCGAGCGCGTCGCCGTCTGGGTCCGAGTCGTTCCCAACCAACTTGGCGATCGCCAGTGCAATCGGCATATCGGCGGTCGTCGCCGCCTCATCGTCAACCGCAACGGGCGGACGGTTCGCGGGGACAATCTCGACCGCCAAATCGACCGGTGCACTGTCGCCGCCCTGCCCATCGCTGAGGCTCAACTGAATGACCCGTTCGGGAGAGGCACCACGGATTTCTGTGTTCTGGAACGTCACCACCCGCACCACTTCCTCGACCACCTCGATAGTCGCCTTCGCATTGAAATCCACCGTCAACACGTTGGTCTCGCCGCTGAAAACCGTCAGGGTACCCACCGGAACCTCGCGGTATTCGACAACGTTCTCCGCGGTGACCGTGATGTTGGTTTGGGTGGCACTCGGTTCGGCCAATGCCAGCGCGTCTTTCTCCGTCCCGCCTTCAATCACCGCCACTGTCAATCGTCCCTGGTCAAATACCGTCGTGTCTTCGTCCGTTACCCGCGCCATGGGGTCGAGTTGGATGGGCCCGCTCTGCTCTGGATAAACGAGCCGATTGCTGGAGAGAACCAGCACAGGCGGCTCGCTGGCCGTGGGGTCGCGCACGATCACGGTGAACCCCCGCCGGTCGCTCAGGGCCGGCAGCCCGTTGTCGGTCACCGTCACGGTCATCCGGTTTGTGCTGGGTATCGGCGCGAGGCCGGGCTGCCAGGCGAACGTCCCCTCCGGTGTCACCGACGCGCCGGCTGGCGCGGGCGACTCGAGTTGGTACGCCAACCGGTCGCCGTCCGGGTCGATGGCTGTGATCGGGAACGTCAGACGATCGTTCGGCCCGATGGCCCAATTCGAGATCGGATCGAGAACCGGCGGCCGATTGGTCCGGGCCGGTGCGTCTTTGTATTGCAGCAGGTAATCGGCGCCCGCGGTGTTGTTCACATCGAAGAGGTTGACGTAGTAATCCCAGCGTAAGGCGTTGCGGTCCCAGGTCTGCGACAGCCATGCGTTTGGGCCGGGCAACAGCTTCCCGTCAGCGCGTTGGGCCAGGCGCAAGGGCTGCCGGCCCGCCAGCGGATCGATCAGCTTGATGAACAAGAAGCCCGGTATGGGCGCGGTGCGAACCCGGTACCGCCCACTGTCGGTCACGAGGCTCGAGGTTGCGGACTGGTCGTTCACCGCCGTGTCGGCGTTCTCGGATTCGTACACCCGCAGCTCGAAACCGTCTTTGACCAGGAAATCCCGGACCGCGTCTCGCCCCGGCAGGTCCACCAGCACATCTTGCACGAGGAAATGCGTCTTCGGCTGGGCGGTGATCAGCGAGGTCAACTGTCCGCCCAACTCAGCGGCGTGGGTGAAGTACGCCGTGAACTCGACAAAGCGCCCCGACAACGAACTGGTCATGATCCAGCGGGCCACGCCCGACCGATTCGGCGCGATGTCGCCGAAATCGGCCAGCAACGTCGGCTGCGCCGCCCCGCCATTCACCTCGCACCCGTGCAGCTTGAAGTCCACGAGTAAGCCCTGCTTGTTCTCGACGATGCGCGGCTGGGCGGAGTCGATCTTGAGCTTGCGCGCCGCGCCGAGCCCCGAGTTCTTCACCCGCACCCCTAGCGAGAAGGGGATGGGCGGTTCGACGAAGTTCTCCGTGAACGGGTCGTCGCCGTACACTTCGCTTGGCAGAAAGTAGTCCAGCGTCAGGGCCGGCATTGGTTTCACCAGGATGTCGTCCGGGTCCACTTCGACCTCGTTGTCCGTACCCCCGGCGCGGTACGTGAGCGTCGCCCCCACATAGTACAACTCACCTTGCGCGCTGCTACCCGCTGCGCCCGGCGCCGGGATGATCAGCCACTTGATCGTGCCGGAGGTGCCTCCCGCGATCGAGCTGGGAATACTGTAGCCATCCTGCAACCGGATGAAGAACAAGGCCGACGTGTCATTCGGATTGGAACTTGCTCTCACGGGTTGCCGATCCTTGTCGGCGAAGTTGACGTCCACACCGATGTTGTCGATCGGCATGCCGGTGACTCCGTTGTTGATTGTCATTCGCGCCTCGAACGCCTCGCGTTCGAGCGTCAATTCCTGGAGAATCTCGATCTTCACCCGGGCGCAGATCGAGTCTTGGGCCAAGGCTGAAGGCTGAAGGCAGAAGGCGAGGAGCCAAAAGCCGATCGGCAAGAGCTGGATCGGTAGTCGGTAGAACAAACCTCGAGAGCGGAAGTCTCGCGCTGACCGGCAACCTCCACGGTCCTCTGCTCGTAATGATCCCAGGCTCTTCATAAACGTGTGCCTCCATCTTCCAGTACGTTCGCTCCGTTTCCCACCCGCCAGCCAACCGCCGAGCGTGTCCGAGCGTCCTCCCTCTCCAATCGGACCTGCCTGCCGAAGCCTTGGCGGAGGCAGGTGGGAGAGGGCTGGGGTGAGGGGTCTTTGACCTTCACCCGGCAGCCCCATGTCATTTCATTGTTCACTGATCATCGTCCTCAGGCTCGTAGAGGTGTCCGCACTGCACCCTCACTCTGACCCTCTCCCGTCCAACGGGAGAGGGGACACGACCGACACCCTCCGCCCGCCCGCAAGCGCCCCGTTCTCCGAGCGCGTCCGAGCGTCCTCCCTCTCCCATCCGATGGGAGAGGGCTGGGGTGAGGGGTCTTTGACCTTCACCCGTGCAGTCCCATGTCATCTCACTGTTCACTCGACATCGTCCTCAGGCTCGTGCAGGAGTTCGCACGGCTCCCTCACCCTGACCCTCTCCCGCCTGCCTGCGCCGGCCTCCGAGGTTCCACCGATCCATAAACGCAGGCTTCGGCAGGCAGGGCCAACGGGAGATGGGACACGACCGACATCCTCCGCCCGCCCGCAAGCGTCCCGTTCTTCGAGCGCGTCCGAGCGTCCTCCCTCTCCCATCCGATGGGAGAGGGCTGGGGTGAGGGGTCTTTGACCTTCACCCGTGCAGTCCCATGTCATCTCACTGTTCACTCGACATCGTCCTCAGGCTCGTGCAGGAGTTCGCACGGCTCCCTCACCCTGACCCTCTCCCGCCTGCCTGCGCCGGCCTCCGAGGTTCCACCGATCCATAAACGCAGGCTTCGGCAGGCAGGGCCAACGGGAGATGGGACACGACCGACATCCTCCGCCCGCCCGCAAGCGTCCCGTTCTTCGAGCGCGTCCGAGCGTCCTCCCTCTCCCATCCGATGGGAGAGGGCTGGGGTGAGGGGTCTTTGACCTTCACCCGTGCAGTCCCATGTCATCTCACTGTTCACTCGACATCGCCCTCAAGCTCGTACGCATGTCCGCACGGCACCCTCACCCTGACCCTCTCCCGTCCGACGGGAGAGGGCACACCACCGGCGCTTCCCGCCAGCCCGCAAGCGTCCCGTTCTTCGAGCGCGTCCGAGCGTCCTCCCTCTCCCATCGGACCTGCCTGCCGAAGCCTTGGCGGAGGCAGATGGGAGAGGGCTGGGGTGAGGGGTCGCTGACCTTCACCCGTGCAGTCCCATGTCATTTCATTGTTCACTGATCATCGTCCTCAGGCTCGTGCAGGTGTCCGCACCGCACCCTCACCCCGACCCTCTCCCGTCCAACGGGAGAGGGAAAGCCCTCGCCGCCGTTCGCCAAGTCGTGCCCTCATGTTCCAAACGACGCCAGCTTGTTCTCCCTCTCCCATCCGACCTGCCTGCCGACCTGTCCGCCGTATATCGAAGAGCGCAGACGGACGCCTTCGCCCTCTCGACACGTTCGCAGGACCAGTCAGCGCAGGCACGTGGGAGAGGGCGGGCCTTGGCCAACCGGCTTCGGCCTCGCAAGCCGGGCTGAGGGGCCTCACCCGTACACTTATAGGCATTGCACACAGGCCGCGCTTCGCCTCGCCGCGACAAAAGGAGGCATCGGAAACCGTCCCATGCGCACTCGCTCCTGCTCCCGCCCGTCCGCTATTCAGCCGTTGGTCCATGTCAATTGCCAATAGTAAGAACCGCCCCTTTACGTGCCAATTGTCATATGTATGGATCCGCCTCAATTGCCTCGCCAAAAACGTCTCGCTTCGCCCGCCTTGACCGTGTTGCCGACTGCCGAGCGTTTCCATCAGACTCCATTCCCTCTGGATCGTGCATGAACCGTCGCGTCCCTTCCCCCGTCATCCCGCAATCTGTTGTTCTATGGACCCGAGCCGATTGCCTTTCTTGGTTTTCGGCCCGCACCAGCTTTTCCAGGTGCATGTGCACCAGTCCGCCCCACGGAGACGCGAAGTCGGAGAAAACCACCCTTCAGAGTCCACCGTTCGTCTGCGGTCTGGCTTTGCATCTCTGTGTCAATACTGAGCAATAGGCCCGCAAGCATTTCATCACCTTTGCTGAGGACTGCTCAGGATCTGGTGCCTACTCTGATGGTTCGCATGACTTGATTCGATCACACTCAGCCTTGATGGCCGCCATACGTTGTTCCTGGACGCGAACGTACCATTCATCCGCGACCTCCGCCTGCTGATATCGAGCTCGTTCCTTTTGGCAGTGCGGATCTGGGTCGGTATAGTCATCAATCTCCCAGCGCGTGTTCGCCAAGTGCGTGTGCGCGAAGTACAAATCGTCGATGGCGGCTATCAGCTTTCTGTAACATTTTGCTTTCGGTTTGCTCACGCACTTGAGGTATGGTATAATTGCGGCATCGCGCATATTCCACATCGCTTTAACAATGTTCACATGCACTGTCTCATGATAGCGCGAAGAGCCGCGGCCGCTGCAACCGGGCCTGCTAGTCCACCACATAACGATCTTCAGGCTACACTCCACTTCCGGCATGGCATGCCCGTCGGGACAACTTTCCACAGAGCATTCACTGGGATTCAGTGTCGTGAACCTCCAGCCTTGTTGCCAACAAGTATGGCCGGCGGCTCCAGTGTCACCACAATATGGATGCGGCACTGGAGGGCTGTAGGCTTCAACGGATACTTCGCAAAGTCCAAAAGGGTCGCTGCGGTTGATGGGATCATTGAACAAGTATGCGTACAATGCGGAGCCACCATCTTCTGCAATCGGATCACGATTGAGCCATCGCCCCAGGCGGCTCGTATAGTATCTCCGACCAAAACTGATGAGATCAAATACGCGGATTTCATCCTTCGTTGCGAATCCAAAGGGTTGGTGCTGAGGTCGAGGATTATCCGTGGATCCAAACGGAGCATACTGCTTTGCATCCGAACCTGACGTCCAATACTCAAACCTTATGTCGCCGCGCGCGTCAGCAACAAGTTCGTGCAAGGTTCCTGCGGTCTTCACAAGAAGCAGTCCGCCAATTCCTCCGAGGCGATCTCGGCTTAAACTGATGTCTAGGCCGCGGGTAACGCGATAGGTTTCGGCGGGATCTATTGACAGTTGGGCAACGATGAGCGGTCCGTCGTAGATTAGTTTGCCAGCACCAGAAGCGTCCTCACGATTGAAACGCACTCGATGCCCAACGCCGTTGTAATGGAAGGTGGAATGTTGCAAGAGATTTGAAGCCGAGACTAGCCGGTCCTGATCGTTGAACGCGAATGTAGTCTTCCCGTCCGCCAAGAGATTGCCATTCGCGTCATAGTCAAGCGTCCGCCACATCGCATTCGTGCCCGCAGTGTATTGGTTTAGCGAGTTCGCCGTGTAGCTGTGAACCCCATCCGGGGCCGTTACGGTTGTCCAGTTTCCAATTGGGTCATAGGCGTAACGATAGCTCCAACTCAGATCGGCATTGCCGGCCAGATCGTAGCGCTGGGCGGAAACCAACTGCCGCTTGGCGTCGTATTCAAAGCGCTCGGCATGGGTCAGGGTGGTTTCGTGGGTTCGCTGGCCGGCCTTGTCGTGGCCGTAGGCGAAGAGCGCAATTTCAACATTCGCGCTGTCGCGTGTCGAGAGCAGCGTCTTCCGGCCCAGCACGTCGTAATCGTGAGTGGTTCTCATTCCCGAGGGATAGGTGAGAGCGGCAAGGCGGACCGCGTTCGTCGCCCAGGTGTAATGGAAGGGCGTTTCGGATGGGCCATGATCGGTGATGTTCTCGAGGCGCGCCGCGCTGTCGTAGGCGTAGTCGGTGCGCCAATCGTCGCCGCCAGCCAGCGGAGTCACGCTCATCGAGAGCCGGTTGCCTTCGGCATCGTAGGTGTAGCGGACGTCGTGCTCGACGTTCAGTTGGGCGTTGCTGAGGATGCGGTCGGCACGATCGTAGGTCCAGCAGTTGGTCCCGGTCCCATCCACCATGAGGACACGGCGTCCGGCGGGATCGTACCCGAACGTCACGTCGGGATCGTTCGGGTAGTCCGTGCGGACGAGGAGGTTGTAAGCGTTGAATTCGTAGCGGGTGGTCCGCTGCATGGCGTCGCGCTTGCGGGTCTGGTTACCGTTAGGGTCGTAGCCGTATTCGTAGTCGCTGTTGTCGGCGTAAATCTTGCGTACCTTCCGGTTGCGGCCGTCGTATTCCCAGCGGGTGGGGTTGCCGTTGCCGTCCACGAGTTTCACCTGGTTGCCGGCGAGGTCGTACTCGTACCGCACGTCGTAGGTTGCGGCGCCCCAGTGGTTGGTCATCTTGCCGAATTCGTCGTAGGCCCGGTATTCGATGCGTTCCTGGGTGACGGGGATGTGGTCCGCGTAAATGGTGGCCACGAGTTGGTCGAACTGGTCGAAGACGCTTTGGGTAGGCTCGTTCAAAGCGTTCGTGACGGCGGTTTGGCGACCCAGTTCGTCGATGCCGTACGTCGTCAGGGCGCCCCATGAACTGAGTTCGCTGGTGCGCTGGAATCGCCGGTCGTAGCCGTAGTGCGTGGTGAGGTTGGCGCGGTCGGTCGTGGAGACGAGCATCTGTGCGTTGTAGGGGTCGTAGGCGTAGCGGATGGAGGTGGACGGGCTGCCGGGCGGGGCCGTCGAGACGACGGGGTAGTTGATGGCTGATAGTTGATCAAGGGCTGTGTATTCGTTCGTCAACGTCAGGCCGGCGGCATCGGTGTGGGTGAAGCGACGACCGAAGGCGTCATAGACGGTCGCAGTTACGGCGCCCACGATGTTGCTGGTGGCGACGGGCTGGCTCCAGGGATTGTGCCAGGTGCGGTTTAGCACCACCGAGTTGTCCGTCCACCAGTTGCTGGCGGGCAGGTCGTTGGTCGGGGCGAGGGGGATGGACTCGGCGACCACGTGTCCGAGGGCGTCGTGGTGGTAGTGGCGGTGGTTCCAGTTGCCGTCGTACGCGGTGATTACGTTGCCGACGAGGTCGTACACGAACGAGTCGGCGTGTTCGCCCGGTTCGCCGTGGCCGATGCCTTCGACCGTATTCGTTCGCCGGTTGTACTGGTCGTAGCTGTATTCGGTGCGGTAGCCGCGTCCGTTGATCTCGGCGACCAGATTGTCGTTGGCGTCGTACTCGAAATCCTTGGGGTATTCGCGGGCGCCGCGGATGGCGATGCGTCGGTCGAGCAGGTCATACTCGTACAAGGTCGTGAACGCATTTGTGCCGTCGGAGTAGGTGATGCTCGTGAGGTTGCCGTTGAGGTCGTAGCGGCGCTCGCGCGAACGCTGAACCTCAGTGCCAACGGCTTCAGTCACCTTGCTCTGCCGGCCCATGAAATCGTACTCGTAGGCGGTAACGACGCCCAGCGGATCAATCTCCCGAACGAGGCGCCCCGCGTCGTTATACTCGTACTGAGTATCGGACGTCTCGGTGGCGGAGAACGGTCGGGCGATCTTGGTACGGCGTCCGTTGGCGTCGTATTCGTACCGGGTGGTCTGGCCGAGCGCATTGGCAGTGGCGATCACATGGCCGTCGCCGTCGTAGCTCGTGGTTTCCCAGACGTGTTCCTGGCCCTGGTCGTCCACGCGAAGCGTCTGCGTGCGGCGACCGTGATCGTCGTAGCGGTAACGGACGATCCGGCCCGGCGTTGTGCCGTCGCGTCCGGTCTCGACTTCGATGAGATTATCGTCCTGGTAAGTGTACAGTGTCACGTGGCCGACGGCGTTGGTCTCGGCGATCACCCGGTCGCGGAGGTCATAGCCGAACCGGGTGACGTGGCCGAGGGCGTTCGTTATCGCCACCCGGTTCCCACGGTCGTCGTAGGCGTACAGGGTCTGATAGGCCGGATTGGACGGATCGTATTCGCGGACGAGGTTCCCACGGGCGTCGTATTCGTAGTTCATCGCGTTTCCGCGCCCATCCACGTGGCGGAGCATCTGGTTGAGCGCGTTGTACACCCAGGAGTTGGTGCGGGCAATTGCGGTGCCGGCGGCTTCGATCTTGTTGGTGAGGTTGCCGTTTTCGTCGTAGGCCATCAGCGTGACGGCGCCGCGCGGGACCTCGATCCGGGTCGGAAGGTGATACCGTGGGTCGTACTCCCAGGTCGTGACCCCGCCGTCAGGCGCGACCTCGCGGATTACCTTGCCGAACTCGTCGTAGTCGCGGCGCTTCTCATTGCCCGCGGCATCGGTGATGAGGTCGCCGCGTCCGCTGCGGAGGATGTTCCGCCTGACGATGCCGTTCACCCGCTCCTCGAGCAGGTAGCCCTTGCTGTCGAAGATCTTTTCGCGCACCTCGCCGCCGGTGCTGGTGATCTTCAGGTAATACGTGCGAGAATTGGGGTCGTAGTGCTGTTCGTGGAAATGACCATTACCCGTGCCATCCAAGCGGCTGTAGAGGAATATCGGGCCGTCACAGCCGGCACTGCGATACCGAAAGTTCTGCACAGTTCCGTCGGGCCGCGTCACGCGGGTGACGAGCTGGCGCTGGCCGCACCCAGAATCTGGCCCGTACTCGTAGCGCGTCTCACGTTTGGTGACGTCCCGGGCGCGAACGAGCCGTCCGGCTTCGTATTCGTACTCTGCCTGCCGACCCGCGCGATCGGCAATCGTGGCGACCTTGCCGGCTGCGTTGTAGGTGTAGGTGGCGAGCACGGCCCCCGTGGCATCGCGCACCTCGCTCAGGCGACCCGCGGCATCATAGAACCGGCGGGTTTGGAGTAGATTTCGGTAGCCGGTCTTGAGCAGGCGTCCGTCGGTATCATACATCTCCCATTTGCCATCGAGGTTTTGCCACCGGTAACCGCCCGCGATGGCCTGGATGCGGTTGGCGCGGTAGGCGAACAGCGTGCGCCCGCTGTCAAGATACGTGTAAGGGACTTTTCCGAGCAGAATGGTCGTGATGCCGCGGCTGTCGCGCTCGAAGGTGAGCCGGCGGCGGTCGGAATCGAGGAACGTGCTGCCCGTCGGCTCGACGCGGAGTTGGTTTATGAATTTGAACCGGGCTCCAGCCTGGCCGCCAGCATTAGCCAAGCGAACCCGCTGGTCCGAATCGTCAGGGCCGCCACTGCCCTCGGACCCCGGCGAACCGGGCGTCCCAGGAGGCGGCGGGCTACTGTCGCACGTTGCGCCCTCGGCTTCACAACACTTGGGGTCACACGGGTCTTCCTCTTCGCACTCCTCGGGCGGGCAGCACTCAGGCAGTCCGGGTATCGAGGCGGAGGGGCCGGAGAACGTGGCTCCGCCGCCGCCCACCCAAGTCGCACCGCCGCCAGGCGTGCCACAAGGTCCGGACGAATAGTTGTACCAGAACTGACTTCCGATTGCATTCCGGTACCACTCCCCGTTGATGCAGATCCATTCGTACATGAGGCTGGTACCGGACGTGTGCGTGAAGCAGATGCCGGAAGGTTTGTCCATCAGGACGATTTGGCGTATTGCGGGCGGCAAACCATCAAGATTGACGGCAGACGGCCGCTGAGCCGTCGTCCGGGTCCTGGCCAAAGCAGCATTGGCGGTGGGGGGCGGAGTGCGCGGGCCGGGGAAGGACGTGAGACAGGTAATGCGATACGGGATGCGCACCTTCTGCTTCGCTTCGAGCCGGTCGGGCACGGCGGCGAGAATCTCATACTTGAGGTAGGCGTCGGACGCCGGCAGTTGGAACTGGAGATTATCCGCCCGGATCAGGCCGTGGTTCTCGATGACGTACTCCCCGTAGAACACGTCGCCTGCGAACAGTTGCGGCAGGTTGACCGCCGCCGGTTCGATGGTGACAACAGGGGCCGGAACATCGGTCTCGAACACGGCGGTGAGAACGATTTCGTAACGGTCTTCGATGGTGATGGGCACAACCTCCCACTCGACACTGACCAGGCTGTACGCGAGCGCAACGTGCTGGCTCGAAGTGCTGCCGGCGCGGACCCACGCCCGGCCGTTGCTGCTGTTGTGATTCTCGCCCGTGACGTGGTAGTCGTAGAGCCCACTGGGAAGGTCCTCGAAGACTGCTTCGCCGTTGATATCGGTGACAAGGTTCGTCTGGAAGCTACCCACTGCGTCGTTGCGCAGGCGGATATTGGCGCCAGACACGCCATCGTTGCCGGGCGTGCCGGTGTACATGTCTACCACCTTGAACGCGAGGTTGCCGCGTCCCTCGGCCAGAACGGCGACGTGAACGCCGATCTCGACTGTGGGATGGTTGCCTGACCGCGTCTTGAGCTTGAACCAATAATCGTCTTCCGGCAGGGCAGACGGCGGTCGGAACGTCAGCCCGACGATCGCCTTGGCCCCGACCGCCAACTCGGCAAGGTTCGGCGGTGTCGCCAGAGCCGCCCAGGAAGGCGCAGCGGTGCCGTCGGCTTTGTGCAGCGAGAAGAAGACATTCGTAGCGGAGACGAGGCCAACGTTCTCGAACGTAACCTCCTCAACCACATTCGAGCCGGGTGGCGCGCCCGTGTCCACCAGTGAGGGCGACCAACGCAGCGAGGGGTAGGCCTCGGAGAACTCGCAAGCGGCCCGAATCGTGGCCCAGGGATTATCGACGGTTTCGCCGCTGACTAATCGGAGCACCAGGTCGACCTTGCGAGTGGCCTCGGGGGTGCCAGTGACGAGAAAGCTCATCGAGGCAGTCTGATTCGGCCCCAGACTGGCAATGGGCGCGCCCGTGTCCACGGCCACGCCCGGCGGCAACGCTCTGCCGGGCTGGTCTTGAGGTAAGAAGGCGAGGCGCAGATTCGCGACTTCGGTCCCTGCACCTGTGGTGACCTTGAGGGGCACAACCTGTCGATAGTAATGCGGCGCGCGCACGACAAACTCGGTGGGGCTGGCGAGGACCCGATCCACAACAAATTGCTTCTGCACCGTGCGGTCGGTCAGATCGGGATGCACGGCCCAGACGGAATAGATGCCGCCGCTTTCGCCCGCCAGAGGGGTGAATTGGGTGGTGAACAGGCCCTGGTCATCGGTCACCACTTGCTCCGTCCGCTCGAAGCCGGCATTGGCGATCTTGACGAGCAAGGGTTGCCGGGGCGCCGGTTGGCGACTGGCCTGGAACCAGGCGCGTCCGGAAATGGTGATCGGCTCGCCGCCCCGCGAGTGCTCGGGCGAAACCGACGTAATCGTGCCGGTGTAACTGGTCGAGGTCACGACAAACGGTGCCGCCGTCGCCACGCCGCGCATCTCGACGCGGTCCTCGCGGTCGCTATGATAGAAGACACGGTCAATCTCGAGCTGAATCCAGACATGGTTGGGCACGCTCGACGGGACGGGCAAATCGATCTCCTGCGACACGACTTCCTGGCCCGGCTCGAGGCGCAGCACGATGTTGCCGTTGGGCAAGAGAACCAGATTCGTACCCATCGCTGCGAAGAAGGGAGTCGAGGAAAGCAGTTGGCTTTCGGCGTTGAAAAGCGACATCCGGATGTCCGACGAGGGCGCTTTGCCCTGTTGCGTGGCGGTGATCACTTCGAGAACCTCAGTGCTGGGGTTGAGCAGTGTGAATCGAGCCTTCGTGATCGCCCCGCGAAACAGGTCAGATGCCAACACCCCGATCAGCAACTGGCCATCGCCAACCGCTACCGACCCGCTGCGCGCCCAGCGTACCGTCGCGCCCTCCTCAGGACGGCTCTCGATCGTCGTGAGGAGCGGTGCATTGCCATCTGGCAACTCATCGTATCCGCCTACGATCACGGGGATTTCGACGACCGACTGCCCAGCCAACCAGAAGGTCTCGGAGCTGTGGACGCGTCCGCCGAGTGTGACGAGCACCCGCGCCTCGTTGAGCGGGTCGGTCGAGTCATTGCGCACGGTGTAGGTCAAGCGGTTCATCAGGCCGCGTTTGACGATGGCGTCCGGATCGAGCGCTGCGCTCAACGCCGGCAGCAGGATCGTGCGGCCGGGACTGCGCTGACCGTTGTTGTCCACGGTGAAGATGGTGTAAAGCCGCTCCTCGCCGGTGAACCCGATGTCGATGAAACGGTTGTCGGTGATCAGACCGCGCCGGTTCAGGTGCAGGTTCGAGTTGGCGTCGCCGAGGAAGATGTCGTGTCCGGCCACGCCGCTGCCGACCTGGGTCCAGGTGAGAATGGGCGGATCGTTGTTCGTCTGGCCGACGGTCAAAGACTGGACCGGGTAGAGCTGGATGTTGAGGTAGCCGGGATTCGATGGCGGCGAGACATTGCCGGCGCGGTCAACGGCGGCCACGGCGTAGAACGGTTGATCGGGGCGCGGCGCGGGGTCCACAACCTGGGCGATGGGAATGCCGGAGATCGCCGGTGTCAGCCCCGTCAGGTCAGCCGGCGGGGTCTGGACCGTGCGATAGAGCGAATAGGTGATCTCCTCGTTGAGGTTCACGGGCGATGTCCAGCGCAGGAAAACCCCATTCTTCGCCAGTTGCAGGGTGAGGTCCGAGGGCGCACCGGGCGCACGACGGTCGGACTCGGCAATCGCCACGTCGCTCAGCTCGCTGACCGATTCCTGCGCGTTGACCCGTCGCACGGAGGCGACGGCATACTCGTAGATGCCGTCTTCCGGCGGCAGATCGGACCAGCGATTGGTGTCGCCGGTGTAGGTCAAGGGTTCGAACTCGGTCGCACTGGGCGTCTTCCGGTAGATGGCGTAGTCAGATGCGTCGGTCACCCGTTGCCATTCGAGGACAATCAGGCCTGCTGACTTGGTTTTGGCGCTCAAGGACACGGGCGCCACCAGCGCGGGCAGGTCGCCCTGGTACACTTGAAACTGATGGGGCGGCATGATGCGCGAGCCTCGGTTCCCCAGATCGTCTTCGCCCTGGTACTGAATGGTGAGGGTCTCGGCGTTTGCCCCGGCGGCGGCAGGCAGCTTGAACGTCACCGTCCAGTGGACAGGGTCTGCCCCAGGCGTCAGGCTGGCCACAGGCTGCGGGGTCGGCGCTGACTCGGACAGCGAGTAGGTGATTTCGGGAGCGGCGGCTGTCCGCAGGACCTCGCTCAATGTCAGGTCGAGGGTGACCAGGACCGTTTCATCAGCCGGGTTGCGGATCGGCTCGGCGGGTTGGACGGTCAGACCGACGATCTCGGGCGCTGCCGTGTCAATCGTCAGTCGTGCCCCCGCCGTGATTTGGGTGCCGCGGTTGCCGGCTTTGTCACGGGCGGAGAACACGGCGACTGCATTGCCGGAAGGGGTCTTGTCATCGATCACGAAGTTGCCGCGGTATTGAGTCGGATCGACACGCCTCAACTCGATGACAATCGGCTGTCCTTGGGGCGGCATGAAGCTCAGGAAAGGCGCGCTGGCGACCTCTTCACTCAGGTTCACCAGCACTCCAACGATGCCACGGCCCACCCGGCCCGTGGCCGGATCGTAAGCTGCGGGCGGTTGATACTCGAGGGCGGCGGTGGGCGGCGTCCGGTCCACCTCGACAGCCGCCTCGATCGAGAGCAGGCCCTCGACGTTGGCAAGGTTCACCTGCGCAATCCGATAGAACCACTGGCCATCGACCGGGGCGGTGTCCTCGAAGGTGTAGCCTGGCAGAGGCGAACCGGTCAACCTGACCGCTTCGCTTCGATCGGTGAATGAGGCATGCGAGCGATAAACGTGGTAACCGCGGTAGGACTCGCTGCTCGGAACCCACTCGAGCAGGACACGCCCGCCGCTGCGCGCCGTAGCGCGGAGTCCAGACGGCGACGCCGGCAGGCTGGTGTCGAGTGTCACCGTCACTTCGGGCGACCGTTGGCTTTCACCGGCGCGATTGAGCGAGGCGGCCTCGAGACGGTTGAGCCCTTCAAGCAGCGGCAGCGTCGTCTCGAAGATACCCAGGTGGTTCACCGGCACGGGATTGCCCGCGCGCGCGTCGTTGCGGTACAGAACCACGCTCGAGTGCGCGGGAGCATTGCCACGAATCGTGACGAACTGGTTCGAGGTGATCGTGCCGCTCTGCGGCAGGCCGATGACCGGCGGCGGCAGTGTGGCCAGGAGGAACCGTACCGGCAGCGTGAACTCCGCCGGGTTGCTGCGAAAGTCCAACGCCCGAAACGACAGCGTGTGCGGACCGTCCGGGAACAACTCGAAATCGAGATACGCCGTGAATCCATCCGCGCCGTCCAGATCGGCCGATACCTGGAGGTCATCGACATAGAACTCGACCCGGCTGACGCCTGAAGGATCGGTGGCATCGATCCGCAGGGTGCCGGCACGCGTCAGCAGGGCGTCCGGCGCCAGCGGTTGAGAATCGAAAGTCGGGTTGGCCAGCACCGGGCCGGTCATGTCCGGGATGTTCACAGTCAACAGCGCATTCGAGCTGATGACGGTACTGGCGACGTTGCTAAGGCGAACGGCGTAGTTGCCGGCGTCAACGGGTTGGACGGCGACGATGCTGAATGTGGTGTTGGTCGCGCCGGGCAGATCGACACCGTTGTGCAGCCATTGGTAAGTCATGGGTAACGAGCCGCTCGCCACCACGGCGAACACCGCCGATTCGCCCTGTGTTACCTCGCGCGGCACCGGGTGCCGGGTGATCTGCGGGGCGACACGGGTGGTGATGATTTCGCCATCCACAAAGTCCGTCGGCACGGATTGGGCATCTGCATTGGCCATCTCCCGAAGGATCGGCATATCCGTGAACGTCAGGGGGCAATTGCCGGGCAACTGGGTGGCTTGGAAGGTGAGCGTCATCACGGCCTGGGTCCCTGTGGGAAACACACCGCCCGGTGGCTGAGCCAAGGCTACGCCGAGCGCGCCCGGGAAGCTCGCGTTGGTGCGCAGGTTCAGCGTGACGTTCGTGAACCCGGGATTCAACTTCGCAGATTGAAGGGTGAGCAACGTCGGATCGTAGCGCAGGCTGAATCCGACGGCGTTCTCGGTGCCGGCGGTCAGGAGTTCGACTGGCATGTCGACAGTGACCCCAGTGGGAATGTTGGTGCCGGCGAGACGAACCACGCGGCGCACTTCGAGGCGCGCCGTGTCACTGCCGGCGATAGCGACCGCGTTGCTCACCACCACTTGATAGTCTCCCGCTTGATCGGGCATCACGGAAGCGAGCGTCAGCGTGGGGCTTGTGGCGCCGGGGACCGGCTGGCCGTTGTGCCGCCATTCGTAGTACAGTGGCGCACTGCCGTTCGCCACGACCTCGAGTGTCACGGTCGAGAACAACCGTGCAACGGTATCCGCTGGGGCACTGACGATCGAAGGCGGGGTGTCGAGGATGTTCACCCAGCCGTCAACGAACTCAGCAGGGCGGCTGCGACCGCCGACATCGGCGATTTCCTGCCGGACAGGGGCGTCAGCGGCCAGAATGTCCGTCTGGGATGGCGTTCGACCGACCAGGAATTGCAGATACACGAGCGGGCTGGTGCCGCTGCTGAAGCGTTGGCCGGCAGGTTTGCTGATAGCCAGGCCCAAGCGGCCCTGGGCCAGACCGTTGGTGTTGACGTTGAGCGCCGTGCCCTGGGCGGTCGCGCCCCGCCGCCAGCCGCGGTATTCGAGTTGCGCGGGATCGAATGTCAGGCTGAATCCGACGGCGTTTTCGTCGCCCAGCGCGTAGAGATCGATCGGCAGTTCGATAAGATTGCCGGCTGGGGAATCGACCCGCCCGATCCGGATCGCGCGGGGTGTGGCCGAGACAGTGAGAGCCACGGCGGTGCTCGTGGCCGAGCCGACCGGATTGCGGACCAGCACGCGATAGTTGCCAGCATGGGCGGTCGTGACGGCGTCAATGACGAGTACAGGCTCCGTTGCGCCGGCCAGGTCGATCCCTTGCCGTTGCCATTGATAGGACAACGCCTCGCTCCCTGTGGCCTCGACCGTGAACGTGACTCTTTCGCCCGCCGATGCGAATGCCGGTTTGGGATTCCGCACGATGACCGGAGCGGTCAGGGGAGGCAGGACCACCAACCGGGCCACCGCGCTGGTGACCGAACCTGCCGGATTGGATACGCCGACGCGATAGTCGCCCGCTTGACTTTCGCGAATGGAGGAAAGTTCGAGCGTCGCGTTGGTGGCGGATGCCAGGGGTTGGCCGTTCAACTGCCATTGATAGCGCAGAGGTTCGCTGCCTGCGGCCACGACGCGCAGCGTGAAATTGGTCCCGGCATGAACGGTGGCTCCCTCGGGCTGGGTGGTAATCGAGGGCCCGACCAGTGGGAGAATCTCCAGGCTGAGACCCTCGTATAGTGTCGTGAGTGTCTGAGCCTGAACGCCCACCGTCTCCCGCACGACCGGTACATCCGCGAATGCCAGCGGCGTCGTTCCAGTCGTTTCGCGGGCACGGAACTCGACGTTGACCATGCGGATGGTCCCTGACGGAAAGACCGTTCCAGCACTGCGACCGAGTGCGAATCCGAGCTGGCCTTGCGCCGCCCGACTCTTGTTGACCAGCAGGCTGAAACCGCCGCTGCCCGCTGTGGCGTCCATGTATTCGAGGCGAGCGACATCGAACTGCAAACTGAATCCGACCGAGTTCTCGTCGCCTTGGGCGATCAAGTCCACGCCGAGGTTGAAGGGTTGCGTGGCGACTGGATTCACAGCGACCAGGCGCACGGTTCGCGGTGGTGCGGCGGTGGCAACCTGCGTGCTACAAAGGAGAGTGCCCAGGATCAGGGCTCCCAGTGGCCGCAGCCCGAATGCATGTGAGTTAGTGATCATGCGCAAAGCTAAAGATGACTCGTACCGAACCCCTCACCCTAACCCTCTCCCGTCCGACGGGAGAGGGAACACCCACGACGCGTCCCGAGAAAACCGCACCCCCACCCCCAGACGGCGCCGGCCTAGCCTCCCTCTCCCGTCCGACCCGCCTGCCGAAGCCTTGGCGTAGGCAGGCGGGAGAGGGCCGGGGTGAGGGTGACTGCAACCAGTTGCCAAATCCCGTTTCCGGGCCTATTTGTTCGCACCATGGAGGACATCGACCGAGCGCGGGAGTTGCGTCGCCAATCCACTTGGGCCGAGCGTCGCTTGTGGCGCTTGCTGCGGTCCCGTCGATTGGCCGGCTACAAATTCCGGCGCCAGCATCCCGAAGCTCCGTATTTCCTCGACTTCTACTGCTTCGAAGCTCGGCTGGCGGTTGAGTTGGATGGATTCGGTCATGGGCATCCCGAGAGGCGTCGGTATGATGCCAATCGGGATGCGATCCTCGCTGCGCGCGGCATCCTGGTGAAGCGGGTCTGGAACCATCAACTGGTGAAATCCGAAGATCGACGGAATCTGATCGAGAATTTGTGGCGTGTCTTACAGGAGCGGATGCCGCATCCTGACAACCAAGCCTTGCCGCCGCCGCGGCGCGAGCCCGACAGATCAACCGACTCGTCCCCCTCACCCTAACCCTCTCCCATCCGATGGGAGAGGGAACACCCACGACGCGCCCCGAGAAAACCGCACCCCCACCCCCAGACGGCGCCGGCCTGCCCCCCCTCTCCCGTCCGACGGGAGATGGAACACCCACGACGCGCCCCGAGAAAACCGCACCCCGACCCCCAGACGGCGCCGGTCTACCCTCCCTCTCCCGTCCGACGGGAGAGGGCCGGGGTGAGGGCGCGCAGGCCATCCGCTGTGCGGCTCCTCTCCCACCCTCTGTCGCGGTTCTGCTCACGCGATCAACAATCATACCGGGTCACTTGCCGGATTCACTCCACGCGACGCAGTCTGTAGAACCGCCGTCCTTCCTCGGCCGGTGCGTCGTCAGCAAACCGGAGTGTCCCGCCAATAGCTACGCGCCTGGCCAACTCAGTCCAAGCCTTCAAGTCGGAAGAGACCTCGATGATCCACTCCAAACCCGCTTCGGCCGAGAACTCGAACTCCAACCCGCCATCCTTCACCATCGCCAGGCTCTCGAGCTTCGGCCTGGCCAGTACCTGGATGGTGGTGCCCTGATACCCGGCTTCCAACACCTCCGCTTGGATGTTCACGACCTCGCGTCCGATCGGACGGTCTCCAAAATCGATGGCAGTTTCCTCTTGCGTTCCCAGTGCGACAAACTGCAGGCGGGCCAATTCGATGTCACCAGCAGCGAAGGCCGCACCGGCACTTTGCGCGAGCGCCAGGCCAACGCGCCCTTCCGCCGCCTGCCGTGGGTTGACTTGCAGCACGGCGTCTGCCGCCGCCAGGCCTGGAGCCGCCCCGGCGAAACGCAGTGCCGTTGCATCGAACACTACGCTCAAGCCTGCCGCGTTCTCGTCGCCCTGTGCGGACACCATCACGCGGACTTCGACGGACAGTCCACCGAGCGACGGGATCGCTTTGAGCCAGAAGTGCCGCGAGGGTCCGTCTGGCCCCTGTTGCGCCAATCCGACAGGCCGGATCAACCCGGAGGGCTCAGTGGGACCGCAGCCAGTCGGAATCGGTTCCACCAAGGCCGCCGCGTACAGGCCTGTCTGCGTCCAGTCCGCCACACTCAATCGGCCATCTCCGCACGGGGCTGGGGCGCAGTCGGCCCGCTGGAACTGGCTCGAATTAACCGGCTCATCCAAGGCTGCTACCAACCGGCCACTCACTACCCAGTCCTGAATGGTGACGGCGCCGTCCCCCAGCGGCGAGGGCGATACGTCCGCTTCAAGGCCACCGCCCACACCGACGCCGTCCACCGACAGTGTGGCGACGGTGCTGAGGTTCTCGCCCAAGGCGTTGCTCACGCGCACGCGGTAGTCACCCACATCGGCGATCTGAACGTTCGTCAACTCGAGGGTGGGATTGGTCGCTCCGTCGATCGGCACGCCATCATGGAACCACTGGTAACTCAACGGCGCTTCGCCCCGCGCCACCACACCGAAGACGGCGGTAGCACCTGAGACCAGGGCCTGATTCTGCGGCACCGACAGGAACCCGGGCGTCAAGTCGTCGAAGTGACGGTAAATGGCCGTTGTCGCTTGGCCAGCATTGTTGTTGACCGCGGAGGTCGCCAGACCCACCAGCAGCGTGCCTGGCAGGCTCTGTGTCAGACGCGCATACTCGATCCAGTCGGTGCCGTTAGTGCCATGCATGGCGATGAAGACATCGCCCTCCCGCTTGAGACGCATCCAGGCGTTCGGGACCGGGACATGGACACTAGTGGGGGTTTCCGGCCAATAGGCGGTATCGCCACCCGTGCTGGCGCGACAACCCGCCGCATAGCGGTTGTTACCAGTGCCGTATTGGACATGCACATAAACGTGACGGCTTTTTGCGTCGGCAGACTCGCGGGCGATCAAGCCCGCCTGGGTCCACGAGCCCGTCTTCTTGAGGCTTTCCAGTTGGACGCAAACATCGAAATCGCCGACACGCCGCTCGAATAGCCACTGGCCCGCGTCCTGTTTGTTCCAGATTGCCGAACCGCCCGCAACGTTCTCGAACCGGTTGCCATCGAACGTCACCACGGAACCCCGCTCGCGCGGGTCGGTGCCCGGCGTACCCAGATCCCGATGTTCCAGGCCGAGAATGGTTCCAATGGTATCGAGTGTTGCACGGTTTCCCAGCGCATCTCCCAAGTCGGTCACTGTCAGCTCGAACGAATCGCCCAGCAGTGCCGGGACGGTCAACACCACCGAACGTTCGTCATCCTTCAGTTCCGCCTGTTGCGGAGCTGCGCCGTTGACTCTATAAGTGCCGACGCTCGTCGCCGCGGTGACATCGACGATCTCGTCGAACTCCACGCCGATCTTCGTGCCATTCTGAACCGAGAAAGCGCCGACAATCTGTGGCGCGTCTCCGTCAATCGTGAACGTGCCCACGAAGACGTCCTGCTCGGCCTCGCCGCTCAGGCCGTCCCCGTCCTGATCCATCCCTGTCAGGTTGCCAGCCAGTTCATCGACGCCAGGCCCGACACGGACGGTGTACACTCCGCTGGCGGCTTGCGGCACAAAGGCAAGGCGATAGGTGTTGCCCTCGATCTTCGTCACCGATGTGATGGGAACGGCACCGCCGGGTCCGAGCATGGTGACATCGCCCGCCGAGAAGCTGGTCTCGTCGATCGGGATGTCGAAGCTGACCTCGACCGAACCCACCGGCGGCAACAGGGCGATCGCCGGCACCATGTTCGTGATCTTTGGGCCCCCGGTGAGCGCGATGAAACCCTCACCGAACGGCGCCGAGTTCGTCCCCGCCGGGATCAGGTTGGCCAGCGACTGCATCTGCCCGTTCACCAGTGCGTACACCTTCAGTCCATTCAGAATGAGCCGGGAGCCGTTGAGCAGGCGCAGCCCAGCGCTGTCCATGCCGTAGAGGTAGAGGCATTCCGGGTCGCCACCCGCGCCGCGATTTCCATTGTCGATGGTGTCAACCAACCGCACTACACTCGCCCGGTTGGTCTCGCCCACAATCAACTGGCTGTACCCGAAATTACGTGTCGTCGCCCCAGTCGGCCCCAGGTCTTTCCCGCCCACTTCCAACCGCTGCGGTTGCGTGCCGTCCATCTGCAGGTAGGCGCCCTCGATGACGATGCTGTTGGCGTCGGTGTTTTCAAAGAGGAAGTCGCCTTGCACAGCACACGTAGCGCGGGTGCCGACTGAAAGCCGGACCGGGGCATGGAGGTGAAGCGCAGCGAAGTTCAACCGCGAGCCGCTATCCATGGCGCGCAGGCTTGTGTACTGCAAAACATCGACAGGTCCGAGGAGCAGGGAGCCTTTGGTGCCAACCGTGAGTTCCAGCAGCCGGTCGCTGTACTCGGGGCCGGTGATGCTTTCCAGCCCCGACAGGTCCACCACCCCGTTGTTGTTTGCCATCACCTTGTAGCGGTAGTCGTAGCCGCTCCAATGGCAGTAGCGCGTGCGCATCGTCCGCAACGAGGAGAGATCCAACAACGACCCGGCCCCATCGGCTCCAAACATTGTTCCGTACCACGTCCAATTCGCAGGTGTGTCGTATTCGGTCGCGGCCACACCGAACGTCCGACCCCCGCTCACCTCGAAGCGGGCCCCGTAAACATTGGTAAAGGCGGGCACGGTCAGTATCCGCCCAGGCGAGAGACTCAGCCCGCTGTTGACGAAGTTGCGCAGTTGTGGCGCTTTGATCTCACTGTTGAAACCCCACCCGATCGAGCAGCCCTCGCTCAAGGAGGTCAGGCCGGGCACCTCGAGCACTGTTCCATCTCCCAACACGAAAGCTGTGTGGTCGGCCGCTTCCAGGGCCGGCATTTCGTAGCGCGGCACCTCGATGTTGAAGCGCACGTATTGGCTCACTTGGCGCAACGACGACAGACGGATGTCGCCGTTGTTGCGCACGTTAAACTCGAGCAGCCGGTCGCTGTACTCGGGGCCGGTGATGCTTTCCAGCCCCGACAGGTCCACCACCCCGTTGTTGTTTGCCATCACCTTGTAGCGGTAGTCGTAGCCGCTCCAATGGCAGTAGCGCGTGCGCATCGTCCGCAACGAGGAGAGATCCAACAACGACCCGGCCCCATCGGCTCCAAACAGTGTTCCGTACCACGTCCAATTCGCGGGTGTGTCGTATTCGGTCGCGGCCACCTGGAAGACCGCGCCATCTGCCACCGAAAGCCTGGCCCCGTAGATGTCCGTCAGTATTCCCGCCCGGAAGTCACGTCCTGGAACAATGGGCAAATCGCTTTCACGATAAGCCGATAGATTCGGCGCAACAAACGCGCCCGTGCCTTCGAGGGCCAGCGGAACCCGCTCAAGGGTCTGAAGTTGTGGAGCCTCGAACGATGCACCGTCCGCCACTGTAATTGTTGCATCGTGAACGCCCAGTAACGCGTCAGCGTCGAGCCGGGCGCCCGCGGCCAATGCGATCCGGCCCGACTGGAGTCTCAGCAGTTGTGGAAGGCTCACGACGACGTTGTCACTCAATAAGAATTCGGTCGCCGCGGCATGCCCCAGGCGGGGCAGTTCGAAGGTTGGAACATGCACGTTGAATCGCACACGACCACTGATCTGCTGCAGGGAGTCCAGGTAAATCCGGCCGCCGGTTGTCAGATTGAATTGCAGCCAGTCGTCTCCGGAAGGACCGGTGACTGTGCCGAGCCCAGAAAGGTCTATGACACCGTTTTCTGTCGCCCGGACGGTGTACATGCGGACATTCGAACCTCCGGCGACACTCAGCGTACGGACGCTCCGGAGGTCAATGGTCGCATCGGTGTCTGCCAGCAGCAGTCCCGCATCGGCATCGGATCCTGACCATTGATACATACTGCTTCCAGCGACGATGAGGCTGCCATTCCTCGCCAACAGCCGCGGATGGAAATCCAGCACCACCCCCCCATCCGGAGCCCGGAAGGCGCTCCTGGCGCCATCGGTCTGGACCGTTCCACGTATGACGCCCACGCCAGCGACCTCCAACTGACTGTCCTCGGCGATATCGAGCACGCTGTTGTCGCCGAAACTCAAGGCATCGATCGTTCCCGTCAGGTCGGGGAGGAAGCTGATGCTCGAATTGGCGGGCACAATAACGGTGTAATTGGCGCCGCCACCATTGAGTGGCACGACCTGCGGACTCCAGTTGAGCGGATCGCTCCAGAGTTTGTAGAGATTGCCCCCAACCCAGTTCACTGTTTGGGCCTGCAGCGCAAAGGCGGCCGCGGTGAGCGCCAGGATCGCGCAGATACTCCGCAGTGCACACACGCATCGTGTTGACTTACTCGGTTTCATGGATTCCTCTCTAATTGGTTCTTCCACAGCACCCTCGCGCACGCCCGACGCCGCCGACCCGGACCGTGTCGGTCTGACGGCCACTGACCATCTGGACCGTTTGCCGGTGGGCGAGCCGAGCCTCCATCGTGATCGCCTCTGCCAGCGCGGCATCACCTCCCCGAACAAACAAAACTGGCGTGTCGACGTAGGCGCCGATCAGCAGTCCAACCTCGTTGTCGTTAGCCGCGTTGTCGCTGCTAACGACAATGCACTCGGGGTGCGCTGCTCTGGCTTGAAGCTCGCCGAGCAACTCGGGCAGGCCCGAGATTGTCGACTGGTGGACCGATGGCAACTGGATGGGCGAGGAGCGCTCGATGTAATTACCCGAGACGCTGTACAGACCCCTCACCCCATCCCTCTCCCATCCGATGGGAGAGGGTGTCCCGCCATGCGGGACGGGTGAGGGTGACGGAGCTGTCAACTCCGACGACCCTCTCACCCCGGCCCTCTCCCGTCCGACGGGAGAGGGTGTCCCGCCATGCGGGACGGGTGAGGGTGACGGAGCTGTCAACTCCGACGACCCTCTCACCCCGGCCCTCTCCCATCCGATGGGAGAGGGTGTCTCGCCATGCGGGACGGGTGAGGGTGATGGAGCTGTCAACTCCGGCGACCCCCTCACCCCATCCCTCTCCCGTCCGACGGGAGAGGGTGTCTCGCCATGCGGGACGGGTGAGGGTGACCGTGGCTCCGATGCAGACGGTTCTGCCGGGCCGAGTTCGTCGGGACAGACGATGCTTACCCACAAGACATTCGTCCGACCCAACAACGGCAGCGCCTCGGCCGGCGCCAGCGCGAACAGCCGGGTGGATTGCGGCGCCATACCAGCCAACTCGCGTCCGGACCGTTGCCACGCCCACAACCCGCCGTCGAGCACCCGCAACCGCGTGAAACCTGCCGCCGCGAGCAGCGCGCATTCATCAAGGACACACCCGGTGTCGTGCCCGTCAGCCACGATCAGGAGCGCCCTGGATCGCAGGAAGGTTCGCAGCCGCAGTTCGCGAAGCGACAGATTTAACGCACCGGGGATGTGACCGAGGAGAAACCGTTCGCGAGGACGGACATCCACGATCATCCAGCCTTCGGATGAATCCGGCTGTACCCTCACCCCATCCCTCTCCCGTCCGACGGGAGAGGGTGCCCCTGCCTGCGCCGATGCTTCGGCAGGCAGGCGAAGTGCGGGTAGGCAGGAGGTATTCGTTGTGGCACGTGTCAAAGGCGTGACCAACGGCACCTCGCCCGTCGGGGCCGCTTTAGTCACCTCGTCAGGTCGGATCAGCAATGCCTGACGATCCAGCACGGAACTCGCCTGCTCCTTGATCACTTCCGCGACAGTCACCTCGAAACGGGCCAGCAGCATTGCCTGGTTCTCTTCTCCTTCAATTACCACCGAATACAGGAAATCGCCTGGGGCATCCGGCGCGATCCGCAGGCGCAGGTCGAGCGTCGATCCAGGCGGGGTGTGTGCCGGGTAAGCGAGTACCTGCACACAGTCGCAAGAAGTCGTAATCCGCCGTACATCGAAGGCGTTGGGACCGTGATTGTTCCAGACGACCGAATGGATGGACTCTCGGTCCAGTGAACGTCGACCAAGGGACTCGTGATGGATGAGGACAGCCGGGCGAGGTTCGACGGTCGGGGGAGCGCCCTGACCAATGCAGAGGTCCGCGAATACCACGAATATTAGTCCCAGCGACCGGACACCCGCACCGGCCATCGCGTCTCTCCTCCCGCAATCTAGCGTCATACGACAGTCCTGCGCCGGTCCCTTTCGATCCTTCCGAAGTGGAACGAAAATGTGGACTCGAAATTGCTCAAACCCATAAAGACTCCATAGACACAACGCACCGGTCGCCCTTTATCCAGTCGTCCACCGGGTGGCGAGACCTGACGACGACAACGGCCAAGTGCGCCCTTCGGTGACGTCGCTGTGCTGGACGGACGATTGAGGCTTCGCGGTGCAGAAGCAGACCCGCTGGCGGGCAGGTCCGCCAGCGGCCCGAGCCTCGATCCGATCTCCTTGGCGCTGAGCCGCATGTGAGAATCTAGACCCGGTCCGATCCGCAGGGCACCAAGGCAGGAAACACCGCCGTGGCCGGAACACACCGCGATAGCGATGCCCCGCTCGGTCAGGCTCGGACTCTGGGCCATACATAAAGATAACGGATTTGGCGGAAAAAGTTACACACTGAGCCCCATTTCCAGCCGCGAAAGAACACAAGGACCACAAAGAAGGGACATGCCGGCTTCCCGCTCCTTGCGTCCTTTTGCGGCTAAAGACCTCCGCCGCAAGACAAGCCGCTTCAATGGAGGTGCGTCAGCGAGAAAGTCAGCTCCGGCAGTCAATCCCCGATCTCCCATCTCCGATCTCCGATCTCCCATCTCCGCGCTCTCTGTTCCTCTGTGGTTAATCCCCCTCGATGACTGTCAACGTGCGGAATGAACCACAGAGACGCCGAGGACACGGAGAAGGCTTTGACCGGGCAATCTGTGTTCCGCCCCGAATCTGTGAGGGACGGACTCCACACAGATTCAGGGCGGAACACAGATTGACCCCGGAGAGTGAGCGAATGGGACCTCCGGAAACAGCCCTGTCTCGAAGGCCCGCAAGCTCCACTCGACTACGCGCCAAACCCTCTACCGCGCAGACACCTATGGCCGACTGTACCCTGCTGACCGATTTCCAGCCGCGAAAGAACACAAGGACCACAAAGAAGGGACATGCCGGCTTTGCGCTCTTTGCGTTCTTTTGCGGCTAAAGACCTCCGCCGCAAGACGAGCTGCTTCAACGCAGGTGCGTCAGCGAGAAAGTCAGCTCCGGCAGTCGATACCCGAACTCCCATCTCCGATTTCCGATCTCCCATCTCCGATCTCCGATCTCCGATCTCCCATCTCCGCGCTCTCTGTGCCTCTGTGGTTGATCCCCCTCGCTGAATGTCACCGTGCGGAATGAACCACAGAGACGCCGAGGACACGGAGAAGGCTATCGCCCGGCAATCTGTGTTCCGCCCCGAATCTGTGAGGGACGGACTCCACACCGATTCAGACTCGACTTTCGATCGTATGGTCCAGGCCTCCGAGGAGCGTGACTTTGGCGGCACCCTGGCGCGCGTCCCTTGCCTGGATCACTTGCTGGCGTTGAAGCTGCACATTCTCAAACAGGCGTGGCCGCGTCGCACGTCCAAGGATGCCGATGATGTCGAGATGCTGAGCCGACGCAACGGGCTGGATTTGAAGGATGCTCGGCGCCGCAAGTTGAAAGAAAGGGTGTTCGAGGCGACGGGGCCCTGCCTGCAGGCAGGCGTCGCCACTCCGATGCTTTGGCGTTGTCATTTCCGTCGTGCCGAGGCATAAGTCGCACAGTGATTTCCCAAGGACAGTGTGGCGTCGGGTGGCCTCGACGGGGCGGGGTCGCTTTCCCGGTCACGCTCTGGACAATGGTGCTGTCGGCGCGGGATCAGTCGATGCCCGCATTGACCCGGCTCTGCGAGACGTATCAAGGGCCCATCAAGGCCTTCTTCCGCGGCGCGGGCTGCTCGCGAGATTATGTGGACGACCTGGCACAGGATTTTCTGGTCCACATCCTGCATCCCGACGTGCTCAAGACAGTCGATCCCGACAGAGGGCGGTTCCGGTCGTTCTTGTTGGTCTGCCTGAGGCGTTACTGGAGCCAGGTCCAGGCGCACGGCCGCACGATCAAGAAAGGCGGTGGGGTCATCCACGTGCCCTTGGATACTGGTTCGGACCGGCCCGAATTCGATGTTGCTCACACCGGTCCGCGACCGGATCAGGCGTTCGACGTCGAATGGGGGCGCACGGTGGTGCAGCGCGCGGTCCGCCGGCTCGAGGCGGAGGCGGCTGATCCGGTCCGGCAGAGGCTCGTCTCCCATTTGTTGCCCGTGCTGTACGCGAAGGAGCGGATCGAGACCCAGGCTGAACTCGCGCGCCAACTCGGGATGACACCTGGCGCGGTGCGCATCGCCATCCACCGGATTCGGAAGCGTCTGCGCCAGTTGATCATCGAGGAACTGGCCGCCACGGTGGGGGCCGGGGCGGACCTCGAAAAGGAGTTGCGGGAGCTGCGGGCGATCCTGGCGGGGAACTAGGGGAAGCCGCAAAAGAACGCAAGGAACAAAGAACCGACTGGCCGGAACGGCGGGCGGCTCGGTAACATTCCGCCAGATTTCCGTTTTCTCTTGGCATGGACACCGCGGAGTCATGGCGATGGAGGACGGTGAAGAGTTGCGGGGGGGCAGACGATCTCGACGCGAGTCCGATGCTTGATTTCGGGTTAGACCCAGCCCCTCACGCGGGTGCTCTCCCCAGCCGGAGTCCGCTGCGCGGGTGCGCCGGGCTGGGGCGAGGGTCGACGGCCCCGGGAGACTGCGCCGATGAGCGAACCGACTGACAGTGCCCACTGCGAAAGATGCGGACATCCGCTCGATGCGGAGTTGGGCGGGGTCTGTCCCGTGTGCGCACTGGACGATGCAGCCGCCGCCCCCGCCAGCCCGGAGGAAGATTTCGGGGCTGCCCAACTCATGCTCGATGATGTGCCTCTTGAAGGCGCGACGCACGCGCGGCTGGGCAATTACGAACTGCGCGAACCATTGGGGGCCGGCGGCATGGGCGTGGTCTATAAGGCCTGGCAGACCGACCTCGAACGCTGGGTCGCCATCAAGCTTCTGCCGATCGGCTCTTTGGGCATGCCGGAGGCGCGTGAACGGTTCCGACAAGAGGCGCTCACGCTCGCCAAACTCCGGCACCCGAACATTGTGAGCATCCATGATTTCAGCGAACGCGACGGGCAGGCGTACCTGGTCATGGAGTATGTCGAGGGCGCGAATCTCGAAGGCCGGTCGAGCGAGTGCCTCGAGGCGCCGGAGAAAGCGGCGGCTTGCGTCAAGGCGGCCGCCGAGGGGATGCAAGCCGCCCACGAGGCAGGCGTGCTCCATCGGGATCTCAAGCCCTCGAATCTGCTGCTCGGCGCCGACGGTCGGGTGCGCATTACCGACTTCGGCACGGCACGCCCCATTGCGGGTCAATCGGACCTGACCGGCCCCGGCGTGCTTCTGGGCACGCTGGCTTACCTGGCACCCGAGCAACTCAAGGGCGGAGCGCAGACTGCGAGCGTGCGTAGCGACGTCTACTCGTTGGGGGCGGTGCTGTACCGCTTGTTGACCGGACGCGCGCCGTTCGTGGCGGCTTCACCGGCAGGCGTGCTGCAACAGGTGACACGAGCCGATCCACCGCCGCTGACCTTGCTGAATCCACTGGTCCCGCGCGACCTGGCACTCATCTGCTCGAAATGCCTGCGCAAAGACCCGCGCGACCGCTATGGATCGGCACGGGAACTGGCTGAGGATTTGGGGCGGTTCCTGGCCAATCGTGAAATCAAGGCGCGCCCCCTTTCCTGCATCAAGCGGATGCGGCGCTGGGGGCAGTTGAATCCCGGCCCGGCGACGGCCGTGCTCCTGGGTGCGGTGGTGGTGGCGACGCTGGGGGTGATCGGAGCGTTGACGCTCGAAAAACAAGTCGCCGCCGTTCGGGCCCGGATCGACGCGGCCCGGGAACTCGCACACCGCGAAGAGTTGCGCGCTTACGCCCAGCAACTCGACGAGGCGCGGAGCGCCTTCGCGGCGAACGATCCTGACCGAGCCCAGAAGGCGCTCGATGCCACTCGGACGGAGCTGCGGGGCTGGGAGTATCGGTTCCTGGATCGTCCCCACACCGGAGGGCATCGGTCCTGGCAGGCGCACGAACAGGGCGTGTCCTGCCTCGCCGCCAACGCCGATGGGACTCGGATCGTCAGCGGCGATTGGGGCGGGAACCTGCGCGTCTGGGATGCTGACGCAGGGCGGGTGTTGCTGCGCCGGCGCCTGCATCCCGATCGAATCCGTTCGGTGCAATTCAGCCCAGATGGTCGGCAGTTGGTGACCGGCAGCGAAGTCGGCACGATCTGCGTGGTCGATGTCGAGACGGGCATGGTGCTCGAGTGGATCGGGACCCAAGCCCGCCTAAATCAGGCGGCCTTTTTCGGCAAGGCAGGCGATGTGTTGACCGTCAACGACCGCGGTCGACTCGAACTGTGGTGCGCGGGCAATCGAAGCCCGCCGACAGTGGTGATGTGGAGGTTGCCCGGGCTCCTGGCGCTGGATATCCACGCCCGGTCGGAGGCTTATGCCTGCGGCGACGCAAAGGGACGCATCCACGTCGGTTTGGTCGCAAAGGAAACCGAGACCTCCGCCGACCCACCCGAGCCGGAGTCGAGCCCAATCGCCAAACGCACCTGGCAAGCCCATGCCGCCGAGGTGATGAGCGTGGCATGGAGTCCGGACGGCGCCCACCTCGCCAGCGCGTCAGCCGATGGCCAGGTCCGATTGTGGAATCCCGCCTCAGGCGATCTGGCGCGTTCGCTGCGCGAGAGGGGCGGGGGCGTCCGCTGTCTGGCCTGGAGTGCGGATGGACGATCGCTGGCGGCGGCAACGGATGACGGGGTCCTATTGCACTGGCGGCTCGAAGGTTCCGCGGAAGCGCAGGTCTTATCTGGCCACCAAGGGCCGATCTTTGCGGTCGCGTTTCTGGGTCAGCAGCATCGCCTGGTCAGCGGCGGAAGCGACCGGCACCTGCGTGTGTGGGACCCATCGTCCATAGCGGTTGGCGAAACCTTCCGAAAGGTCCACGCTTCCGGCACGATTCGCGTGCGCTTCGCTCACCGTGAATCGTGGTTCGTTGCAGCGGGGCCAGAAGGCGAGTTGTGGCGACAGGATGCGGAGACCGGAGAAACGAACTGGACTGTCCAAAGCACCCGGGGACGGATGGGCGGACTCGCCCTCACGACGGACGACGCGTTTGTCGTTTCGGGCGGACGGGCGGGACGGATCGAAGTCCGCTCCAGCACCAACGGCGCTCTGGTCCGGGAATTCACGGTCGGCACCTTTCCGATCCGCGCGCTGGACGAACATCCCGGCGGCCGCCTGGTGGCCGCCGGAGGCGACGATCGTGTCGTGCAGTTGCTCGACGTCGAATCGGGCACGGTCTCCGTCCAGTTTCCAGTTCAGACTGCCCGGATCGGGCGCATCGCGTTCAGTCCGGATGGCGAATACGTGCTGAGCTGCGGCCCCGACCAGCGGTTGGTGGCATGGCCGATTCGCGTCACGAACGCGCTGGCCGCCACGCGCGTGCCAACCGCGGTCATGGACTTCGATGTCGGCAGCGGAGGAATAGTGACGACAATTGGCCGACAGGAGGGCGCCCAGACTTGGCTGCTGCCGGGGATGAAGCCGATCGCCAGGATGGAGAATATTGAGACGGGCTTTCGGGCGGTCGTCTTCGCGCATGAGGGGCAGCGGTTGCTCGCGTCGGATGACTCCGGCGTGTTGCGCTGCTGGGATGCGCGGACTGGAATTCAACTCCTGCAACTCCCGCTGCCGCTGCCTGGGCGGGCCGTGCGCGATCTGCAGATGAGCCCGAATGACGGGCGGTTGGCCTTGGTGGGGTCCGGCGGAGAGTTGTACCTGTTGCCTTGATGTTGGTTGCTGCTTGAGCGTAGAAAGTTCTTGGCTCATGGGCGCAAGCGTTTCCGACAACGCAGGACGTCTGGAGCGTGTGATTCAGCACCGTTTTGCGCGGGGCGTGACCGATCATTGTCTTCGAAAAGCGGCGGTCAACCCGCCACTGCCTGCGCGAACATGCATCTTGGAGCGGCGACGCCTGCCTGCCGCCTGCCTGCCCTGCCTGCCGGCAGGCAGGGCAGGCAGGGCAGGCAGGGCCTCGTCGCCCTCGAACACGTCCCTCCGATTCCCCCCCTCTTCGTGCAAGGGTCACCGCCGCACTCGGCTCAGCGAGCAATCGTCGTAGGTCACGTGGCCTTCGTGGTACGGACAATGGATGCGGGTTTCGAGCTGGAACCGAATCTGTGCGGTGTCAGGTAATGTGCCGATCGTCCGGGACAATTGCGCATACGGACCGGCCTGCTTCAGCTCGACCTTGGGATGCTCTCGCAACACCTTCCCCTCGAGGTCCAACTCGATCAGCACAAGTCCCGCTGAGTCCTCGGGCGCGACGCCAAAGCCCTTCCCGCGCAAATCGGCGGCGCGCACCCAAACAGATGCGGCGTACTCGGTGTTGGGAGCCGTCTCGACATCCTGGTGCACGTGGATCAAGCCCGCCTTGTCCGTATGCGTGCGCAGAGCGCCCTGTCCGGTGTGGAATTCGGGCAAGCCCCAATCCGGATGCTGCTGGTAATCCAGTTCCTGCCAGACGTAGCTTGGGGTGGCGCCGGCGAACTGATAGTGCCATTCCGCCAAAACACCCGCCGCGCCGGGGCCGCCGGTTCTTCCCTGTCTGGTCTCCTCGAATCCGGGATTCAACAGCAGGTTGCCATCCGGATCGGGCTCAGGCGCGCTGATCGGGCGCGCGCCGGAACCTCCGCTGCCCGGCCCGATCTCGAGCGCCTGGAGAAACGCCTCGCCGCGGATGACGCGTGTCCCGTCGGTTGTGCGCGCGCCTGCGAACCGGAATTCCAGAATCCCCTGTCGAGGCGACAGATCGTCGAACACGAGGTCTACGGCGCGGTTGGGTCCGCCCGCCGTAGCCGCGACATCCAGGGCCCGCACCACACGCTCGCCATTGATCCAGATGTCGAAGGGATTCCTGCGCGAGTCGAGCCCGCGGGTGGCCGCGAACTTAAGGCGCGCATGGTAACGGCCCGGCCCGACCGTCAGGTTGACCCAAAAATCTCGCGCGTGAACGCCGTACCGGTACAACTCGGCATCGACCGTTCCTTCGATCGTTGCGGGCACCGGGTCGGTCCACCAAGAGGCGGCCACGGAGTCGACTCCCGCACCGAGTCGCGCGATCCACTCGGTCGCCGGACGCCACGTCTCACCCCGAGCGTCCAGATAGTCCGAGCGATGCGGGTAACCGAAAACCATGCGTTGATATCCGATGGGGCCTGAGCCGACTGGATAGTGACAGGCCCCGGTGGCGGACGACGACAACAGCGCATCCACAAGCAGCCGACACCCGGTGGCATACGGGTTTCTGGCGCCACGAGCGACGATCTTCAGCGTGTGCGCGCCCTGGTCCAGACCACTGCGGTGATAGAGCACTTGCTGGGCGCGGGCGGCTGGGTTCCAGCAGTCGACAGGCACGGCTTGTTTGACGCCATCGAGGAAAACGTCGGCCAAACCGCCTTCCGGCCCCACACTTCCGATCAGGCGGACCTGATTGCCGCGGAATCGCGCGGTCACCGCGGCGTCAGAGGCGCCGGTGACATGCAGCGCGGCCCCGAAGGCAGCCTCGTCGGACTCGACACTCCAATCGCCTTCGTATGTCAGCGCCGGGTCGTCCTGGACCTCCTGCGGGTCGGGGCCGGCAATCACGACATGCCGGGCGCCGTCGTGCCGGATTGAGACGATGGCGTCCCCATTCGGAAGCGGTTTCACGTGGTACCCGTTTTCAGACAAGTCGGCCCGGGCGCGCAGGGCGACGCCGTCGGCGGTGACTTCCGCGGGGCTGAACGCGAGCCGCAGCACTTCAGTCGTGCCGGCGGGAGCGTCGAAGGTCGAGTAGCGGATGCGGTCCTTGCCGTACACGATCGAATTGACCACGGAGGTTGCGCGGACCATGTGGTTTTCGCGGCTGGCCCCGAGTTCTTCGGGCAGCCAGGCCAGGGCGGCCAGCATCCAGCGCAGGGGCAATGGATGAGCGATGTTCAGCCAGGTGCCGTTCACGATCACCCCGCCGTCGATATTGTCCTCGGTCACACCGGTTTCGTGGGCATCGTAGGTCTGGAGAACCATCATCCGGTAAGCCAGTTCACGGGCCCAGTCGCTCCGGGTGTGACAAGCATACTCGGCCAGGGCGGTAGCGAGCAGGAATGGGCTGTACCAGAGCGAGCGTCCGCAACAGGAACTCGATTCGGGAAAGGCCCAGGCGCCGCTGTAGACATCGCCCCTCGACTCTGGCGCAACGCCGCTCCGGTTGAGGAACAGGGTGAGGATGTTGCGGACATCGGTTTGCCAGTTTGGGAACTCGGCCTGGTGGTGCAGCAGATAGCGGGCGGCGTCGGGCGTCGTCGCGCAATTCTGGGTCGGGTTGGCCCAGTCCCAGAAATAGCGGCCCCATGTATCGTCGACCGTCCACGCCGGCAACAACCGATCGCGCAAATACGCCCGCCCGGCGTCGCGTGCCGACACAATCGCATTGTCTTGTCCGGTGTAACCCAGGCGAATCAGGTCGTCGAGGAACGCCAGGATCATCGTCACGCCGCCAGTCTGTTGATTGTCCTTCCAGGGCGCCGCCTCGGGGTTCGCATAGCGTCCCCAAGGCGCCTCGCCTGGGTCCTTCCGACAGCGCTCGGCCAGGAGATCGCCCCAGTGCCGAGCCGCGGCCAGCCAGCGGGTGCGCCCGGTCAGTTGGTAGGCCCGCAGCAGGCCCTGCCCAGTTGATGCGCAGATGTCCAATTGAATCATCCCCTCTGGATCGCAATTCCCGTAGGCTTTGCCTTTGGCCGGAACGCTGATGAACAAGCCTGGCCACGGGTGATCCGGCGGCGTCAGGCAGTGATCCAGCAAGAACTCGCCCAGGTAGGTCAGATGCGCGACCGCGGCCGGATCGCCCGAATAGCGGTAGTAATCCACCCAACCGTTAAGCAGGCTGGTCGAGCGCTGGCCCAAGTCGCCGTTCATCCAGGCATCAGACGCCTTGGGCGTGATGCGACCGTCCGGGTCGATCTGCCACAAGCTCGTGAACAAATAGTCCGGATACGCCGCAATGGCGCTGTTGGTATCGGTCCACGGGTATCTCTTCAGAGTCTCCGCCGCGACGCGGATGCGGAAGTCGCATTGGCCGTTGAGTCCCCGATACCAGGGCGCAATCACGCCGTGCGCGTCGCAGACGGCGGCGTGCCCGTAGTACCGCGGCTGGACCGTGGCGCAGCGCGCGGCATCCGTGAACATCGCCAGACCGACAATGACGCCGAGAACCCGGATGGCGCCCAGGCTCAACAGGGACGCTTTCCACGGACTGCCTCTCTCGGTGGGCCGATCCCGCGGCTGCGGGATAGGTCCTGACTGGCAACTGCCGCCGTCTCGATACAAGAACACTCGGGCAGCCGCGGGAAGGTTCCTCCAGGAACGATTCAAGGTCGCTGCCCATGGTCGAAAGGCCAGGGCGTTCTTCGATTGCCGGCCGTCTATGGCGGGCGTTCGCAATGGGGAGGCGTTTTTGCGCATGGTCTCTCAGTCTTGCACGACGCGATAGTACCTTGCGGCGCCCGCAGGCGCAGCAGTGTACGGGTTGGCGGGATTTGCCACCCTTTTCCAGGCGCCGGTTACGGCGTCGGCCTGTTCGAGCACGCCGCTGCCTGTCCAGCCAATCACAATCTCGCCCGTGACAGACCGCGTGATCGTCAAGGTGGCGGGGACGCCTTTGGCGCTCTCGATGAGCTGAAGGCCGGCGACCGTGCTGAAGAAGGCGCCCGCCTGGCCGGACGTCAGCTTGATCTCAGCGACGCCGCTGATGGTCTTGAACACGACATAGTCCTCGTTCACGACGGGAAAACCGGTGTCTGGAACCTGCTTGAGCGTCTGGGTGGGGCCGCCGACCAGGGTGTAGGCCTGGCCCCAGCCGAGGTTGAAGTCGGTGGCGATGCCGTACACATACACATCGTAGGTCTTGCCGGCCTCGAGGTTGCGAAAACCGAACTCGGGCGAAGCCTTGCCTCCGCCGACATGCCAATAGCTGCGTTGCAGGAAGTTGCCCCCGCCATTCTCCGCAAACCATGTGCTCGAGGGTTCGCCGAAGCTTCCCGAAAAGAACCGAGCGTCCACCGGTAGACCGTCCGAGTCCACCAACGCCATCTCGCGGTCCGCATCCGCGCGCAAGGCCTCCTCGGTGACCTGATTCCAGACGGTCCCGACATCCGGAGCCGCCGCGGTCCCGGCATACTCCGAGCTGTCGGCGGCGGCGATCAGGTTGATGTTCACCGCCGGCGGCGCCGTCTGCAGAGTCAGGCGTCCGCTTTCGCTGGTCACCGACCCGGCGGCGTTGCTCACCACCACGCTGTAGAGGCCTTCGTCGTCGGCCCGGGCCGATGCAATGACGTAAGTGTCGCCCGTCGCCCCCTGGATTGCTACCCCGTTCTTCCGCCACTGGTACGTGAACGGCGCGGTGCCGGTCGCCACCACCGTGAACGTGACGCTGGCGCCCTGGCGCACGAAGCGATCGGTTGGCGATTGGAGAATCTTCGGAGTGTCGGTGGCGGGGATGATTTGCAGACCGGTCACGGTGCTGAACACGGCGCCATTGCCCGACTCGCCGGCGGTGAACATCACCTCCGTCACGCCGGTGATGTCGCGGAACAGCGCGTAATCCTCGTGAAGAATCGGGAATCCGGTGTTCACCACCTGGTTGAGGGCCTGGGATTCGCCTCCGACGCGGCTGATGCGCTGGGTGTACCCGAGGCCAAAATCCGTGGCGATGCCGTAGACATAGACGTCATACCGCACCGCGGGATCGAGATTCGTGAAGCCAAATGGCGGACTCTCGTTTCCCACGCCGCTGTGCCAATAGGTCGCCTGCAGAGCATTGCCGCCGCCATTGTTGGCAAACAGACCGCTGCCGGGCTCGCCGAAACTCGCGGAGGTGAAGCCGATGGACGACGGCAGGCCGTCCGAATCCACCAACGCCAGCGTGCGGTCAAGGGCTGATCTGAGGGCGTTCTCCGTGACCTGGTTCCAGACCGTTCCCGGGTCGGGAGCCGCGGCAACGCCGGTATACACATTCTGTCCGGACGCGACCGCCAGGTCGACGTTCACCGCGGGCGGGGTGAACACGAGAACCAGTGTTGCCACCTCGCTGATGACCGAGCCGGAGACATTCCGCACAACCACCGTGTACGCGCCGGCATCCGCGGCGCTCACGGCGGCGACATGGTACGTCGGTTCGATGGCGCCGGTGATTGCCTGGCCATCCTTGTGCCATTGGTAAGTCAACGGCAGCGCCCCGGTGGCCTCAACCGTGAACATCGCCTCGGCGCCCACCCGTTTGGTCTGGCTTTGCGGTTGGGTGACGAGGACCGGAACACCCGGGTCCACGATCAAGCGCGCGACATGGCTGATCGCCGTGCCGTACTGATTGTTGACGACCACACGGTATTCGCCGGCGTCAGCCAACGTCACCGCCGGAAATGTCAACGTGCTTCCGGTCGCGCCATCCACCGGCTGGCCGTCCTTTTCCCATTGGTAGGTCAGGGCGCGGGCCCCGGACGCCACCACGCTCAGGGTCGCTGGAGTGCCCAGCAAGACGGTTGCACCTGCGGGGTGCGCGAAAATGCTCGGCGGTTCTGTCGCCGGCGAGTCCACCACCAGCTTCGGCGAGACGCCGCTGGCCAGCTTCCGAATCGAGGACGGTTGCAGAGCGCCGTCCCAGATCGAGACGTCGTCCATCATTCCGCCATACCCCGTCCCGAACGGGCCGCCCAGGCTGCCTTCAAGGTCCAGCCTCGCCCCCAGACCCAGCTCGGCCGCGTCGAAATCCAGACCCGAGGCGGCGCTGAGCAGCGGCTCGCCGTCCAGATAGAGCGTGCAGTGGCCGGGGGCGTAAACGAACGCCAGGTGCGACCAGCGGCCGGCTTGGATCGTGCCGCCCTCGGCGAGGAGATGCCAGCCGTTGTTGTAGACCAGAACCGTGCCGCGCAGAACGACGGCATTCGGGAGGCTGCCCATTGCCACGATGCCGTTGTAGCTGGCCGGCGCGGGGAGCAACGAGTAGAGCCGGGTCGAGGGTTGGTCGAGACAGGTTTCGCTGGGATTGATCCAGAGGGAGATCGTGCCCTGATTCCGGAGTCCGACGTTGCCGAGGTTGACATAGTCGTCGACTCCGTCCCACGCCAGCGCAGTAGTCGAGTGCGCCAGCGCTTCGGGCCGATTTCCGACCACCCACGCGGTGCCGGGATCCGATTCCATCAGCCTGCCGATATTGCCGGCGGGCACTTCGTTTGCCGCGGTGTAACTGCCAGGCGCCTCCTCGAACGGCCAGTACTGAACCAGGGTCGCCGGCTCGTCAGGCTCCGGAACATCGGTGATGGCCGTGGGCGCCGTGCCGGCCGCAAGCTGCGCGATCGAAAGGCCGGAGAGCGGCCCATCCCAAATGGACACATCGTCGATGAACCCCACAAACGAATTCCCAAAGGGCCCGCCCAGAGCCCCGTTCAGATCGAACCGTGCCCCCAGGGCAAAACCGGCCGCGTCAAAGTCGAAACCGACCACGGCACTTTTCGATTGTTCGACGCCGTTGATCCAAACGGTCAGCAACCCATGCCGGTATACAAACGCCAGATGGGTCCAATCCCCCACCCAGACTGCGTCGAGCGAGCCCACACTGACCCACGAACCGCCGGTGCCAATCGATTGGATCGTTCCGGTCACATACGGATCGAAGCGAACCACGCCGCCGTAGGGTGAGACGTACGGCACCTGGGAATACAGCCGAACGTCGCCCGGATCAAACGTCGCGGGCTTGATCCAGAGCGACACGGTCGCCGAGCCCTTCAGGCGTATGTTCTGACAATCGACATACTCGGGACCGCCCGAGAAGGCGATCGACCGGGTCGAGTGGCTCAAGCTCACCGGCGCATCGGCCACCCAGGCACCGAAAGGCTCGAACTGTTCGAGGATTCCCGTGTTGCCGCCCGCGACGGCATTTGCCGCCGCGGTCGAGCCGGGGGCCTCCTCGAGCGGCCAATACTGCGTCAACTGGGCCGCATGACCAATCTGAATCAGGATTGCCGCCAGCGCGACGGCGCCGGCCGTGTGGAGTTTGGATTTCATTGCGTCACGTGTCAGAGTTCGGGGTTGAGGATCGAGAGTTAAGCTGCGCAAAAACCGGTGGATCGGCGGGCGCTGTGCGCGCGGGCGCCAGCGCAAAGGACGCAGCCCGTGTTCAGGGATCGTTGTAGACAAAGGTCCATTCGGGCCCGCGCTGAAAGTCGGGCCTGTTGTCAGTGGCTTCGTGATATCCGACGTGGCCATCGACGAAGGCGACGTTGCCGAAGCCAAGGCGGTGTTGATCGTGCCAGTACATTTTCTGGAATATCTTCATGCGCACAAAATGCACGTTGAACGCGAAATCGTTCACCAGGACCGTGCGGGACGGATTGCGGACCTGGCTGATCTTCTTGTTGACCAGGCCCAGGTTATCGTCGTTGTCGTTGGCGCTGCTGTTGTAGAGGTAGCTGCTGCCGAAAGTGTCGTACACGGACGGCTTGCGATCGTGAGGCCAGCCGGCCTTCAGCGCCCCGTTGTCGCTCGGACACTTGAACACCCGCTCGGCCCCGTCCGAGTTGGTCGACACCTTCCCCGCAATCGCAACAAACGGATTGAGCAGCCGCAGTTGGCCGTCGTATTCCGTCCCCTGTTTGCCCCCGTAATTCCAATAGGCAAAAACCGAGGGCGAGAAACCCGTCGGCGTGCCCCCGGACGGAAACGTGTCGTCGTACTCGCCGGCGTACAGAGCCACCGCCACGCCCTGTTGCTTGAGGTTGGAAACGCACGCGATCTTCTTGGCCTTCGCCTTGGCCCGGGCCAATGCCGGCAGCAGCATGCCCGCGAGAATCGCAATGATGGCGATGACCACCAACAACTCGATCAATGTAAAACCGACGCGGCAGCCACTCCACCGCTTGCGAAGCGTCCAGTTTGTTTCCGCCCTCATGAGGATTACAGAGCCAGTGTGTAGAAACACGCCCTCCATTTGTCAATCATGCGCGAACCCTTCACACCCTTCAAAGGCCGCTCCGATGCGAATGCCCACGCTCAGTGGAGTGGGGACGCCTGCCTGCCGCCTGCCTGCCGGCAGGCAGGGCAGGCAGGGCAGGCAGGGCAGGCAGGGCCTCGTCCCCTACGAACGGGGTTAAAGAATGTGTTCGAGGCGAGTTGGCGAGTTGGCACCGGCCAATTTCGTGCGTGACTTTCGTGGCATGGACACTGTTTATAGAGGTCTTTCTTGCCGCATTTGGCGTGCGAAAGACAACCGATAACGGATCGATCGACATACAGAGACAAGATCATGCAAAGCATCCAGCCGTATCGCATGTCGACGCGTCGCCAATTCCTCAAGATCGCCGCAACAGGGGCTGTTGCGCTGACGGCGCCCTCTGTGATTCCGGCTTCGATCCTGGGCCGCGCCGGCCAGGTCCCCCCCAGCGAGCGCATCGGGATGGGTTTCATCGGCCTGGGCGGCCAGGGGACAGGGCATCTGCTGGGCGGTGCCTGGACCTATGTGCCGGGCGGCTACGCGGCCCGCACGGACGTCCAGGTGCTCGCAGTGTGCGATGTGCGGCGGGAACGCCGCGAGCAGGCCCAAGAGCGATGTAACCAGATGTACGCGCAACGGCTGGGCCAGGCCGCCTACGACGGTGTCGAAGCTTACAACGATTTCCGCGAGGTCCTCGCCCGACCCGACATTGATGCGTTGTTGCTGGCTTTGCCGTATCATTGGGCCGCCCCGATGGCCACCATGGCCCTTCGGGCAGGCAAGGATGTCTATTGCGAAAAGCCGATCGCCATCACCGTCCGCGAGGGTCAAAGACTCGTCGAAACCTGCCGGCATTTCGGACGCGTTTACCAGGCCGGCACCCAGCAGCGTTCCGAGTACGGCGGCAAGTTCCGACTCGCCTGTGAACTGGTCCGCAACGGACGCATCGGCCAACTCAAGGAAGTCTATGCCTATCGCCAGCCCGGCGCCCTGTTCCCGTCGGCCTGGACCTCCGAGCATGCGGTGCCCGTGCCACCGGGTTTCGACTGGGACATGTGGCTCGGACCGCTGCCGTGGCGTCCGTTTGGGGGCGAAGCAGGCCATACGCTCTCCGGCCTGTTCGTCGGCGATGTGAACTGGAGTCCACACCACTACGACATCGTCCAGTGGACCGTGAATCCGGACCCAACCGCGCCGATCGAAGTCCAGTACGAGCCGAGCCGGGAAAAGCCAGGGACGTCCGCGCACCCAGGCGGAGCCGCGGGCCGGCCCGAGGATGGCCAGGTGCATTATCGCTACGCCAACGGCGTCGTGGTGCACTCGACACCTTATCCCGGGGAGAATATCGGCCACGATGGCGGCGCTTGTTTTGTGGGAACCCAAGGCCGCATTGCCGTCGATCGGGGAGCGATCGTTTCGTACCCCGCCAGCATCCTCAAGGAACCGCTGCGCCCTGACGATGCGCGCGTCTATTTCACCGACAGCCATTCGGGCAATTTCCTCGAATGCGTGCGCACCCGGCGTCCGACGATTTGCAATCCCGAAGTCGCCACCTACACAATGAACGCGATCCTCATCGGCGGAATCGCGATGGGCCTCGAACGCTCGCTCAAGTGGGACCCCGGCAAGCACGAGTTTGTCGGCGACGAGCAGGCCAACCGCCTCCTCTCCTATGCGCCCCGTCCGCCCTGGACGGTGTGACTCGATGGGGTTCCGACATCCGAGACGGCGATGGAACCAAGAGACACCATGTCCAGACATCCGCGAGGGCTTGCATAAACCGCTTTTTGCACAGACCCTATGAGCCTGATTCGCCTCCCCTTCTTCCTCATGCTCGTCTGTCTGCTGCGCATCGGCTCGACTGCGCGCGCGGACGAGGAACAGGATCAGATCGCCATCCTCCAATCGGCCGCCAACCTCGCGCAGAAATCGGCCGCGTGCCAGAGGCTTCGGGTGATTGGCACAGCCAAGTCGATCCCGGTGCTGGCCTCTCTCCTGACACAGGAAGGGACCTCGCACTTCGCGCGGCACGCCCTCGAAGCCTTGCCGTTCCCGGAAGCGGGCGCTGCTCTTCGCGCCGCCCTGGCAAGGACCTCGGACAAGCCGCAACTCCAGGCCGGCATCATCGACTCGATCGGTTGGCGCCGCGAACCCGAGTCGATTGAACCGCTGCGGCCATTGCTGGCTTCGACTAACCTCGATCTCGCCATAACCGCCGCTTCGGCCCTCGGACGCATCGGCGGCGGCGCCGTCGCCCTTCTCCGCAGCGCAAACGACCAGAGCCACGGCGCGCCCGTCTCGATGGTCTTTCGGTCGGTTGTCCAGGAAAGCCTGCTCCAATGCGCCGAGACGCTGCACGGCGCCGACGGGACCAGGCTCGCGTCCGAGATATGCCGCAGCGTGTTGTCTCAGCCCGCTTCCGAGTCGATACGCGTTGTCGCGTGGCGCGGCCTCGTGTTGCGCGATGCCCGATCCGCGCCCGACCTCGTCCGCACGGCTTTGTCCGGACGCGACCGTTCGCTCCAGCGCGCCGCGCTCGGTCTGGTGCGCGAGCTGGACGATGCCTCGATCCTGGTCGCCTGCCTGGGGGATTGGGATGATCTGCCCGCCGAGTCCCAGGCTGCGCTGCTCGATGCCAACGTCCGGCGCGGCAAGGCCCCTCTCCCGCTCGTCCGCAAGGCCCTGGACAGCTCGAATCTCGCGCTGAGAGTCGCCGCCCTCGATGCCCTGGCCGACCTGGCCGATCCATCGTCGATTCCGTCCGTGGCGAAAAGTGCGGCTCGAGGCGAAGCGTCCGAGCGCGAGGCCGCCGCTCGGACCCTGACGCGCCTTCGCGGTCCGGGCGTGCGCGAGGCGCTTCTGGCGGCGATCGACACGGCGGACCCGGTCGAGAAGGCCGTTCTGCTGCGGGCGCTGGGCGCGCGTGCGGACCGCCAGGCCGGCGATACGCTGCTTCGATTCGCAGGGGCCGAGGCGCAGCCTGTGCGTCTGGCCGCGCTCGAATCGCTCAGGCAGCTTGCCCTGCCCGAGACGCTGGCGCCCCTGCTCGATCTTGCCGCCAAGGCGAAGTCCGACGATCAGATCGATCCGGTGTTCAAGGCCCTTGTGGCCGTTTGTCAATCGAGCCCGAACACAACCGAAACAGAAGGACGCGTCATCGCCGCCATCCGGAACTCCGCACCGGCCGAGCGCCGACTGCTGTTGCCTCTGCTCGCTGAACTGGGGACCGCGGACGCCTTGATTGCCGCGCGGAGCGCCACGCAGGACTCGAACTCCGAACTCGTCCGAACCGCGGTGCGCGTTTTGGGTCAATGGCCCAATCCAGAGCCCGCGCTTTATCTGACCGATTTCGCGCAATTCGCCACCGACTTGGGGTTGCACGCGCTCGCGTTGCGCGGCGCTGTCGAGGTCAGCGCGCACGAGCAGGACACGGCCAAACGCGTTGCGTTGCTCGAGAAGGCGATGAGCGTCGCGCGACGGGCGGACGAGAAGCGCCTGGCTCTTGCTCAGATGGCGCAGATCAGCTCGGCGGACGCCCTCGAGACCGCCTTGAAGAACCTGGCCAAACCGGATCTGGCCGAGGAAGCCGGGCTGGCCGCTATTGCGATTGCCGAGAAGATTGCGTCCGCCGATTCGGCGTTGGCGGACGCAGCCGCCGCGAACGTGCTGGCCCGGTGCAAGGCGGCGGAGACCGTCCGGCGCGCCTGGGCCCTGCGCCGGACGCCGGCAATCAACGGACCTTTCATCCGGCACTGGCTGGTGAGCGGGCCGTATCGACAAGCCGGAGTCGAGGGAGCGACCGCTGTTTTCGAACTGACGTTCGCACCGGAGAAAGCGGACGCGAAGGTTGACTGGAAGCCCACGCCAGTCGCCGATCAGGTCGATCTCTCGAGTCTTTTCCCGGGCCACGCCAATTGCGTCGCCTACCTGCGCGCCGAGATTGTGGCGGAGCAGGACTCCGACGCCCTGCTGCTCATGGGCAGCGACGACGGTCTCAAGGTCTGGCTGAACGACGCGGTTGTGCACAGCAACAACGTGGATCGAGGCCTGATCGTCGATCAGGACCGCGCGCCAATCCGACTCAGGAAAGGCGCGAATCGACTGCTGCTGAAAGTCACCCAGGGCGGCGGCGGCTGGGCCGCGTGCGCCCGGATTGCCGGAATCGATGGCCAGCGCGTTCCGGGACTGCGAATCGAGCCTGTACAGCCCTGACCGCCAGAGGCCGGCCTCAAACCAAACCCAGTCCGCATTTCCATGAAGAGTCCCCGTTCTTCCCCCGTCCCTCTATCCCGCGCCTCGCTCGGTAGAATCCCTGCGAAAAGAAGGGGATAGGGTTGAGGGCCAGACTCGACATGAGCGCACCCTGTTCCGTCGTTCTGGGATTCTATGTCCAATCCAGCCATCACCAGTCCAGCCCCCCCGCCCCGACGCATCCGCGAAGTCGCCCGCGACCTGGGTCTTGACCCCGAGGAGATTCTCCCGCACGGCCATTACATCGCCAAGATTCCGGTCGCGGAACTCGATGCTCGAGCCAACCAGCCCGATGGCCGCCTAATCCTGGTGTCGGCGATGACGCCGACGCCGCAGGGCGAAGGCAAGACCACCGCGACGATCGGTCTGGCCGATGCTCTGCGCCGCCTGGGTCACCGCGCCATGTTTTGTCTGCGTGAGCCGTCCCTGGGTCCCTATTTCGGCATCAAAGGCGGCGGCACCGGCGGCGGGCGCGCGCAGGTCATCCCGGCGGAGGACATCAATCTGCATTTCGTCGGCGACATGTATTCCGTCGAGAAGGCCAACAACCTCCTGTGCGCCATGTTGGACAACCACCTCCAGCATGGCAACGAACTGGGCATCGATCCGCGCCGCATCGTAATGCGCCGCGTCATCGACTTCAACGAACGCTCGCTGCGGGACATCGTGATCGGCCTGGGCGGACCGCTCAACGGAGTGCCGCGTCGCGACGGCTTCAACATCACGCCCGCCTCCGAGGTCATGGCCATTCTCTGCCTCGCCCGGGATTATCGCGATCTTGGGGAGCGGATGGCGCGCATTGTCGTGGGGTTCACGTACAAGGGGGCGCCCATCCGGGCCGACGCCGTGCAGGCCCCCGGCGCCATGCAGGTGCTGCTGCGGGACGCCATTCATCCCAACCTGGTGCAATCGCTCGAAGGCACGCCGGCATTCGTGCACGGCGGCCCCTTCGCCAACATCGCCCAAGGCACCAACACCAGCATCGCAACCCGCCTGGCGCTCAAGCTCGCCGATTACGTCGTCACCGAGGCCGGCTTTGCCACCGACCTTGGAGCGGAGAAGTTCTTTCACATCAAATGCCGGGCGGCGGGGCTGACCCCGGCCACGGCGGTCATTGTCGCCACGGTCAAAGCGATCGCGTACCACGGCGGCTTCAAGGAGATCGGCGGTCTGGGCAACCTGGCCAAACACATCGAGAACATCCGGTTGTTCGGACTCGACCCCGTGGTCTGCGTCAGTCATTTCCCGGATGACAATCCTAACGACTACGCTCGGATCGTCCGTTTTTGCGCTCGTCAGGGAGTCGAGGCGGTGGTGTCGAAACACTTCGACCAGGGCGGCCAGGGAGCGATCGACCTCGCGCGGGCCGTGGTCCGGGCGGCGACACGGCGCAGACGCCGGGCACTGCGCTTTCTCTACCCTCTGGATGCGCCGATCCGCAAGAAACTCGAGGTCATCGCCACCAAGGTCTACGGCGCCGACGGCGTCAATTTCGACCGCGCCGCGTTGAACCACATCGAGACTCTCGATCAACACGGCTTCAACACGCTACCCGTGTGCGTCGCCAAGACGCCACTCTCGCTCTCGGACCGCGCCGACCTGCGCGGCCGGCCCGGCGGCTTCTCCATCACGGTGAACGAGCTTCGGCTCTCGGCGGGCGCCGGCTTTGTCGTCGCGGTCTGCGGCAACATCGTCACCATGCCCGGCCTGCCCAAAGTGCCTGCGGCGGCGCGAATCCGGATGCTCCCCTCAGGTCAGGCCACCGGGCTGACGTGATTGTGTAGGGGCTATGGGCCCCGACGCCAGCGAGCCTGATGAACAAAAAGAGAGACCGGGGTTGCCCCCGGTCTCTCGTGTCGAATCGTCTCTCGGGCTACCGCGCGATGCGATAGAACATCTGCGCGGCGCTTGGAGCGACCGTGTACGGACTGGTCGGATTGCCCGCCACGGGCGTCCAGGTCTTGAAGTCCGGCGATTGCTGCAGCGCGCCCGCTCCCGACCACGAGAGCGTGATCTGACCGGTCCCGGTGATCACCGGCGGATCGAATTCCGGCGCCGCCACCGGCGCGTAGGCGGAGATCACCGCGCCCGAGATCGGGGTCAATTGCCCTGCGGGGGTCTCATCGCCCTCGATCCGCCATGCGACCTTGAGATAGTCGCCGCCGCCACCCTCGGTGTGCAGGGCCTGAATGAAGTATGCCTTGCCGGCCACCAGGGCTTGCGGCTCCGATGTGTAGGCAATGGGCGGCTCGGTGAAGGCATGACAGCACCCGGTCTCCTCGGCAATCAACCCGACGTTCACCGGGTCCTCGTTCGTGCTCAGCCACAACTGCGAAGGATCGTCGCTCGACAGGAAGAACCGATAGTTGCCCGACACTGTCGGCGTGATCCAGGCGGACAGGCTGTCGCCGTAATCATCCCCGTGAGAGCCGAACACCGGCTTGGTGGCAAGGTTGCCTCCAGTGAAGGGAGTGGTGTCGAATGAGGCCGGCAGTCCGTTGGTCATCGGGCCGGCTGGGAACAGGTAGGTGTTGTCCGTCATCCAATTCACCGTCAGCGGACTGGGACGGGGCGCACCGAGATAGTAGTAGTCCCAGGCCACCACGCCCGGAGTCAACACCGGCGCCTGGAACGACACCGTCGTCGAGGGCATCACGTTCCCCGTGGTCGTGCGATCCTTGAGTCCGCTCAGGGTCAACGTGTACTCCTGGCCCGGCACGAGCCCGCTTGTGGCGAGAATCACCGTCCGCCAGTCGCCGCCCAGGGGCACAGCCGCCGGATCCTCGTGAAACACCAGGCTGTTTACGGCGACTCCGCCGTTGATGCCGTAGTTCCCTGGGCTCGAAGCCGTGGCGCTGTCCATCCGCTTCGAGAACAGCACCTTGACCAGGAACGGCTTGCCGCCGATCGGATTGGGCGTCGAAAGGGCGGTCACCGAAACCACCGAGGGCGGCGCGGTATCCGTGCTCACGACCACGTTCGCATTGCGGGTCGTGACACCGCCGAGCGGATTCTCGACCACCAAGCGGTACAAACCGCTATCGGACGGCGTGGCCTGGGCGATCACCAGAGTCGCAGCGTTCACCCCTTGCGGGTAGTGGGCTGTACCGTCCGGATTGGTGACGTCGGTCAGAGCCACGGCGCCCTTGAACCACTGGTAGGTGTTGGGCAAGCCCGAGACCGCAGCCGACAGCGTTACGGTGCTGCCCTCGACGGCCGAGGCGTCGGCCGGTTCCTCGGTGACCTGCGCGGCCATCCATTGAATCTTATAATGATTGAGAATCTGCTCGGGCGTGAGCGCATAGCTGTAGAAGGCCACATCGTCCACTGTGCCCGGGTAGGGGATGCCGCCACCAGATCGGCTGGCGATCTCGAACGGTGTGTTGGTCGCCGGGAGGTAATTGCCCTCCAGCGTGCTGTTCTCCAGCGACGTATCATCGACGCCGTTCACGTAAATGCGCCCGCTGCCGCCAGAATAAACCACAACGACATGGTACCATTTACCTGCTTCTGGATAGGTCTTGCCGAGCAGCCAGATCTGAACGGTCGTGGCATCGCCAATATGACATTCCCACCAGGCCCCGTTAAGGCCCTGGTAGATGGCATAACCGGAACGCCCGATAGCGCGATTCTGCGACCCGATCACGCATCGGCTGTTCTGCCCTGACTGATCGGGCTTGGCCCAAAACTCGACGGTGAACGGGCCGGCGGGGTTGAGCACCGACGAGGCCTGCGCCACCGCGTTCCCGCCCGTGAAGTGGACAGCCGTATCCGGATCCGTCTGCGCGCCGCCCAGGAATGCCCCGGGCTCGCCAAGCGTGTACGCTCCCCCATAGGTCGCGTCGTGGAACCCGGCCACGTCCGCCGCCAGGGTGCCCGTCGCCTCCCCCAACCGCCAGTACGCAGACGGATGATCCGCCGCGACAATTTCGGCGTATTTGCCCGAAGGGGCAACGAAGTTCAGCACGATGGGCTGGCTCTCGGCGATGCCGAACACGTTTTCGACCGACAGGGTATAGGTTGCCGAGGTGCCAGCCGCGCCGCCGGTGACAACGTACGAAGCGGAGTTGGCGCCGGGAATGGCGACGCCGTCCAGTTTCCATTGATACGTGAAAGGCAAAGCCCCCGAAACGACGGCATTCAAGACCGGTGCGCTGCCCGCCATCAGGGTTCGCGGGCCGAGCGTCTGGCTGTCGAACACTGGCGGGGCCACTGTCGTGCCGTAGACCAGCTTGGTGTAGTGCGACTGGATAGCGTCGGCGGACAATGCGCTGCTATAAACGGCCAGATCGCCGATCGTGCCGGCGAGCATGTTCGGATCGCCCAAAACGCCGTCGGCGAAAGACCCGATCCAAGCCGGGTACCCGCCCGCCCCGAGGCCCGTGTGGGTCTTGGTTTCGAGCGGCTTGCCATCCAGATAAGGCGTCACTTTGGTGCCGTCCTCGAACACGAAGGCCACGTGGGTCAGGCGCCCGATAAGACTCGGGGCGATCGACCAGCTCAGCGTGTCGACGCCGTTGGCGAAGACCAAACTGTTTCCGGCGCCGTTCGCCTGAATCGCATAGACGTAACTCGCGTTATCCCAGGCCACCGAGAAGATCGTCTGGTTCTGGATCGTCGTTCGCGTCAGATAGACGAGTGCTTCCACAGTCCCATTGCCACTCGGGAACTCGAAGGCCGGGTCGCTCGGAATCTGCACCATTCCATCCGCGTCAAACGCCAGAGAGCGCTGAATCAGTGCCCGATCGGTTTGGCCATCATACAACGCCCCCAGTTGGAGAGTGCCGTTGTGTGCATTGTCCACAACGTTGATCACGGTCGCATCGACACAATCATCGGCCGGGAAATAAGCGACCAGGCCCGATTCGGCCTTGACGAGATTCCGGTAGGCATTGGCATCGTCGATATCGCCTTGAGTCGGCGTCACCACGGTCAGCGTTACCTCCGCACTGGTCACGGAAACGCCGCCGCTGGTCAGGACACAATCGAACTTGGCACCGTTGTCGGCCGCGGTGACGGTGGCCAGATACAACTTGGCCCCGGTCTGCCCGGGGAGATTCGCCCCGCCGCGCCGCCATTGGTAGGTCAGCGAGGCGTCCTTGGCGGCAACCACGCCGAACGAGGCGGCGCCGCTGGCCCAAACGGTCGCGGACTTCGGTTGTTCAACGATGCTGGGGCCCGCCGGACGGAGCAGCAGATCGCTGACCTGGAACTGGCCCGGAGCGAACGTGCTAATGCGCAACTCGTCCAGATACCCCCGGAACGAGGGCAGTGTACCCGGGCTGCCTCCGGCGAAGATGTTCCCGTTGGGAATCGTGTTTTTGTCCGTGGGGGCGCCTTTCGCAACGCCATTCACATAGAATGTGTTGGTGCCGTTGTCGCTGACGACGGCGATATGCATCCAACTGTTGGTGTCCGCATCGACATAGTCCCCAATCTGGACGGTGTTCGGAACACCCTGGCCGGCATTCGGGATCACGAACGCGCCGATCTGCGATTTTCCCAGTTCGGTATTGTTGGTCACGGCAAAGTACACACCTCCGCCACCCGCGCCGGCGGGCCGGTCGGGCTGCGAGAAATCACCCGAACCGCTGCCAAAAAACCATGTCCGGTTGGCCGTTGTGCTGATCCCCGTGTCCTCGGGCAGAATCCAGCACTCGATCACATAGTCGGTTGCCGGCGGGTTCCAGGCGCAGTCCGCCGTGCTGCATGGCCACGGATTCCACATGGCCGCCGCGGCGTAGTGCGCCGGGGTCCAGTAGAGCGAGCTGGTGCTGATGTGGCCGGTGGTGCCCAATGGACCGCCGGCGCCGAGCGGAACAATGGCGGCGCCCGTGGTGCCGCCTCCTCCGCTGCAATAGGCAAAGCCGAATCGCCGGTTGTTGCCGCTCGAATCAGCATAGTAGTCCAAGACTTCCCCGTAATGCCACCACCCTTGCGGTGTGACGGACGCGGACGCGGACAAGGCGAGCCAAGCCGAGGCCAAGGCCGCCCCGGCATGTACGATTGTTCGTTTCATGTTCATGTTGAGTACTCTGTTGCGATGACACAGCGAGCTCAAACGGAACTCGTGCTTTGTGTCAGAGTTACTACCCTATACCGTCTCGAACGATTGTCAAAGTGGATCACCGGCAGCCCTGCAACCACGCAACACGCTCAGGATCAATTCACCTTGAATTCGCTTTACTCAAAGGGGTTCAATGCCACGCGGACCCATGCCGAGACACCGATGTCGTCGGCCGGTTCCGCTCAGATCCCGATGCCGATTGAGACTATGAATCGTTTTAGAATCAGCGCTCTGGCCGCCCTCGTGGTTCTGGTCGGATCGCTCGGCGCCCAATCGCCTCAGTCCACAAACGCCCCGGCAGAGCCCCGCCCGGTTTCGCTCGACGCGTTGGTCGAGGAGATTCGAGACCGCCATCCCGAGTTGGCGTTCTACCGCGCCGAGGTGGCCGCGGCGCGGGCGGGGGTTCGCGGGGCGCGGCAGTGGGAGAATCCCGAACTGTCCGTCGAGGTGGGAAGCAAACGGGTTTGGGATCGGGGGCGTGGGGCGACGTTGGGGGACGGCGCGGTGTGGTCGGTGGCTTTGGCGCAGCCCTTCGAGTGGCCGGGGCGGGTGGCTTTGCGCAAGGCGATTGCCAACCAACAGATCGAGATGGCGGAGTTGGGGTTGGCGCAGTTTCAGGCGGCGTTGGCGAACCGGGCGCGCACGCTGGGACGGAGCGTTGTGGCGGCCCAGGAGCAGGCCGATGCCACGGACGAAGTCGCGGAACGTTTCCAGGCGCTTCTCGCCGTATTGGTGCAGCGCGACCCTGCTGGAGTAACGCCGGTGCTGGACCAGCGAATCATCGAGGCGCATGCAATTACCCTGAGCCGCCAGGCCGCCGAGGCCCGGCGCGCTGTCCAGGCCAGTCTGATCGAAATCAACCAACTGCGGGGCCTGCCGGCGGCCACCCCGCTCGCGATCGAGGGCGCCCTGACAGTCGCCACCAACCTGCCCCCGCTTTCGCTGTTGCTTGACGTGGCGGCAACCAACAACTTCGACATCCGCCTGCGGCAGGCGGAACTGGCTCAGCAGGGTTTTCAGGTCCAGTTGGCCCGGAACGAACGCTACCCGCGCGTCACCCTCGCTCCGTTCTACGCGGCCGAGAAGGCCAATGACGAGCAGCGCATCGTCGGTCTGGGGGTAAGTCTGCCCCTGCCCTTGTGGCATCAGAATCGGGCCGGCGTCGAAGTGGCGGCCGCCCGCCAACAGCAGGCCGAGGCCTCGCTGAGAACGATCTGCCTCGAGGTGGAACGACAGGTGACAGGGCACGCCCTCGCACTCGAGACGCGACTCAAGGAGATGGCCCGGTGGCGCAGCGACGCGCCCCGGCAGTTGCGCGAGGCCGCGATTCTGGCCGACGAGCATTACCGGCTGGGCGCGGTGCCGGTGACGACCTACCTGGAGATGCAGACGCGGTATCTGGAGGCGCTCGAAGCGGTTTTGGCCACACGCGCGGAAGCGATCGAACACCGTCAGCAACTCGAGTTGCTTCTGGGGGTTGCGCTCGATTCACTTCCAGCCCGCTAATGGTCTGTGCAAAAACTAATTCCGATTTTGGCGGGAGTGCCACCGGACCAGATGCGAGGCCCGAGGGAGGGAGTGTATCCCCTGAGATACTCGACCGACCGAGGCACGACGCAGATGGCCCGGTGCCGCCCCGCCCCGGAGGGCTGGGGGGATTTGGCTCGCAGGTTTCGTTGCTCCTCAGTCACAGAGGTCAAGGCTATGTTCCTTCGTCGCGCCTCGCCAGCGAGCCAAATCCCCTCCAGCGAAATCGGAAGTAATTTTTGCACAGACCCTAAGGAGGCTGCATGCTGCACCGATTAATCGACGCTTCGCTGCGCCAACGCGCGTTCCTGCTCATCGTCGCCGCCGTCTCGATCTTCATCGGCCTTTGGTCGGCAAACAACCTGCCGATCGATGCCGTGCCCGACATCACCAGCCCGCAGGTGCAGGTCAACACCGAGGTGATCACCCTCGCGCCGGAGGAGAGCGAACAGGCCGTGACGATCCCGATCGAGATGGAGTTGGCGGGGATTCAGGGGGTGCAGGAAATGCGGTCGCTCACCAAGTTCGGGCTGTCGCAGGTCACGCTCATTTTCGCCGATCGCACGGACGTTTATCGCGCGCGTCAACTGGTGGCCGAGCGGCTCCAGGCCGTTGTCGACCGCCTGCCACCGGGCTTGACGCCGAAGCTGGCGCCCATCAGCACCGGCCTGGGCGAGATTTACTACTACACTCTGGCCTTTCGCACGGACGCCACCAACCGTCCCGCCGACCGGATCGAGGAACTGCGCGAACTACGGGAGGTTCACGAGTTCGTCGTGAAACCCATGTTGCGCGGCACACCCGGCATAGCCGAAATCAACGCCAACGGCGGGTACGAGAAACAGATCGTCGTCCAGCCCCGCCCGAATGACCTCGAACGGGCCGGATTGACCTTTGCCGATCTGGCCGCGCTGGTGCGTGAGAACGTCGAGAATGCCGGGGGCGGCGTCATTCACAACGGCCCCGACCAACTCACCGTCCGCACGCTCGCACGCGTCCAGTCCGCACAGGACATCGCCGACCTCCCGGTCAAGTTCGCCGCGGCCGTCAAGCCGCTCCTGGTGCGCGACGTGGCCGATGTCGACGTCGGCTCGAGCTTTCGAACGGGCGCGGCGACCGAGAATGGCGAGGAAGCGGTGCTGGGCACGGCGATGATGCTGGCGGGGGAGAACAGCCGGATCGTGGCGCAGCGGTTCGGGGCGCGGCTGCGCGAAATCCAGCAGCATCTCCCCCCGGGTCTCGATTTGCGCACCCAGTACGACCGCGCCGACCTGGTCGATGCCACCGTGGCAACGGTGCGGAAGAACCTCTTTGAAGGGGCAATTCTGGTGGTGGCGGTGCTGCTGGCCATGCTGGGCAACTGGCGCGCCGCGCTGATTGTCTCGGCCGCCATCCCCCTGTCGTTCCTCTGGGCGCTCACTGGAATGGTCCGGTTCGGAATCTCCGGCAACCTGATGAGCCTGGGCGCAATCGATTTCGGGCTGATCATCGACGGCGCTGTCGTGATGGTCGAGAACATCGTGCGGCAGCTTGCCGGGAAACAGAAGCATCTGGGGCGCGTTCTGACGCCGGTCGAGCGATTGCACACCGTCGGGATCGCCAGCAAGCAGGTCGCGCACCCGATGTTCTTCGGGGTGCTGATTATCACAATCGTCTACGTGCCCATCCTGGCGCTCACGGGCATCGAGGGGAAGATGTTCCATCCGATGGCGATCACCGTGATGCTGGCGCTGGGAGGCGCGCTGGTCCTCGCCCTGACCCTGATGCCCGTGCTCTGCTCCTGCCTGCTCGGCGGCCACATCCGCGAGGGGGATAACATCCTCGTGCGATGGATCAAACGCGCGTTCGAGCCGTCCCTGCGCCTGGCGCTCGCCAAACCCTGGCTTGTCGGGATCAGCACCGTGCTCTGGCTCGCGCTCTCGACGGTGGCGTTCCTGCGGCTCGGCGCCGAGTTCGTGCCGCAGCTCGATGAAGGCTCGCACACGGTGATGGTCTACCGGACCAACAGCATGAATCTCGACGCCTCCCTGGCGATGGAAATGGCCACGGAGAAACTGCTGCTCACCATTCCCGAGGTGGACCGTGTCTTCTGCCGCCTGGGGACGAGCGAAGTGGCCACCGACCCGATGCCGCCAAGCCAGAACGATCTCTACATCTTCTACAAACCGCGCTCGACCTGGCGCCGCATCAACGGGCGCCCGATGACCAAGTCCGACCTGGCTGCGCTGATCGAGGAAACGGTCGCCAAAGAGCTTCCCGACCAGAGTTTCCTCTTTGCCCAGCCGATCGAGATGCGGTTCAACGAACTGATCGAAGGCGTTCGGTCCGACCTGTCCGTCAAGATCATCGGCACCGATTTCGATGTGATGGAGGGGTTGGCAGCCCAGGTGAAGCAGCTCCTCGAACACGTGCCGGGCGCGGGCGACATCGAGTTCGAAACTCAAGGACGCGCGCCCGTCCTCGAGATCGTGGTCGATCGGGATGCGCTTCGCCGCTACAACCTGCACGCCGCAAACGTCAACGCCACCGTCTCGACCGCTCTAGCCGGCGAAACCGTCGGCATGATCTACGAGGGCAATCGTCGGTTCGAAATTGTCGTCCGTCTCGAAGGCGACCTCCGCGACCGCCTCGACACTCTCCGATCGCTGCCGGTGCGGGTGGGAGAGCACGGACTGGTTCCGCTCGAGAAGGTGGCCGCCTTCCGCACCGTGGCCAGCGTCGATCCCATCGTCCGGGAGAACGGGGCTCGCCGTGTGGCCCTGATGGTCAACCTGCGCGGACGCGATGTCGAGAGCTTCGTCCGCGATGCCGAGGCGCGCATTCGCGAGCAGGTCACTTTCCCGGACGGGTACGTGTACGAGTTCGGCGGCGAGTTCAAGAATCTGCAACAGGCGCGCACCCGGCTGCTGATTGTCGTCCCGGCGGCGCTGGTGCTGATATTCCTGCTGATCTTCATGGCCTTCGGCAGCCTGCGCCAGGCGATCGTCATCTACACCGGCATTCCTCTGGCAGTCACGGGCGGCGTGATCGCCCTGTGGCTGCGCGGCATGCCCTTCAGCATCACCGCCGCGGTCGGCTTCATCGCCTTGAGCGGTGTGGCCGTTCTCAACGGCGTGGTCCTGATCAGCTATTTCAACGAACTGCGCGAACAGGGTCGCACCGTCGCCCAAGCCGTTCTCGAAGGGGCGCTGATCCGCTTGCGGCCCGTGCTCATGACCGCCTTCGTGGCCAGTCTCGGCTTCGTGCCCATGGCCCTGGCCACCGGCCCCGGCGCCGAGGTCCAGCGCCCGCTGGCAACCGTGGTCATCGGCGGAATCCTCAGCTCGACGTTTCTCACCCTCATCCTGTTGCCTTTGCTTTACCGATTCGCGGAAAACATCGGGCGAGCCCACGCCGCCCCCGACTGACCCTGGACACCGCAGCACAGGATCACGACACACCACACAATCGAAACGTCCCTCGCATCATCCCCCGATCGAGCCTATGAAACCGGACACCAAACCGCAACTCGCCCCTCCCGCCGGCAATTCCGAGCCGGGCCGCACACCAAGGAATCGCCGCCAGTTCATTCAGGACACAGCCCCGCTCGTCGGCGCGGCTGCGCTGTCGGCCTCCGCGGTCGGCACAGCCGCGGCCGATGCCAGAATCGTGCTCGGCCTCGAGACGCATCCCAACGCGATGACCGCGCTGGGCGGTAAGTTCTTCTTCGATGACGATCAGGAGTTCCCCTACACCCAGTGCGTCGTGTTCGAATACGACACCGGCGGCAAGCGGCGCCAGCTCATCTGCGAGCACCGGACCTGGTCGCCTTACGTCCAGGAAGGACACGAGAACGGCAACGTCTTCTATGGCACCCGTGGCACGCCGATCCTCGGCAAACAGGCCGGCTGGAAGCTCTTCGGCTCGCGCAACAAGCTTATGAACCGCCTTCTCGGACGCGCGTATCGCGAGGGGCATTGGGCAGCGCCAAAAGAGATCACGGCATGAAACCCGCGGCGCAGCCTCTGACACCTCGGCGCGTCAATGTGCTCGGTGTCGGCGTTTCGGTGCTCAACCTGCGGACCGCGGTCGAAACCCTCACGGAAGCCGTTGGCCAAAGGCGCAAAGGTTATGTCTGCGTCTCGAATGTCCATGTGCTCGTCGAGGCACAGTACAACCCGGCCTACAAACGGGTGCTCAACCGGGCGTTCCTGGTCACGCCCGACGGCATGCCGCTGGTCTGGGCAGGCCGGCTCGCCGGATACCGTGAGATGGGGCGAGTGTACGGACCGGAACTGATGCTGGCCGTCTTCGAGGCGACCCGCACAACCGGCCAGACTCATTTTCTCTACGGCGGCATGCCCGGCGTGGCGGAGGACCTCAAGAACCGCCTCGAAGCCCGATTCCCCGGCGTGCGGATCGTCGGGACCGGTTGTCCCCCCTTCCGCCCGCTCAGCGCCAAGGAGGAAACGGAACTCGAAGCGCAGGTTCGCGCCGCGCGCCCCGATTTCTTCTGGACCAGCATCAGCACGCCCAAACAGGACCTGTTCAACGCCGCGTTGCTGCCGCGTCTCGACACGGCCCTCATGATCGGCGTCGGGGCGGCATTCGATTTTCACACGGGACGCGTGGCCCAGGCGCCGCGCTGGATTCAGCGGAGCGGCTTCGAGTGGCTCTATCGGCTCTGCCGCGAGCCGCGCCGCCTCTGGAAACGCTACCTGACAGTCAATCCCGTCTTCCTGGCGCTGGTCTTGTGCCAGATCACGGGTCTGAAGAAGTTCACACTCGATGACAACCCGCACGTATAGTCACCCTGCCGCCACAACCCGAACATCAGATCGCACACAGCCCGGCTTTCTTTGTCATCTTCCCGATGGTGAGAAACCCGGGCCAAGGAGCGAGGCGCGGGAGGAGAGAGGCTGGAAGGCGTTGGGACAGGCCTTGAGGCTGAGGATTGGGATGGACCTGAGGCGCGCCTCGCCTGGCCTTGCCTTGGCCCTCTGCCTGGCCACCATGGCGGGTGAGCACCGGGGGGCCATCGCAATCTACCGCGACAGCATCCCCGCACCCGCGGCCTCGGCCTCGCCCGAGCACCTGGCGGGATGGCTCGAGGGCGCTGATTTCGAAACGGCGTTTCTGACAAGCGAAGACCTGGCTGACACCGCCCGACTCGACCGCGCTCGCTTTGATGTCGTCGTGCTGCCTTACGGCCCGGTGTTCCCAGTATCGGCAGCCGACACCTTCCGCAGATTCCTCCGGGCCGGCGGCAAACTGTTCACGACCGGCGGCTACGCGTTCGATCATCTGATCGAACGGGAGCCCGATGGATGGCGCGCCTATCAACCTCCGCCGCCGCCGCGGCAGCAAGGCGTGGCCTGGTTTTGCGATCTGCCTGCAGCCGGCCTGCGCGGGCGAGGTGCCCTGACGTTTCGCGGCCTGCTCAAGAGCGCAAACGTAACCGGACCCGGCTTCGCCCATTTCTCAGTCTATCAATTCGCCGCGGATGGATCGCTGCTGGCCTGGCGGGACCTCTGCCAGGTGCGCGGCACGCGTGACTGGGAGGAGCACGTCTACACGTTCGATTTGCACCCGCAAGCCTCGACGGTGAGCCTTCGCGCAGGCCTCTACCAATGCCGTGGCGCGGCTTGGTTCGATGCCGTGCAACTCGATGACGCCGCGGGAAACCCCCTTCTGGAAGCGCAGTTCGAGGAGCCGCCGCACCCGGACCGGCGCGACCCGTCCAACTGGTGGCGTTCGGACGCGGAGCGTTGCGCCTGGCGCGCCGACCAGGGGCGGGACGGCTCTGGCGCCCTCGAAGCCACCCTCGGGTTCGAGCTTCCCCGAATCGAGAGACTCAACACGCGGCACGGACATCCGGCAGACGGACTCGAAGTCGAACCGACGCAACTGGGCCTCTTCCAGGCCGACTACCCGCTGGTGCGCGCCGTGTCCGTGAGAGCCGCTCGAGGCCAGTCCCTCCTACCCCCGGACCTCGCCGTTTCGGCCCCGGTTGAAGGGTGGGCAGCCTGCGGAGTCGTGGGTTGGAACACGGCGCGCTGGATTCCACTCCTCAATGCGCATGATTCATACGGACGATTGCGGGGAGCCGCCGGCGCGCTGTTGCGGCACTACGGCGGCCAGTGGCGCGGTTCGAGTTGGGCGTTCTTCGGCGTCACGAATCTCAACCTCTTCGCCCCGGCCCAGCCGGGCATGTCAAACGCATTCCTCGGCATCGTCAGATCCCTTGTCGACGACGCCTACATCGCCTCGCTGACCACCGACCACGACTGCTATCGCCAGGGAGAAGAGGTCGGTTTCAACGCCCTGGTATTCAATGGCGGACGCGCGGCGCGCACCCTGCGCGTCGCCGTCGCAATCCATGCTGGCGAGCCAGCCGACCCGGCCGTATATGGCGAAAACCTACTCGTGGAAACGCCCGATCGGCCTCGGGCCGCACAGGAGCCCGTGGCGACTCTTCGGTTCGACGTGGCCGTCGGCCCCGGCCAGACCAACCTCGTCTCCGGGCGCTGGAAGCCCGCCCGGTTTGAATCTGACTTCTACCATCTCGTCGCCCACCTGGCTGATGGCACAAACGCCCTCGACCAGATCGCCGGCGGGTTTGTCGTTCGCGACGAAAGGACCATCGCGTCCGGTCCACGCCTGACCTACCGCGACAACTACCTGCGCTTCGGAGATCGCCCGCTGTTTCAGTTCGGCACCGACGACTGGAGTTACGTCTTCACCACAGCGCGCGAGACCCCGCTGCAATGGCTCGAGGACATGCGCCTGCGCCGTGACCTGGGCGTCACCCTCTACGAAAACCTCCAGTTCGGCCTGCCGCGTTCCGCGGCCCACGAGGAGCAGTTACTCCGCAAGGTGGATGGTTTGGTGCAATTGGCCCAGAAATACGGGCAGGTCTACTTCGCCGGATTGCTCGTCGGCTACAATGCGGCGGCAAGCGACACCGACCTCGAGCGCCAGCGCGACTACTGCGCCCGCTTCGCCCGCCGTTATTCGAGCGTCCCGGGACTCATTTACTATCTCAACGGCGATTACAGGTGCGAGCCGGGCGATGCTGTTACCCCGCAATGGAACGACTTTCTGCGAGATCGCTACGGCGGCAACGATGCCCTCCGCCAGGCCTGGGGAACGCGCGCCCCCGCCCAACCGCTCGGCGCCATCCCATCCGTGAACTCCTGGGATTGGGATCGGACCTGGGACGACGTCTCGGCGTACGACGAGAACTGTTTTCGGGCCTGGCTGATCCGCCGCTGGAACCGCGAAATGATCGCGGGCATCCGCCAGCACGACACGAACCATCCCACATCCGGCGAGTTCTACCAGTTGCCCCACGGCGGCGTCGACCTTCCGGCGGGCATCGACGGCCTCGATCTCGCCAACTTCGGTTTCTTCGACAAACCGGGATTCGATCTGGCCCGGTTCCCGGCCCTCTGCAAGCTCAACGACCAGCGCGCCCGCGACAAATCGGGCGGCCCGGGCGAATACGGCGTCAAGACGCACCCGGCCTGGGGCGACGGGCGCGACTACGGCTACCACACCGCGCGGACCCCGGAGCAGGCGATCGACCTGTTCCTCGCCATCCCGCACGCCGCGCTCGGCCTGGGCGCGTCCCGCATCCACAATTGGTGCTGGAAGGACGATGCCCATCGCGTGTTCCCGTGGGGCATGGTCTATCCGTGCGACGGCGTGCCCAAAGACACCGCCTGCGTCCACCGCAATCTCAGCCTCCTCTTTCGCCACTTCGCCCCCGTATATCGCGAGCCGCAGGTCTACGTCCTGACTCCCGATTGCCACCGCATGGGTGGTGGAAAGTGGCGAGTCACCGACGGCATCCTGGCCAGCATGGACATTGCGCTCGAGGCGCACGTCCACAACCTCGGCACGCTTAACGAGCAGGACGGCAGAATCCCGGCCTCGGCCCGCGTGCTCTTCTACCCCATCCCGTATTGTCTCTCCGATGCCACCTACGGGACCCTGCTCCGCTGGGTCGATCAAGGCGGCGTGCTCTACCTGTCCGGCGACTTCTGCTACGATGCCCGGAGGCAGCGCTCGCGTCCGAACCGGCTGACCGAGTTGGCCGGGGTGCGACGGCTCTCGGCCAATCCCTCTCCACTGGCGGTCGATCCCGGCAAAGCCGTCGACTGTCCCGAACTCGAAGTTGAACCCGTCACGGCCACAGTGCTGAGGCGCGCGCCCGGCGGCGCCGTGCTGCTCGTCGAGAATCGTGTCGGGCGGGGACGGGTGTTCTACACGCCCGATCCGATCGAACTGCACAGTACGCCGGATCGGCGTCCGACCGATGTCGCGCTCTACCGGCGGGTTCTCGAGGCGGGAGGCGTCTCGCCCCTGGGCATCGAGCCTGACTCGCCGTCCCTCCATGTTTACAGCGTGCCACTCCGCGATGGCGGTCAGGTGCGCCTGGTGGCCAATCGCGACGAAACCCAGCCCATGCGCACAGTGACGCTGACCGACACACCCTCTCGGTCGACGCTCGACATTGCCCCGCGCCGCTTCGGACTGCTCTGGCACGACGGACGGAACGCGCTCCGAGCCGTTGAGGTCCAGGGCAATTGCCGGATCGCGGATGAATGGACGCTCACCGACGAGACTGGCGGCGCAGTGCTCTCGCTTGATGGCCAGGCAATCCCCCGATCCAAGGCCCTGCTGTTGATGCCCCTGCGCGCCGGCGGCATATCATGGTCCTCGAAGGCGCAATGGAGCCGGCCGCGCATCGAGACTGGCGAATTCCAGAATGGCGGGTGGCGAGCCTTCGAAAGCGAGCCGGCCCTTGCCCGGGAAGACCAGATCGCAGTCCGGGTCAGTGCCCGCCAGACGCTGAGTCTGATCCTGGTGTGTGAACAAGACGCCCTGCCGCGTTGGCGTCGCGCCCTCGAAACCGCGCTCGCTGAGCCCGGTTCACTCCCCTGAGCCCGCATTTCTCGTCAACTGTCGATGTCATCTGGCCGGTCACTGGGACATTTCACCTGAAATGCGGGCTTCGCAGCCCTGCCACTTTGTGGTTCCGGATTGACCGGCTACGCGGTCTGTGACTCCATTTTTCCATGAGCAGCATTCCTGCGGATCTCAAGTACGCCCAAAGTCACGAGTGGGTGCGGTTGCAGGGCGACATTGCAACCATCGGCATCAGCGATCATGCGCAACACGAACTGACGGACATCGTGTTTGTCGAACTCCCCGCCGTCGGACGCCGCATCCAGGCCGGCGAGCCGTGCGCCGTGGTCGAATCCGTCAAGACAGCCAGCGACGTTTACGCGCCGCTGGGGGGCGAGGTCATCGAGGTTAATCCGAACGTTTCCGGCAACCCGGGTCTTGCCAATACGGACCCGTACGGCAGCGGTTGGTTCTTCAAGATCAAGGTGACCAACCTCGACGAGGCCGGAGCGCTGCTCGACGCCGACGCCTACCGCAGGCATTTGGGCCAGGAGGGCTAGTCGGCGAGCAACTCGGCGACCTTGTCTTCGAGGTTCGGATGCCGCATCAGGGATTCGCCCACCAGAATCGCCCCGACGCCGCAACGGGCTAGGCGCACCACGTCCGCCCGCGTCCGAATGCCGCTTTCGGCAACCAGGATGCAACTGGCTGCGCACTCGGATGCACGGTCGGCGCCCACGGCATCCGCATGGCCATTCCGGGGCGCTGAGGCCCGGGCGGTCGAGGCGGAGCGGAGGTGTTGCGCGAGCCGCTCCGTGATGCCGAGACTCACGGTAAACGTCCGCAGATCGCGGTTGTTCACCCCGATCAGTCGCGCGTCGACTTCGAGTGCGCGATCCAGTTCGGCCTCGTTGTGCACCTCGACAAGGACGGCCAAACCGGCGTCGACAGCCAACCGATGGAACCGGCGCAACCGGGCGTCATCGAGCGCGGCCACGATCAGGAGGATGGCGTCCGCGCCCCATCGGATGGACTCGAGTATCTGACGTTCATCGACGATGAAGTCTTTTCGCAGTAAAGGGAGAGCCACCGCCGCCCGCACGTCGCGCAGGTACTCGAGTGAGCCCTGAAAGTACTCCTTGTCCGTGAGCACCGAGAGACACGCCGCACCCGCGCGCTCGTACGCCCGCGCGATGCGGACGGGGTCGAAATCCGGACAGATCAGACCGACGCTGGGCGAGGCGCGCTTGATCTCGGCGATCAAGGCCACGGAACCGCGGGGCGGATGGCGCAATGCGCCCGTGAAATCGCGGCGTCCGCGCCGCTGTTCGAAGGCGGCGCGCAGAATGTCCGAGGTCAGGTTCGAGGCCGGCCAGTCAGCGATCTCGCGGTGCTTTTGTTCTACGATTGCCTGCAGGATGTCCATGGAAAGCGTTGACATTCAGCGGTCGAATGCGCACGGGGACCATGAACCGATTTGTAGCCGCCGACGTGAGTCGGCGCTGATTTCTGCTTTTGACGGAGCGAGATGGCGCGGACTCACGTCCGCGGCTACGGAACCACGGTTCATGAAAAGGAGATGCGCAGGTCTGCCAGAATCAAATCGAATGTCACTCATCCGCCTCGTCCCGCACGCCGGCCAAGCGCTTGGCGGGGCACCCGGCGCGGAGCCACGCGTTAACGAATGCATCGAGGTCCCCGTCCAGGACCGCGTCGGTGTTGCTGGTATCCAAGCCCGTGCGGAGGTCTTTGACCATGCGATAGGGCTGGAGCACGTAGCTACGAATCTGGTTGCCCCACCCGATGCTGCCCTTCTCGCCGTAGAAACGTTCCATCTCGGCCCGCTGCTGATCCTCGCGCAGGGCGTAGAGCTTCGAGAGCAGCATCTTCATGGCCGTGGCGCGGTTCTGGTGCTGGGAACGCTGGCTCTGACTGGCGGCGATCAGGCCGGTGGGAATGTGCGTGATGCGCACGGCGGTCTCGACCTTGTTCACGTTCTGTCCGCCTTTGCCGCCGGAGCGGTAGGTGTCCACCTTGAGTTCGCTCGGGGGAATGGCGATCTCACCCCCTTCTTCGATCTCGGCAATGACATCCACGCTCGCGAAGCTCGTGTGCCGCCGCTTGTTCGAATCGAAGGGCGAGATGCGCACCAGGCGATGCACTCCGCGCTCGGCCTTGCAGAAACCGTAGGCATTCTCGCCCGACAGAGTGAGCGTGACACTCTTGACGCCCGCCACCTCCCCCTCGACCGCGTCGGTCACCTCCACGGTCCACCCTCGCCGCTCGCCCCAGCGCTGGTACATCCGCCAGAGCATGCTCGCCCAATCGCAGGATTCGGTGCCGCCCGCCCCGGCATTGATGCTCAGAATGCAGTTGTTCTTGTCGTGGGGCCCCCTGAGGAGAAGGCGGATTTCCAGCGCCTCCAGGCGATCGGCGAACTGCGCCACCTCGAGTCCGAGTTCGGCCTCGAGCGAGGCCTGCGCGGCTTCGGGCTCGGCCTGACCCAACTCGACCATCACCCGCAGGTCCTCGAGCTGTTTCTCGGCTTCGAAGAGCGGGCCCAAGCAGTTCCGGATCGAATTGGCCTCGTCGATCAGTTGCTGCGCCTGTTCGCGATTGTTCCAGAATGTCTCTCTGGACATCGTCGCATCAAGCTCGTCCAATCGCTTCTGCCGGGTTGGGACGTCAAAGAAACCTCCGCAGATGGGCGAGTTTGGCGGCGGTGGCGGCGAGAGAGACCTGGATGGCTTCGAACATTGCGCGAAAGACTGTGTTACTTGTTGGGAGCGGGGTTGGCCACCGGCGCCTGAGGCGGGGCATTGGTGGGTCTGCCGCCGGGGATAGCCCCCGCGTAGCGGTTGAGAATCGGCGCGAAATCCGGGTTCCTCTCGGCAAAGCGCCTCAATTCGACCGTGAATTGCTGCATGATCGGAACGCTGTTGGTCTCGTACTCTCCCACGACCCTTTCCATCTCGCGCACGGCCGGAGTCAGCCTTGACGCCTGGACCCGGGTCGCCCGGACCTGCCAGAGCATGAAGGCGTTCAGCGTCACGAGAAACAGGAGCAGGATCACGAGGGCCAGATTGAACAGAACGCGCAGTGACCGCACGCTCTTCACCAACTCGATGAAATCGGCCTCGGACTGCGAATTCGAGCCGGATGCGGACGGCGTGGACGGATCGATGGGAGTCATAGGCTAGCGATCGGGCGCACTGGGCGCCGCCGGCGTGCTGGGTTTGTTCTGCAATTCGAGCTGTTGCAGGGACACCTCGTACTGCTGCAGGAGCGAAGCCATGGCCGGGCTCTTCTTCGCATATTCCCTGGCATCGTTGACCATCGCCTGGAAGACTGCCCGGTTCCGGGTCACCATGACAATCTGCGTCTCCAGAGCGCGTTCGTAGCCGTAAAAGGCACGCACCGAAGCGTCGACACGGGCGTGCGTCAGGGCGAATGCCCCAAACAGGGCCGTGACGAGCAACAGTAGCGCGACCAGCACGGCCGTGATCGAAAAGTTCTTGCTCATGCCGCCCGCCAGTCTAGACCTCCGCGGACGCTTGTCCAAGGCTGTTTTTCGCCGCTTTGATGCGCCCGCGCTTGCATTCCCGCGGCCCCTTGATCAAGGTCGATGCCTGGACGCCGCAAACACAGGCCGCCCGGTCGAACTCCCTATGAACGGATCGGTGCATGGTACGTAAAGGAGTCGGTCCCGAATGGCAGTTAGTTAAGGCCTAATGTTTTCTTGGAGAGTCGTTTGCGACGAGTCGTGCTGGGCAGGTTCTTCCACATCCAGGCAACGGTCTGCTGCTGCATTTTGGAGAGGATATCCCAGACCCGGCGTTGGTTGGCGATCGCTTCTTTGAGCCAGGCAGACTGCTCGGCACTCAAGGCCACCGTCACCGTCTTGCCTCCCACCCGCCGCGACCACTGGTGGCGCGGGCCGCCCTGTCCCGGCCGGGTCCGCTCAAAGACGCTTCCCAGCGCGATCCAGCCCACCTGGCTGAGTTGGTCCCGGAGCCGGCGATAGGCCGCCGGCAGTTGCGGCGGCGGAGCGACTTTGACTTTCATGCGGAAAAGTATAGACGGGCTGTCAAGAGGACAGTACAAGCGCTGTCCTAATGATGACGACACCCGATCTCCCCGCCTTCGCCTCTCTCTTCGCCAAAGAGCTTCAAAAACTCCGCGCCGCCACCCAGGCCGCCATCCACCAGTTCCAGGCCCTCTTTGAACCTTGGATTCCCCATTACCGCCTCGCCCAGCAAGAGGAGGGACCCCACTCCCGCAACCGCCGCTGGAACCTTCGCCTGGTCTTCTGGACCTTCCTGTGGCAGATCGCCCAAGCAGGCGCCTCATGCCGCGAGGCCATCGATCAAGCCCACAACCTCTGCCTCCTCCAGAAACGGCCCCAACCCAACCCCCCGACAGCACCAGCCCCTACTGCCAAGCCCGCGCTCACCTCCCTCTCGTCATCCTCGTCACCACCTTGCTCGATCGCGACGCTTACCCCGTACATGCGCTCTCCAAACTCTATTTGCGCCGCTGGGAGATGGAACTGACCATGCGCCACCTCAAAGTCACCCTCCAGATGGATCACTTGAGCTGTAAAACCCCCGAGAACCTCGAACGCGAAATCCGCCTCCACCTCCTCATGCACAACCTAATGCGCCGCCTCATGCTCGAAGCCGCACGCGGTCATCGTGCCTCGTTGAACCGCTTGAGCTTTGCTGGCGCCCTGGCCGCCGCTCGCCGCTGTGGTGAAGCCCTCCTCCAGGCCCGTTCCCAGCGCCAGCGCGCAGGCACTGCTCGACCAATTCTTCCACAACGTGGCCAGCGACCTACTCCCCAATCGCCCCAGGCGTCGGGAACCGCGCGCGCTCAAACGTCGTCCCAAACCCTGTCCCCTACTGACCGACACCGCTCACGGGGAGTATACCGGGTTTGCTTACGGGAAGTTGATCAGTTGGTGGGACCGGCGAGTAGTGCT
>MWFF01000194.1 GCA_002071485.1 Verrucomicrobia bacterium ADurb.Bin006 | reverse complement strand
AACCACCGAGAAATCAGCCCAGGAAATCACGCAAAAATCCTTAACGGCGTTTGGGGGAGGCACCGTCAAATCCTTCGGAAAACCAAGGGGTCTGGACTGATTTTCACCCCGCATGGGATGCCAGTGCCTTGAAATCGCCCCTGGCAGACCCACTCCGTGACAGGGCGGGCCGACCCACAGCGCGGGCAATGACGGTAGAGCGTCATGTGAAGATCGGCAAAACGCCATTCCTATCCGCACAGTCTCCCTGCGAAGTCGCCGCACTGAAGCCAGCATCGGCCAGATGGGACTGGATTGCCTCGAGGCTGCCCTCCGAGGGGATGCCCGCCATCCAGACTTCTCCCTCGTGGAAGAAGAGGTCAAGCACCTTAGGAAGCGCGGCCTTCGGCGCTTTGATCCATTCGGCGTAACGACTCTGACCGAGCGGAGTGAGCAAGTGCATACGCTGGTTGTCGGAGCCTCTCCAGACAAGCGTCTGCCCCGCGCCGCGCACGAATGGATCCGAGATGAGGACGTCAATCAGCCCCGACCACTGCGCAACCTGGTGTGCAATCTGTTCCCACGGATAGCCCGAGTAGACTAGGATGTCCGAGGTCAGTTGGGCCTTCGCTCGAAGATGCTGCAACAGTTCTTCCAAGGCTCGGACTTGCTCGAACGGTTCGCCGCCCGAGATAGTGACGCCGTCGGCCTTCGCAAGCCATGGTTCCATCGCCTCCATCACGGCGTCAACGGTTGTCGCACCTCGCCCTGTCGCCCAGGTATCAACACTCACGCAGCCGGGACATCGTAGACTGCAGCCCTGGAACCACACGGCCGCCCGCCGACCTAGTCCGAGCGTCGTCACGGGGAAGTGGAGGCGGCTGAGGTTCAACTGCATCGATGCCCCTCGCGCTGGGCCGGCTTCCACAGCAATTCGGTGACCGCCGCCCGCCGCACTTCGGTAATCTCCAGCACGGCACCGGACGGTAGGTTCGCCTCAAAGAGGACGCGGGCCAGGGGATTCACCAAGTGCACTTCCAGTTGATTCCGGATCCCGCGGCCGCCGTTGGTAAGGTCGGCGAGACACATCTCCCGCAGGACCGCCTCCGCTTGCGGCGTGACCCTCACCACAATCCCTTGGGCCGCCTGTACCTGACTCAACAGGGCTGACAGCATGGCCGTGAAGATCTCGCGGGCTACCGGCTCGCGGATGAAGTCGAAGACTATGATGTTCTCCCCTATGCGATTCAGGATCTCCGGGCGCCCCAAGGTGAATTTGAAATGCCTGGCAATCTCAGCCCGCACCTTCGATTGCACGTTCTCGAAAGGCTCCGTAGGCACCACATTGGCGACGCGTTCGCCATCAGCGTCCACGCGACTGATGCCGAGATTAGAGGTGAACACGAGGAAGGCCTCCGAGAAGTACACCCGCTCGCCGCGCCCTGAGGTCAGGACGCCGTCGTCCAGTACCTGCAGGAACTTGTCCAGAATCCGCGGGTGGGCCTTCTCGATCTCGTCGAACAGCACCACACTGAAGGGCCGCTGGCGAATCGCGTTGGTCAACTCTCCACCTACGTCGTAACCCACGTATCCCGGTGGAGCCCCGATCAACCTCTGATCGCTATGCTCGGCGGAGAATTCGCTCATGTCGAAACGGATGCAGGCGGATTCGTCGCCAAAGAGTAGCTCGGTTATGGTCTTCGCCAACTCGGTCTTTCCGACGCCCGTCGGGCCCGCGAGGAACGCCACGCCTCGCGGGCGTCCGCCCCCGCCCTCGCGAGTCGCCAGGCCGGAAACCGACCGCTTGATCAAGTCCAGCATGTGGGTGACCGCATGGGACTGGCCTTTGACGCGGCGGCGAATGAACGCCTCAGCATCCCGCAACTTGGTTCGATCCACCTGCCGCCAGGGATCCTCCGTGACCCCCAGTTTGTAGCGCCGGCTCGCTTCCCCGATCTCGGAGAGCTTCAGCTCCTCGGACCGGCAAAGCTGCGCGATTCCAGCCATGTCGGACACCAACAGACCCTCAGTGGCTTCTACGAAGGCCTCCACCTGCCGGGCAGACTGTTCCGCATCCAGTTCCACCGGCTCCGGTAGAACCGAACACAACGTCTCCGCGACCAGACGTCGGACCTTCCGGTCGGGTCGGGGCACGGGAATATGCCGCAGCCGCGGATTTCCCACCACGAACCAATCCGGCAAATCGCCCTCCTTCTCGACGATCCAAAACACTGGGTTGAAAAACGGTCGACCTTCCGGTCCCACCGGACGTGGCTGGACCGCGTGGGAAAGCACTAGCGCTCGTGTAAAACCGCGATGCTCGACCTCATTCGGGAGATCCGCTCTCACCAGGAAGCGAGAGGCGAAATCGGCAAACACCGCTACTGGCGCCTCTGTGCTACGAACAATCGCCTCCAGCACCTCGAAGAATCGCTCCATCGACGAAGGAGTCCGCCCGGTACTTGACCAGTCCAATCCGAAGCTCTTCTGGAGGTACTCCCGTTCCGCGACGTGATCCAGGCCTGGAACCATGGGCACCGCGAAGCCCTGGGCAGGGTCGAAGGCGACAAAATGAGCAACACCAACCGTCCGCAGCTCCGCGGCTAGGCACGGGACCAACGGCAAAGGCGCCACCGTACCAGGAGCCACCTCCAGCGGGTATTGGTCCCGAACATTACCCGAAAGCACGAACTGGCTGCGGAGCGGCAGAAACCGTAGTAGATCTCGAACCCAGCGAGCGCGAAATGTGCTCATGACACGGGAGTCCTCCCAAACTCCGCCAACGGACGGCAACACCGCGTCATAAGTCCTGCCCAAGTGGATCGAAAACCGCAGTACATGTCGAACGATCGAGTCAAAATAGCGACAGGTCGGGCGCAAAGAACTTCGAGGATTTCAGAAGTGCATTTGCAGAAGATCGGGCACAGGTGGAGGTGCTTGTACTCGGCTGCGTCCACGTTGTTGCTGAGTGGGGCCGCCTGGCAGCGCCTGGCCTCGAAGCTGAGGTTGGCGGCATGCTTTTCGGATGGGGAGGTTTTGGAGCCTGTGAGGTCCATGACGGAGGTGCGATCGGTGGAGGTCATCGGTTGCACGACCGGGCTTAACGATAGCTGAACCGCCTGGGGACAGGAGTGCCGGCCGGCAGTGGAGCACCTTCTGGGGCCGGGATTCCGCTGTGTATGTTCACGCGAACCATGATCGTATTGGCAAGCCTATCACAATGAACCCCGCAGGCAACAGAAACCCATAATCACAGGCGATTCGTTCGATCCTGTGCAGGAGACGAAGGAGCCGACGCGGCAGGCGATCCGGATTCGCCACGCGGTAGCTCGAGAGGCGCTGTCGAAGACTGCGCGCCTTCCCGACGTACAAGACCGCATCCCCGGCGTCGTACATC
>MWFF01000193.1 GCA_002071485.1 Verrucomicrobia bacterium ADurb.Bin006 | reverse complement strand
CGTCCACGGCTACGCGACGGCTGCGGGGCGGCTACGCCTCCGTAGCCGCCGTCGTGAGACGGCGCTGACGTCTGTATTCGCCGGAGCGAGTCAGCGCGGACTCCCGTCCGCGGCTACGCGACGGCCGCGGGCCAACTACGCCTCCGTAGCGCTGCTCGCAGCGCCGACGTTCGCGCAAGGCGCCGCGCCCCCCGATCGCCATGCCGTCAGCACCCGCGCCAACCTGGCGACATGCTCGCCGATTCGCCAAGACTGTGCATCCTCGATCATTTTGCGCTTGGCGAGTGTCCTGGCCTGGACGTTAATCTCGATTCATGAAGATTGTTCTGGCCTATTCGGGCGGTTTGGACACGTCGGTCATTCTCTCCTGGCTTAAGGAGACCTACCAGGCGGAGATGATCGCCTTCTGCGCGGACATCGGCCAGGAGGAGGAACTCAAGGGGCTCGAGAAGAAGGCGCTGCGGACCGGAGCCTCCAAGATTTACATCGACGATCTCAAGGAGGAGTTCGCGCGCGATTTCATCTTTCCGATGTTGCAGGCGGGCGCGGTCTATGAAAACCAGTATTTCCTCGGAACAAGCATCGCCCGTCCGCTCATCGCCAAGCGGATGGTCGAGATCGCTCTCATCGAGAGGGCGGACGCCATCGCGCATGGCGCCACTGGGAAGGGGAATGACCAGGTCCGATTCGAGTTGACGGCCGCGGCCCTGGCGCCCGAGTTGGGCGTGATTGCGCCCTGGCGCGACCCTGTGTTCCGCGACCGATTCCCCGGGCGCGCCGAGATGATCGCCTATTGCGAGGAGCAGAGGATTCCGGTTCAAGTCAGCGCCAGGAAACCGTATTCGACCGATCGGAACCTGCTGCACATCTCGTTCGAGGCGGGGATTCTCGAGGACCCCTGGCTGGACGCATTCGCTCCCGGCAATCGAGGCATGTTCAAGCTCAGCGTCGCGCCCGAGGAAGCGCCGGACAAACCCGAGTACGTCACGCTCGAGTTCAAGCAGGGCAACTGCGTTGCGGTGAACGGCAAGGCCCTGGACCCGTACGGCGTGATGAAGACGCTCAACCGACTCGGCGGCAAGCATGGCGTCGGGCGGGTCGACCTGGTCGAGAACCGTTTTGTCGGCATGAAATCCCGCGGCGTCTACGAGACTCCGGGCGGCGCGATTCTGCACTTCGCCCATCGGCAGATGGAGAGCCTGACCATGGATCGGGAGGTGATGCATCTGCGCGATTCGCTCATTCCGCGCTACGCCGAGCTGGTCTATTACGGGTTCTGGTTTGCCCCTGAGCGCTATGCTCTCCAGGCCCTTGTCACCGAAAGCCAGCGCAACGTGACCGGCGTCGTCCGGCTCAAGCTTTACAAAGGCAACATTCTCACCGCGGGACGCAAATCGCCGGTCAGCCTCTACAATCCGAAGATCGCGACCATGGAGGGCGATCCCACCAAGGCCTACGACCAGAGCGATGCCACCGGCTTCATCCGCCTCAACGCCCTGCGGCTCAAGGTGGGCGCGCGCGTCGCCGGCGCGTCCCTGAAGAAGCCGGCCTGCAAGCATTCGCAGACCGAACCGTTCTGCGACGCACCCATCACACGCTCGAATGAAGGCGACGTCGCGTCGCACATGAGCCGGCACCGCGCTCGGAGAGCCCCAGCGCACCGAGCGCCCTCCCACTCCGAACTCCGAACTCTGAACTCTGAACTCTGATCTCTGAACTCTGATCTCTGAACTCTGATCTCTGAACTCTGAACTCTGAACTTGCCATGTCCCTATCCCGACGCTCATTTCTCGGCACTGCCAGCCTCGCCGTGGCCGGCGCAGGCGCTTCAACCGGTTTGGTCCGCGCAGCCGCGCCGCCGTCCAGGCCGCGGATCAAGCTCGGCATTGCGACCTATTCCTATTGGCACTTCAGAACCACCAAGGTGCCAATCGAGACCGTGATCGAGAAGGCCGCGGTCATCGGGGTCGAGGGTGTGGACGTCCTGCATCGGCAGATGGACATCCCCGAGAAGGAACCGCTGACGGCCGCGCACCGCGCGTACCTCCAGAAGCTGAAGCGCCACGCCTTCCGCAATGGCATTGACCTGATTTGCCTCTCGATTCACCAGGACTTTGTCGATCCGGACCCGGAGAATCTGGCCGGGCAGGTTGCCCACACCCACAAGTGCATCGAGATCGCCTACGCACTGGGCATCCCGTGCATCCGCCTCAACTCCGGCCGCTGGAACACCATCGCCAGCTTCGATGACCTCATGAAGGCCCGCGGGATTGAACCGATCCCGGACGGCCTGAGCGAAGCCGACGGATTCAATTGGTGCATCGCGTGCATCGAGAAATGCCTGCCCAAGGCCGAGCAATGCGGCGTGCATCTGGCCCTCGAGAATCATTGGGGCCTCACGAGCACGCCCGAGGGCCTGCTGCGCATCGTCAAGGCCATCCAATCCCCCTGGCTGGGCGTCCTGATGGATACCGGCAATTTCCTCGAAAACCCGTACGAGAAACTCGCTCAGATCGCCCCCTACACCACGTTCGTCCAGGCCAAGACCTACTACGGCGGCGGTGAATGGTACACCCTCGATCTCGATTACAAACGCATCGCCCGCATTCTTGCCGACGCCGGCTACACAGGCTATGTCTCGCTCGAAATGGAAGGCAAAGAGAATCCAGACACGGCCGTGCCCAAGAGCATCGCGATGCTCCGCAAGGCGTTCCGCGCCTAGCCCGCCTGTTGCATGGCCTTGCGAACTCGGCGAAGCCGAGAACTCCAGAAGGGAGACCCATGCGCGCCAGGCCGGATGTTTGCCGGCATAGCAGTCCTATTGCGAAGTCTCGGCGCCCTGTGCACCATAGGGGTGTGAAATATGCGGGCTAGCCGGAATCCCGGTTTGCGATCTGGGACAATCCAATCGTTGTTGAGCCTTCGAACCGGCGTCGCGGTGCTTGCGGGGCTGATGCTCGCGCTGTCGTTTCCCACATTCGACATCTCGATCCTCGCCTGGCTCGGGCCGGGCTGCCTGTTGCTCGCCGGATTAGGCGCCAACGGACGGCACGCGTTTGGGTTCGGATACCTGGGCGGGCTGGTCCATCATCTCGTTTCGCTCCATTGGCTGTTGTACATCCCGTTTCCTGCCGGGGCGATCGCAGGGTGGCTGGCCCTCAGCGCCTATCTGGCCCTGTATCCGGCCACCTGGGTCTGGCTCTGCACAACCGTGCTGATCCGATCGCGCGCACCTCACTTGGACACTGCTCCGTCGACCTCAGTTCCCGGCGAGGCGCGCCTCAGATCGAGCCCACTCCGCCTTCCCACGCCCCCTTCAACGCCGAACGGAGACTCGCGTTGTCCACAACACTCTTCACCGGTCGAGGACGCTAACCCCGAATCGGCGCGGCCCACGGGACATGCCGTGACACTCGTGCCACTGGTCGATCTGACGTGGTATCAGCGAACGGTCTGGTGCTTAGCGTGCGCCGCGGCGTGGGTAGCTCTCGAGATGCTTGTGGGCCGGTTCCTGACCGGTTTTCCGTGGAACTTCCTGGGCGTTTCCCAATACCAAACGCTCCCACTGATTCAGATCGCGTCCTTTGCCGGCGTCCACGGCGTTTCGTTCATTGTTGCCTGGTGTTCCGTCGCGCTGCTTTGCGCTATTGCCTGTGTGGCTCGGCGCCTCGTTCGTCGGGCCCCGATCGCGTCACCGTCGCCCACGGCCACGTTCCGGGTAACTCTGGCGTCCGACCTGGCCCTTCCGCTTTTTGCGGTGGTCGCGATGACGGTTTATGGAGGAACCCGGCTCGTGACGCCTCAGCGAGCCGAGTCGGAACTGCGTGTGGCGGTGGTTCAGCCGAGCATCCCGCAGCGGCTCATCTTCGATCCGCAGGAGTCAACGAACCGCTTCAATCGAATCATGGAGTTGACCCGGCTTGCACTGGCGACCGGGCCCGACCTGTTGGTTTGGCCCGAGGCCTCTCTGCCGAGCTTCGAGGAAGAGCATTATCGGGCCCTGACGAATCTGATCGCATCCCACCGCATCTGGATGGTGTTTGGGGCCGAGGACGTTGAGGTGAATCGGGAGGCGCGGGGCGAGCCGGAGTATCGCTATTTCAACAGCGCGTTTCTTTTCGACACGAACGGCCAATTCGCCGCCACCTATCGCAAACGGCGCCTAGTGATATTTGGCGAGTACATCCCTCTCGAACGCTGGCTGCCGTTTACCAAGTACTTGACACCGATCGATGCCAGTATCACGCCGGGAACCGGGCCGGTCTGGTTCCAACTCGGTCGGACGGGAGCGCGTGTGGGGCCGCTGATTTGTTTCGAAGACGTGTTTGCCTCGAGCGCCCGCGACGCCGTGGATGGCGACACCGATTTCCTGCTCAATCTGACCAACAACGGATGGTTCGGAGAGAGCGCGGCCCAATGGCAGCAGGCCGCCAACGCCGCCTTCCGGGCTGTCGAAAACGGTGTGCCGCTGCTTCGTTGCACGAATAACGGTCTGACTTGCTGGATCGATGCCTTCGGTCGCCTTCGCGATGTCGGTTTCAACGGACCCAAAGACGTCTATGGCCCCGGCTTCAAGGTTTTCCGGATTCCGCTCCTCTCTCCTGCCGCCCGGCGCGGACCGACGTTTTACCAACGCCACGGCGATCTGTTCGGCTGGAGCTGCGCGGCCATCACGGTCGGCGCGATCGCCAGGGCGCGGGTGCGCAGCAGAATACTGCGAGAAGACTGCTCTCGAGGTCGGCGGACTGCACGGATTCAGGCGGGTGAGTTCCATTCTTCGTGGTGAACGGTCTTTTGCGTCCAGTACCATCCCGAGGCCTCGCCAGGGCCACATGACTCGGCGCCTCTTTTCGACGAGTTCCGCGCGATGATCGAACGCATCGGCTAAACCGCACATTTGACACACCGTCAGCGCCCAGGGCGGTCCGATCGCGCACGATGTCTGCTATGCGGGTTAGAACTGGGCTCGGCTTCTTCTCCCCCGCAAAACACCCGAATCCGGGTCGGCATCTCGTTTCCGGTTTGCTTGAGCAGACAGAAATCCGCTCGCTGGCCCACGGCAAGGCCGCTCCGCAAACCGAGCCATTGCGCCGGCCTTTGCGAAAAGCGCCACCACGCCCGTGGCCAGGGCATCCGGGTCATGGTCGCGGCGCGCCACACTCCGTCCACGGGGCGCAAGGCGCTTCCGGCGAAATAGGGTTGGCCAGGCACGCGCACCACTTGATCGTCCCCGACCTCGAGCTGCATCTCGCCCAACGCGTAGCGTCCGGGCGGCGCGCCCGCCGCGGCCATCGCGTCGGTGATATACACGAGCGCACGGCTGGGCAGGAGTCGATGCGCAAGTCGAAAGAGCGAGGGCGACACGTGCCTTCCATCGGGAATCATGCTGACCGTCAGACTGCGGGTTTCGAGAATCCGCCAGAGGATGTTGTTATGGCGGTCCAATGTCTGCGGGCATCCATTCCCGAGGTGCGTGAAGCCGCTGGCCCCGGCCTCGATCGCCTGCGAGATTCTATCAGCCGACGCGTCGGTGTGGCCCAGGCTGATCCGGATGCCCAGGGAAATCGCCAGGGCAATGGCTTCGATTGCCCCACTTCGTTCCGGCGCCAGAGTCAACAACAGCAGATCGTCGCCCGCGGCCGCCCTGAGTTGGCGAATTCGCTCGGGCAGTGGATCGCACATGCGCCCCGGATCATGGGCTCCGCAATACCCGGGTTGTTCAGACAAAAACGGTCCTTCGATGTGCCACCCGACGATGGCCTCCGTCAATTCGGGAGAACGATTCCGGAGCGCCCGCAACCGTTCGAGCTTGTCGAGCATCCGCTCCCAGGCGTCGGTCACAAGCGTGGCCAGGAACCGGTGGCAACCCGCTCGACGCAATCCTCTCGCCGCGGTCAGCAAGCCGTCGAGCGACACAACGTCAGCCTGGAAATCGACCCCTGCGTAGCCATTGATCTGTAGGTCCAGCAAGCCTGGAGCAATCCAGTAGTCGGTCGGCGTGGCCTCAGCCAAGCGCTCGATGCTCGCGATCCGTCCGTTGCGACACATCACACGGATGGGACGTTGCGATAGATAATGGCGCGCGACCACGCTGGACACGGTCGTTTCACGCGAGGAGGCGCGGCCTTGGCGCACCGAGGCGCGAGGGGTCCTTCGACGCTTGCGTTGCGGTCCGCGAGGCGAGGCGGAGGAGGAGGACGCTGTGTTCATTGTCACTCAGATGCGGGCTGGCGAGGCGCGGCTCGTTTTCGAGAGTCCTTGTCCCCTTCAACCCAGCACTGAAACATTACCTGTCTGCAACCGGTTTCATCGGTCAAAGATTCGCCAACTCGATCGCGTACCCCTTAAGGTACTCAGTTTCCGGGATCGAGGGAAGGACTGGGTGATCGGGCGACTGGGAGAATGTGGCGACTCGACGCAGGAGTTTGCGGGCATCGAAGGCGGCGGAGAGCAGCACGTCCAAGAAGGTGCGGGCATCCACGTGATGCGAGCAGCAGAAAGTGGCGAGGAGCCCTCCCGGTTTGAGCAGCTTGAGGGCGCGCAGATGGATTTCTTTGTACCCGCGCAGGGCATCGGGCACCGCCGCGCGATTGCGCGTGAACGACGGCGGATCGAGCACGATCACATCGAACACGGGAACCAGTTTCTCGTGGGGCCCGGTGGTCGTGCGCGTCTTGAGCCAGTCGAACACGTTGCACGCCTCGAACGAACAGCACGCTCCCAGGCCGTTGGCATCGGCCTGTCGCCGCGCGATGGCCAGAGCTTCCTCGCTCAGATCGAGCATGTGCACTCGCGCCGCTCCCGCCCGCGCCGCGTGCAGCCCAAACCCGCCGGTGAAGGAGAAACAATCGAGGACATTCGCGTTGGGTATGCCCCGCGCCAATTCGGCCACGCGCAGATAGTTGATCTGTTGGTCGAGGTAAAGGCCTGTCTTGTGGCCTTCGAGCAGGCTGACTTCGAATGCCAGGCCGTTCATCCTGGCCTGAACCGTCGTCGTCTCCGGCCCAAAGAGCGTCCCCTGCGCCGGCGAAAGACCCTCGAACTTGCGCGAGGCGACATCGCTCCGCTCGACGATTGTTTTGGGCGCCAGCGTCGCCTCGAGCGCAGCCACGATGTCCGCCTTGCGACGGTCCATGCCCAGCGACGAAATCTGCAGCACCAGCGACTCCTCGTACTTGTCGACGATCAGCCCGCTCAGGAAATCGCTCTCGGCGTTGACGACGCGATAGGACGTCGCGTCCGGCATGTGGCGGCGTCGCACGGCCAGGGCGTTGCGAAGGCGTTGCTCGAAAAACCGCCGGTCGATCGCAACCCGGTCGGGCGCCAGCCATCGGATACGGATTTTCGATCTCGAGTTGAACATCCCAATGCCGAGAAACCGTTGCCGATGGTCCTTGATTTGCACCACGTCTCCGTCGGCTGCCGGTCCGGTCAGGCGCAGGATCGAGCCGGCATAAATCCATGGATGTCCCGCCAGCACGCGGTCCGCGTCGCCCGGACGCAAGAGCGCCGTTGTCATGGATTGCATGGTTGCGTGCATAAGTCGGTTCAAGGGCGGCAGGCCCGGCCCGCCGCAAAGAACACACATCAAGACACACCGCCGCCCTCCAAGGAAGCTCAAACCGGAGAGCCAACCCAGACCTTCACGGTCTTTTCATTTGGAGCGGTGCTTGACGAGTATCTGGAAAGGGATTTGGGGATTGTTCTGGCAGCGCTCCT
>MWFF01000192.1 GCA_002071485.1 Verrucomicrobia bacterium ADurb.Bin006 | reverse complement strand
CAGGCCTATCGGATCGAACTCAAGGGCGAATCGATGCGCAAGGCGCGGGCTGCCGACGACCGCAGCCACGGACCTCCTTCGGACTCGGAATCCCACGCGTAAGGCGAGGTCACCGTTGTGGGCCAGGAGACCGCCCCCCAATGGGGCCCCAGGCGCTACGCTGCTGACCGCGAGCTGGGGCTCGAAGCTTCGGTCAGCAGCGGCGCTACCCCCATTGGGGACCGGTCTCCTGGTCCACAACTCGCCCCAAGAACCTCCCCCCCTGCGGACCGTGCCCATCGGCACACTTGACTGGCGAAGCTACAAAGAGTAGTTGACGAACCCGAGCGTCGCTTCGCTCCGAGAAACTGTCCGGCAAACTCCGGAACGCTGTCCGACATCGACCGGAATCCTGTCCGGATCAAATCGGAATCCGTGTCCGATTTCATCGGAATGCGCACGTATGCGACGCTGCTCTGGCAACTGTTGCGTTCGCTCATTGAAGGCGCCCTCGATGGCCTCGTTCGCCAGTTGGGCCGCAGAGTCATCAACAAGGTCCTCGCGGCCATTGATCAGGGGGTGGAAGGCTTCCTGGAGGAGGCGCTCCAGATCAGCGCGCCGCAGGTCGCGGTGCAATTGCAGGCCGAAGCATTAGGCTATCTCTGATTCCCACAGAACGGCGAAATTATCGCCAAAATGTCAAGTCCAAGGGACAACTGGAAGAGGCAAACCGCCGCGCTGGTAGCTCGGCTTTGTCCCACCGACGATCGCGGCGGTCCGCCTCGACCTTTGGGCGGACGAAAAGCGCGCACTTGAACTCAGGCAGGCAGCGGGCCTTGAACGCCCTCGATGCATATTCCTGTATTCCGGGACCGACCCCTTTAGGGACCGACCCCTTTACGCAGGCAAGGAGGCTTGGCTTGGATTCGGATACGGCCAGCGCACCCGGCCACTTGCCTGCCAGCGCCTCGGCGCACGCACGTCGGCGAAGCGGATTCGAGTGGCGTGAACGATCGAGTTCTTGTATGCATACGCACAGTGTCGAAGTTTTTGATTTGGCGCCCTGTTGGCCCGGCGCCAGCCTGGCGCCCGAGCATGCGCCACGCCGCCCTCACCGGCTGCTCCATCGCCGTCAGGCACACGCATAGTCTCCGCTCTCCAGCGGCCGGCGCGGTGACCGAATCCCTGCGCCCCGCCTCCTGACTCTCAACTCTCAACTCATCACGCTCCACTCATCACTCTCCACTCCGTATGACTTCTTTTCATTCGCTGTTTCCCGAACTGGCCATGCGCGAGGTGCGTTGCCTGCACTTCGGACCGGGATCGGCATTGCCGGCGGGCGAGTACATCTACCTGGAATTCTATTGTGAGGATCTCGCTTGCGATTGCCGGCGGATGTTTCTTCAGGTGATCTCGCCCACCGAACCTGGTCGAGTGTTCGCCTCGATCAACTACGGCTGGGAAAAAGAGTCGTTCTATCGGAAGCGCATGCCCTATGATCCGGAGGCTGCGACCGGCCTGGTCAAGGGCGAGCTGGACCCCATCAACGAGCAGTCTGAGTTTGCCGAGCTTCTGCTCAAGGGATTCCAGGAGTTCGTCCTGGACGAGGTGTATCGGCTCCGGGTGCGACGACACCACCGGTTGTTTCGCGAGGAACTGGCACGCCGGGCGAAAGGGACCGCGAGGGATTCCACTGGCGGAAACAGTGCAACACCGGAGGGGGGCGATGCCGGCGAGAGCGAGCGCGACTTATGAAAGCAACCCACCATAATCAGCCTCAGGCATCCGCGGGCGAGGGCACCGGCGCACGCAGTCGAGGCGCGTCATGCACCCCGAGCGATCAGCCGACGCGGTCCAGGTGCGAGGCAGCAGCACCAAGCCGGCCTGCGGCCCGTGACGCAGTTGACGCGGCGTGCGAACGCCCGTCGGGGCTGCCCACGCCCGAGGAAATCCGGGAGCGTGTGGTCGAAGTCATGCGGCAGGAGTATCCGCCAGCCGAAGCGAACGGGATCGCCCCAGTCAATCGGACGGTCCAACAGACGGCGGCCACCGACGCCAATGCTTCGCTCCCAACTGGCCACTCCGCGCGATCGACCGCGGGGACGGCGACCGACGCGATCCCCGCCCGCATGCTCAACGAGTTCGTCTACTGTCCGCGGCTGTTCTACTACGAGTTTGTCGAGGGCGTGTTCGTGGAGAATGCGGACACGCTGCGCGGCAAGGGGCTGCATCGGCGGGTGGACACGGGCAACGGTGCGCTGCCGCCGGCGGCCGGTGTCGGGTCCAAGGACAAACGTTCAACGTCCAACGCCCAACGCTCAACATCCAAAGGCGAAAGCCCGGCGCCGACGACCGCGACGGACGACCGCGGCGAACCATCAACTATCAACCGCGAACCATCAACCGACGACGTCATTCATTCCCGCTCGGTGCAGATGGGCTCGGCCCGCTTGGGCGCGACGGCGAAGATGGACCTGATCGAGGTTCGTACAGGCGGTGACGACCTCTTCCAGGCGCTCGAAGTGTGCCCGGTCGACTACAAGGCGGGCGCGCCCAGGGAAGGTGACGATGGCAACGAGCTGTGGGATGCCGACAAGATGCAGCTTGGTGTGCAGGTGTTGATCCTCCGCGACAACGGCTACAGGTGTTCCGAGGGCGTCATCTATTACCGCGCAACCAAGCAGCGAGTGCGGCTGCCGATCACGCCGGAGCTCGAGGCCTGGGTGGTCGACACCATCGCCCGCGCCCGCGCGGTCGCCACCGGCAGCATGCCGCCCCCTTTGGCCAATTCGCCCAAGTGCCCGCGCTGTTCGCTGGTCACAGTCTGCCTGCCCGATGAGACGCGGTTCCTTCAGACCGCGACGGCGGAGACCGCGGAGGAGGGCCGCGGGCGGGCTCCATCGCCCTGTCCCACGCCGCGACGGCTGATCGCGGCGAGGGATGACAGCCGCGCGCTCTACCTGACCACCCAGGGCCTGCGCGTCGGGCGGAAGGGCGAAGTGCTGCAGGTCAAGGAGGAGCGGGCCCTGCTCGACGAGGTGCGGCTTAAAGACGTTTCGCACGTGGCGCTGTTCGGGAACATCCAGATCTCGACGCAGGCCGTGCAGGCTCTGTGCGAAGCGGAGATCCCGGTCACGTACTTCTCGATGGGCGGCTGGTTCTACGGCATCACACGGGGACACGAGTTGAAGAACGTCTTCCTGCGCATCGAGCAGTTCCGTCGGGTCGGCGACGACGCCCTCGCCCTCGAACTGAGCCGCCAGTTCGTCCACGGCAAGATCCGCAATCACCGCACCATGCTCATGCGGAATCACCTCGAACCGCCTCCCGGCGTGATCACCCAACTCAAGCAGCTCGCGGACAAAGCGCTCACAGCCACCAGCCGTGAGGAACTCCTCGGCCTCGAAGGCGCCGCCGCCGCCGCGTACTTTGCGGAGTTCAACGGGATGCTCAAGGTCGCGGATGAACTGGCCGACGCGCGTGATCCGTGGGATGGCCAGTTGCGCTTCAACTTCGAGCATCGGAACCGGCGTCCCCCGACCGATCCCGTCAACGCGCTGCTGTCGCTGGGTTACAGTCTCCTGGCAAAGGACTGCACCGTCGCGGCGCTGACGGTGGGGTTCGATCCGTACGTCGGTTTCTACCACCAACCGCGTTTTGGCCGGCCCGCCCTGGCCCTGGATGTCATGGAGGAGTTCCGTCCGCTTGTGGCCGAGTCCGTCGCCCTGGCTTGCGTCAACAACCGCATCCTGAGTGTGAAGGACTTCGTCCGGGCCGGCGACGCGGTGAACCTCACCGCCGCCGGACGCAAACGCTACTTCCAGGCCTACGAACAGCGCCTGAGCACCCTGCTCACCCACCCGCTGTTCGACTACAAAGTCAGCTACCGCCGCGCCCTCGAACTCCAGATGCGACTCCTGGCCAAAACCCTCACCGGCGAAATTGACGAATACGTGCCCTTGATGACCCGGTGAACCACGGTGTACAATTGCGCGCATACAAGCCTATGGACCATCACATCCACACCCGGGACTTGTCACCGGCGGAACAAGCGCTTGTCGCTGAGTTGGTGGCCGACGGCCTGAGCATCCAGAACACGTTCCGCCCGGAACCGCTTTGCCAGAAGACCGGCAAGGGCCATCACGAAAGCAGAACCGTCGAGGAAAGCCAGCGCGCCAGGGAGACCACACCCGGAAAGGCACAACCGTGAAACGCGCCTGGCTGCAACCCTTCACCTCGCCGCTCTCGATGCCGTGAGCACCAAGCGCCTCCTGCAGCAGGTCCGCCGCAATGCTGGTTTTGGCTCACCGCCGGAGACTTCACGGCACCCGGCGCCCTCATGGCCGCCACGAAAAAGTTTCGACTCTCCCCCCGTATTTGTCCCACCCCCTGTGCCAGAATTGCCCCCAAATAAAACGAGGCGAAGCGAGGTCGAAAGGCGCCGCTCCGCTGCGCGGGAGCGTGGGTCTTGGAGACTCACATCGACACCCGGCTAACGGCCGCTGCGGTGCCCAACACCCAAGGAACCAACTATGACCAATCCTGAACCTCTGACTCTGGAAACCCTTCAACAAGCCGTGGCCGGAACGGCCGCGGCCTTTCGCTGCCGTCGCCGTCTCCAGCCTGGTGGTGGCGAGGGTGACAAAGTCTTTCCACCCACCTTCGCCGGCGCTGTCTATGCCGTGGAGCAACGACGCGTGCCCGGCCGACCCGACCCCGTGACGTGCGTCGTGCTCGACACTGTCCAGTCCCAGGCCAACCGGATGGAACTGGCGTTACAAGAGGCAGTGAACGCCGGACGACTCCAACTTCCGCTCATCGAGGTGGACTTCAGTCCGTGGTCGCCGACGGGCCACAAACCGGAGGCCGAGCGCCTGATCGATGACGTGGGCACCATCACCAGTCTCCAGGTGCCTCACCGCCTGGCGGATGCGATCCTGCGGGACAGCGAGATTGAAGAGGAAGCTGACGGAAAGAAGGTGAAGCTGCCGTTCCGGAAGAGCAGCAAAGGCAGACTGCTCGACACTGTCAGTCAGCGGAGCGCCACAGCGCTATACCAACTCTGCCCGACGGCGCTGATTTTCGGCATGTGGGATTCCTCCGGGCCAAAAGGCGGGTTGGGGGCCAAGTTCGAGCGCGCGATGGTGTCGGAGGTCGTCGGCGTGGGGGCGACATTCGGAGTGCGAACCGCCAGCCGAATTGATCCGCTCATCACGAAGACGGAGGGCATTGTAGTCTTCAAGGCCAAAGGTGGTGGCTGGACGTTGGACAGCAACGCCGCCGAGACAGACCCTAACGGCAAGCCGGTCCAATTGGGCAAGGGAGCCAAGAAGGGGAAAGTCTCGAATGCGAACTTGGGCAACGTGCTCCCTTCGTTCGCGGAGTACGGAGACAACGCGAGCGGACCTGACGTGCTAAAGTCACAGCAACTCACCGACCCTCGATTCAACCTGCTCCTCAATAGCCCTGATGCTTTGAAACAACTCGAAGCCCGAAAAGGGCAACGGGCAGCGGGTGGTGCTTCCATCGAATACGCGGAGCAAGTGACGACACTCTCGCTCATCGTCCTGCGGCGTCTTTGCCTGCCCGTCAGCCGGAAGCAGGACGAGAAGGATGAAGATTTCAAGAAGCGGCAAGCCGAAGCCGAACAAGCAGGACGCGTAGTGCTTGCCGCACTTGGGCTTGGTGCGGCGACGCTTGCTTTTGAGTCAGGATTGGCTCTGCGCTCTCGGTGCCTGCTATGGCCTGAGGAGGCTTTGACTTGGGAGTTGCTCGACAAACCGGGCTCAAAGGAACAACCAAGATTCTCGCTCACAGGCAAAGAAGCGATTGAGTTGTTAAAAGAGGCCATCACTGCGTCCGAGGCGCTTGGAATCGTATGGGAAAAAGCACCGGTCAAACTGCTTCCCAACGCCGATTTGGTGAAGCTGGTTCGCAAGAGCCAGGAATTGACACAAGGTGGAGCAGGGGAAGAATCTGAGTAGGCATGCTCACCCTCGGCATCCGCTATCTCAACGGCTTTGTGGTCGCCTCCCACGGGCGGCATGAGCTGCTCGAGTGGCCGCCGCATCCGGGCCGCATCTTCATGGCCCTGGTGGCCACCCACTACGAGACCGGCGCGGACCCTGCCGAGCGTGAGGCGCTGCTCTGGCTGGAGCGCCTGTCCGAGCCGCCCGAGGTTCACGCGCCAGAGGCCTGTCCGCGCACGACCGTCACCCAGTACGTGCCGGTGAACGACAAGACGGGGCCTTCCACCGCGCCAATGCACTCGTCGCCTCTCACGCGAGACCGCAAGGACCGCACCTTCGCCCGGGCCTGGCTGAGCGAGGACATCGCCTTTGTGCACTGGCCGCAGGCCAACCCACCGCCAGGCATTCGGGCTGCCTTGGAAGCTCTTTGCGCCAAGACCACGCGCATCGGGCATTCGTCCTCCCTGGTCCAGGTGTGGCTGGCGGACCAACCGTCTGCCTCCCTGCCCCGCTGGGTGCCCGATTCCGCTCGCGCCACCATCACGATGCGCGTGCCTGTGCCCGGCACCTTGCAGGCGCTGGACGACGACTTCCGCCAACGCCGCGAGCGGGCGCACGACCGTCGCGATGAGTCCAAGTCGCGCTCTCCGGTCGCAGGCAAACGCCCCTTGGCCGAGCAGGGCTACGCGCGCCCGGACGATCTCGCAGCTCCCGCTTCGGTCCCTGGCACTGTCTTCAGCCCGCATTTGCTCCTGTTCGATTTGGAGCGGCTCGACGGGCCGTATCGGCACCTCGATCTGGCCTGCACCCTCGCCCTCACCGCGCGTTGGCGCGAAGCCCTCACCAGTCACGCCAACGACCTCTCCGCGGAGGCCCAGCAGGTCATCTGCGGGCACACACCCGACCACCAGCCCTTGGAGCGACCGCACCTGGCCTTCCTGCCACTGGCGGCTGTGGGGCACCCGCACGCTGATGGCCACCTGCTGGGCGTGGCCCTCACTTTGCCCGAAGCCATGCCCGCTTCCCTTCGGCAGGAGGTTCTCCGGGCCGCTGGCCGCGTCCGAGAGCTCGTGCTCGGACGCCTCGGCCGGTGGGCACTGGAGCCGGTCACCATGCCGCGCCCGCCCGTAGCCCTGCGCCCCGACACTTGGACGGCGTACCTGGCAGGCGCCACCCATTGGGCCACCGTCACGCCCGTGGCCTTTGATCAGCATCCCAAGGCCAAAGACAAGGCCGCCTATCAGCAGGAAGCCGCTGAGCTGATCGTCGCCGCCTGCGGGCGCATTGGCCTGCCACGCCCGCGCGAGGTGATCCTCACGCCCGTGTCCGCCCATCTGGGCGCACTGCCGGCACACGCCTACCCGCGCTTGCGCCGCAAGGACGGCACGGAGCGGCGGCACACCCATGCCATCCTGGCGTTTGCCGAGCCGGTGCGCGGACCCGTTCTGCTCGGCGCGGGCCGTTATCGGGGGTATGGGTTTTGCCGTCCGATGGACGCTACCCATGACTGAGGAGCCGCTGATCCCCGCCCACGGTGGTTACCGAAAGCTGAGGAGCTTTCAGGTTGCCCAACTGGTTTATGATCTGACCCTGCGGTTCTGCGACCGCTACGTGGATCAGGGCAGTCGCACGCATGACCAGATGGTCCAGGCTGCGCGGAGTGGGGTGCAGAACATCGCCGAGGGCAGCGAGGTCAGCGCGACGTCGAAGAAGATGGAGATCAAGCTCACCCAGGTGGCGCGGGCCAGCCTGGAAGAACTCCGGCTCGACTATGAGGACTTCCTGCGCCACCGAGGACTGCCCCTGTGGCCCCCCAAGGATGGGCGCCGCCAGAACCTGGTGGACCGTCGCTGCCGCACCGTGGAGCAAGTGGCTGCCTGGGTGCAGGAGCAGCATGAGAGTGGACGCAGTGGACCAAGTGGAGAAGCAATGGCGTCCACTGGGTCCACTCCGTCCACCTACCCCGAGATCGCCGCCAACGCCGCGCTCACTCTGATCAATGTGACTGCCGCACTTCTGGACCGCCAGATCGCCTCCCAAGCCGCAACCTTCGAGAAGGAGGGCGGTTTCACAGAGCGACTCTACCGCGTTCGGTCCAGGAAACGCCATTCGCCATGACAACGCTTCCCTCCTTCGACGATTTCTTCCAGGCTTTGTGGGGTCTCGATAAGTCCCCTTTCCCCTGGCAAACCCAGCTCGCCGACCGCGCGGCCACCCGTCCCTGGCCCGACGCCATTGACCTCCCTACCGCGGCCGGCAAGACCGCCTGCCTGGACATCGCCATCTGGGCGCTCGCCGCCCAGGCCGAACGGCCCCGCGGCCAGCGCTGCGCCGCCCGACGCATCTGGTTCGTCGTGGACCGCCGCATCGTGGTGGACGAAGCCTTCGATCGCGCCAAGTGCCTCGCGAACAAGCTGGCCACCGACTCCGCCCCGGCCATCCGCGCCGTGGCCGAACGCCTTTTGGACCTCCGCGGCATGCCCTCGCGCGAGCGCCCGCTTGCCGTCGGCCGTCTCCGCGGCGGCGTGCTGCGCGATGACCACCGGACACGCATCCCCTCCCAGCCCGCCATCATCACCAGCACGGTGGACCAACTCGGCTCGCGATTGCTCTTTCGCAGCTACGGCGACAGCCAGCTCGCTGCGCCCATCTATGCCGGCCTCGCGGCGAACGACAGCCTCATCCTGCTGGACGAAGCCCATTGCGCCGTACCCTTCCTGCAAACCCTTCGCGCCATCCGCCGCTTTCGTTCCGTCAGATGGTCCGAGGTGGAAAACGACACTCCGTTTCACGTCGTCGTTCTCTCCGCCACCCCGCCCGCGGCAGCCGATGGAGAACCACTCGAGGCATTCCCTGCTCCAGACGAACGCGCCGGGGCGCTGGACCACCCGGTCCTCCAACGACGGCTCAATGCTTCCAAACCCGCCGTCCTTGAGTCCGTGCCCGACGAGGAGGCACTCACCCGGCGCTTAACCGAGACTGCCGCCGACTTTGCCCGCGCCGGCAAACGCCGCGTCGGCGTCATCGTCAACCGCGTCGGCCGCGCCTCGGACATCGCCGAGTCGCTGCGGGCCGAAGCCCGCAAAGGCCCCGCCTTCGATGTCGACCTCCTGACTGGCCGCATCCGGCCCTTCGAACGCGACCTTCTGGTCGGCCCCGGCACGTTCCTGCACCGCGTGCTTCGGGCCACCAACCCCGAAGAGCCTCCGTGTCCGCTCATTCTTGTCGCCACTCAGTGCCTCGAAGTCGGCGCCGACTTCAGCTTCGACGCCCTCGTCACCGAGTGCGCCAGCCTCGACGCCCTCCGCCAGCGCTTCGGCCGCCTCAACCGCCTCGGCCTGCCCGGCGACGCACCTGCGCTCATCGCCGTCGCCCAGTCCCAGATCAAAGACCCCGACCCCATCTATGGCGACGCCTTGAAGGCCACCTGGGAATTCCTCCAAAGCCGGGCCACCGGCGAGCGCAGCGAGAAAGGCAAAGAAACTCGCCGCGTGGACTTCGGCATCCACGCCCTCACCCCGCTCCTGCCCGTCGGCAACGATCGCCTCCCGTTGCTCGCCCCGGCCCCCGACGCGCCCATCCTCCTGCCCGCGCACCTGGATCTCCTTTGCCAGACATCCCCGTCGCCGCACCCCGAGCCGGACCTCGCCCCATTCCTCCACGGCAAGGGCCGCGGCCAGCCGGAAGTCCGTGTCGTCTGGCGCTGCGACCTCGACCCACAGCGGCCCGAAGACTGGCCCGAAATCCTCAGCCTCTGCCGGCCCGTCGTGGGCGAGATGTTGCCCATGCCTCTCTTCCGTCTTCGCCAGTGGATGCGCGACCGCGCCAGCGCCGACCCCACCGGCGACGTGGAAAGCTCGCCGACCGACCCCGACAGTCCACCGGCCCGCTCCACCGCCACCCCGTTTCTAATCTGGCGCGGCCGCGAGCGCTCAGAAGTCCACACCGACCCGGCACGCATCCCGCCCGGCGCCGTCGTCATCCTATCCGCGCCCGCGAATCCGACCGACGCCGATGCTCTCGGCCAGGCCCTGCGCGAGCAAGGACTTGGCGCCGACCGCCTCGACCTCTGGGAACTCGCCTGGCAAAAGACCGGCCGCCCCGCCAGCCTGCGTCTCCACCACGCCTGCCTCGCCCCCTGGCTGCCGACCTGCCCGCCCCTGGCCCACCTCTTGGACTTTACCGGCCGCGACGATTGGACCCTCGCTGAAATCCGCGACGCCCTCGCTGCCGTCCGCGACTGGACGCCCGAAACTGAGAACTGTCAGTCCTTGCCCGACTGGCTCAGGCATTTGTTCGTCGCTGTGGCCGATGTCCGCAAACGCGACGTCGCCGTTCACCCCGACGGCGGCCTCGTTCTCCGCGCGCCCGCTGCCGTCCCTGCGGAAGAACCGGACCTCTTCGCCGACGAAGACGACCAGTGGAGCGAAGCGCCGGAGGAAGTCTTGCTCGCCGACCACACCGAACAAGTCGAGCAGACCGTCGGCGTCCTGGCCCGCTCCTGCCTCGACGAAGCCGCCGCTGCGCTCCTCCAGGCCGCGGCCCGCTGGCACGATGCCGGCAAACTCGATCCCCGCTTCCAGGCCCTCTTGCGCGTCGGCCTGCCGGACCTCGACCGCCCGCTTGCCAAATCCCCCGAAGCGCCCCGATCCCGCGAACAGGCGCGCCGCACCCGCGAAGCCGCTGGTCTGCCCGAGGCCTTCCGCCACGAAATGCTATCCCTTCAACTGGCCGAGCGCCTCGCCGCCTCCTCCCTCAGTCCGCAAGACTGCCAACTCTTCCTTCACCTCATTGCCAGCCACCACGGCCATGCCCGGCCTCTTGCGCCCGTGTGCACCGACCCCGCGCCGCCGCCGGTTGAGGGTCAAATTGGCGGCGTGGCTATCTCCCTCACGGCCGCCGACCGCCAGGCCCTCACCCCACCACACCGGCTCGACTCCGGTGTGGGCGACCGCTACTGGCGGTTGGTTCGCCGCTTCGGCTGGTGGGGCCTGGCTTACCGTGAAGCCATCCTGCGCCTGGCTGACTGGCACGCCAGCGCCCATCCGAAAACCTTGTCCGCCGCCCCCGCCTCCCAGCCATGAGCGCGCCGCCTCAACCACTCGACCTCCCCGCCCTTGACGGCACCAATCCCCTCGGATTCCTGGCCGCCCTCGGCACGCTCGCCGTGCTCTCCGAGGCCGACCCCGACCTCCGCCTCGGCTGGCGCCGCGGGCCGAGATGGACGGCGTTTCTCCAAGGCGGGCGACCATTCGCTGCGGACGTCGTAGTCGCTTTGCTCGTCCAATGTCTGAAGCCGACGCCAGCGGACGACAAGGCCAACGAGGCACTGGAAGCCTCCCGCCGGGACTACGAGAGGGCGCTTGCCGACCTCAAGTTAGCCAAAGACCAGCCGAAACTTCCACGCCGTGCCGAAGAGCATCTTCGTGAAGAACGGAAGCAGAACGTGAAATCGTTGGGAAAGCAATGGAGCACACGGCTCGAAGCCCACAAAGCGGCCTTGGACGTTTCAGCACCGTCACCCGAGTTGCGCATCGGTAAACTATCCCAGTGCCTTCCGGTTGTATTTCACCGGTTGGGGCATTTGTTCGTGGGCAAGTCTTCGCTCCAGCAACGGCGAGTCGTGGACCTGCTCGCCGCCTTCGGAATTGAGCAGCCACGAGACTCAAGAAAGAAGCAAGATTCGGACAAAGTCATTCAACGGAGTCCCTTTTGTTTCACTACGGGCAGCGGCCATCAGGAGTTCATTGGCGACATTCGACAGTTGATGACCCGCGCAGACCCCACGAAAGCCGAACCTGATCCTCCGCCCTGCGTCACCGACATGGCGGTGACGCAGGCGCTGTTTGGCCCCTGGCGCTACTCCGACCCAGGCCTCTCCATGCGCTGGGATCCGATCGAGGACACCCGCCACGCCCTGAGGCTGGACGACCCCAGCTCGGCCGGCGTGAGCACCGTCTGGATGGCCAACCTCCTCGCTTACCGAGCGCTGGTCTTCTTCCCCTGCGCCTGGGATGGCCATGCCCTCGCCACCGCCGGCTGGAGCCACGACCGTGAGCATCCCTGTTTCACCTGGCCCTTGTGGGAAGCGCCCCTCACCGCCGACATCGTGCGCTCCCTGCTGCGTCACCCCGCATTCGGTGAACCCGACCTCGGTGAGTGGAAAGCCGAACTCCGCGACCGGGGCGTCTCCGCCATCTACCGATCCCGCCGCATCCAGGTCGGCAGCGGCACTAACTATAAAGTGAACTTCACCCCAGCCCAGTCTGTTTGACCAACTGCCCTCAGCCCGAACCCTCCCATGCGCACCACCTACCTCGTCTGCTATGACATCACCGACGACAAGCGGTTGCGCCGTGTGTTCAAGTCCTGCAAGAACTACGGCGATCATCTGCAATACTCGGTGTTCGAGTGTGACCTCAACCCGGCGGAGAAGGTGGCGCTCGAGTGCGACCTCGCCGAGGTGATCAATCACGACGAAGACCAGGTGTTGTTCGTGGCGATCGGGCCGACCGAGGGACGCGGCGATCGGGTGATCACGGCTCTGGGGCTGCCGTATACCAAGCTGGACGCCCCTTGTTTCGCTTTCTGACCGGTTCTGTGACATAGCGAGCGGCGAGGTGATGTCAGAAAGCTGGGTCGCGCTCGCGTTGGATAAGGCCTTGTGGCGCTGCTGCTTGGATTGGTAGTGCAGACTCCGCCCCGACCTATGGTCCCCGAGATAGGTGTACCGCTCGCAAGCACGCCCGTTCGTGCTTGCGGCGCAAAGGCTTGGTCGGCGACTCTCTCCGCGCTCACGTGAGCGCGGCCCCGTTGAAGCAATGCCGTATGGGGGTGTAGGAAGGTTTCCCCAGGCTGCTCTCCGCGCTCACGTGAGCGCGGCCCCGTTGAAGCACCGTGCGCTTCCCGAACCGCAGCGCCTGCTGATGGCTCTCCGCGCTCACGTGAGCGCGGCCCCGTTGAAGCTCTGGGCGGAAACTTCCGCACGTCATTCAGCCGCACTCTCCGCGCTCACGTGAGCGCGGCCCCGTTGAAGCGAGAAACCCGCGAGGAAACTGATGCTGGTTCGTTTCCTCTCCGCGCTCACGTGAGCGCGGCCCCGTTGAAGCGTGTTGCTCCTTGCCCCTCCGGTAGATGCCGGAGGAGCTCTCCGCGCTCACGTGAGCGCGGCCCCGTTGAAGCGACAGTGAATTCCGCTATGCGAAGCCGCGGCGGCTTGCTCTCCGCGCTCACGTGAGCGCGGCCCCGTTGAAGCCTGGTGAAACTCTGTCCGGTCGGGAACAGAGGGGGCGCTCTCCGCGCTCACGTGAGCGCGGCCCCGTTGAAGCATGATGTTCGTGCTGCTGAGCGTGCAATGCGCGTTTGCTCTCCGCGCTCACGTGAGCGCGGCCCCGTTGAAGCTACACCAGTCAGATACACGTTGTTCGTAAGGCGAATCCCTCTCCGCGCTCACGTGAGCGCGGCCCCGTTGAAGCGTCGAGCGCGACGCGCTCCTCGAGCGCCTGGCGCTCCCTCTCCGCGCTCACGTGAGCGCGGCCCCGTTGAAGCCACTGACGGACCGGCGACTATAAGCATTGACGGTTACCTCTCCGCGCTCACGTGAGCGCGGCCCCGTTGAAGCATCGCAATCGTAGCTTGTGACTGCTGCGTAGATTCGCTCTCCGCGCTCACGTGAGCGCGGCCCCGTTGAAGCAAGCTGAACGCGACTACCACGTTCGTAAGCCAGTTTGAGCGCACCCAAAGTAATTGGTGGCAGGAAGCCGGTTGCTGATCACGGTGGGTGAGGGAAATGGGGGCAGCGGCCTCGCTCTGCGTGATCGCAAGAGGCTGAGGAAATCGACTCATGTAGTCCCCGCGAGGCTTGCCTCGCGGGGACTTGTCCTTTGCGATATTGGGTGTGAAACACAAAGGCGCAAAGAACGCGTGCCGGAGACAACCGGCGGATCAGTGTCTATACCGGTTGCTCGAGAACGTCGATGCCCAACTGGCCCAGGCCGTGCAGCAGCGAGGGTGTGTATTTTGCCTGGAGGGGACGCTCCACCGATAAAGTGACAGGTTCATAATTATCAACTGTTCCTTCCCATCCACCTCTACCCAGGCCGTCACCCGCCGCATCAACTCGGGATACTTCTGCTGCGACCCGGGATTCTTGAGCCCGACCAACTCG
>MWFF01000191.1 GCA_002071485.1 Verrucomicrobia bacterium ADurb.Bin006 | reverse complement strand
CCTGGCCGCATCCGTCGCCGCACGCGCGCGTACAACTGGTGCGCCGTGTAGTCCCGCCCCTGATACCGGTAGAGTTGGCCCGGCAGGCCGCGCCAGTTGATGTCCTCCCGGCCCAGGAAGTCGTAAAGCACACTGACCTTGCCTTGGAGAATCTGGCACAACTGGGCACAGAAGCAGTGGATGGACTTGGCCTGCAACAGTGGCCAGACCAACAGGGCGCAGAGCAGGTTGGCCAACGGCTCCGCGCCGCTGCGGCGTGCGCGGCCCAAGGCGCCGGCCAGCAACCCCGGCAGCCGGTGGCGCCGGAGGCCTTGGGCCAGTTCGGTGTCGGCGAAGGTCAGGGGCTGGCGCAGGGCGTCGGAGAGGGGGGTGTAGGAGCGAGGATGGCGCGGGGATTGAGGCCGGGCCGATGGGCGGCGGCGGCGTTGGCGGTGTGAGCGTGACATACAACGGTATACATACCGTCATATTGACACCGGTGCTATCCTTTTTTGCATGGAATCGCCGAAAATCATCGCCGAAGCGGCCCCTTCCTCCCGTCGGGCGGAGTACACCCGTTTGTGCGCCTCACTGGCCAACCCCGGCTGGGTGAGCGACGGCTCGGTGCAGCACCGGGGCGCGAGCGGGGGCAGCCCCTGCTATGCCTGGACCCGCAAGCTCAAAGGCAAGACGGTGTGTGTCGCCCTTTCCCAGGAGCAGTATCAGTGGCTCAAGCAAGCCATCCTCAACTGGCGCACGGTCCAGCGCACACTCCGGAAGATGCAACGGCTCAGCCGGGAGGAACTGTTCGGCTCACTGCCTAATCCCCGACGCCGTAAACGCCTCGGGAAAAGAGTGCTCGGGTTGGTCTAGACTCCGCCCGGGAAAGCGGGTATGCGTCCAAAATCACTGAGGCATTGCCTGGGATGACTGAGCAGCGCCTGACCGTGCGCAACTCACAGAATATCAACGCAATACGTTGCCTAGACACTCGCGAATTATCGCCAAAATGTCAGTACTAAGTGCTTGGTGTTGTGTGCATTCATACCTTCTTGAGCACTTTTCAGCCTCCCTGATGTTTGTCCCGCACGAACAATCTTCACCAATTTTACTAAGCGGCCAAAATGCAGGAGAAGCCACTCTTTACAGGGTCAAAACACATGTTGGCTACCTTCGGGTTCCTAAATGTTGCGGCCCCTTTGGTGGCCTCTGGTGTCGTCAAGTGTAGTCAACGAATCTGCGGGGCCGTCTCTGTCTCCCGGTTGGCCGGGAGACAGAGACGGCACGGAGACGTTCTCGGACCCAATCCCGCCCCGTTTCCGATTGAAGAGCCTCACCCGTGTTGGCATGCTACCATCACATGAAAAAGCCAGTTTCTATCAGTTTCACAGGCGTCATGTTATTCCTGGTGCTGGGGTGCCGATCCAACCGTCCTCTCGATAACCGTCAATGGACCGCGGCGAGAGGCGCCGAACTCGGGCAGACGGCAGTGCTCGTGCTGACTCCGCGTCAGGGCATCAGCCTGCAGACACCCGCGACTCGGGGCGAAGCGGCCCGAAACAGTGCTACCGAGACCGGCTTGTTTTGGATATCCGGGGGCGATGGAGTTGTGGCTCTGATCGGCGCGGTTTGGACTCCCGTCGGATTCATCCTTGGCGGCGCCTACGGTCTGTCGAAGGGAGAATCTCCCGGCCGGTTGGCCGCGGCCTTACAGGTGCTCACGAATGCAGTGGCAGAATGCCACCCCGTGCAGGACTTGCAGAAACAGGTGTTGGCGGCGCACACCTTCGACATTCGACCAGACAAGTCATCTCTTCGAGCAGTGGAGTGGGACTCGCTCGCCTACCTCCCGCGCGACCGGGACAGTGTCCACAACGTGACCCATGGCCTGCGCCGGGTCGAGAATGACTACTCGAGTCTGGCGGCAGCGGGTTTGGACAGCGTCCTGGAAATCCAGGTGGAGCAGATGGGCCTCCTGGGTCCTGACCGGCTTAATCCACCGCTCCAACTGCAAGTGCAGGCTCGTGTCCGTATCGTCAGCACCCACACCCAGCGAGAGTGGTTTCGCGGCTATGTCGAGTACCGCGGACCGCGTCAGCGACTCGTGAAATGGGCCACAGAGGAAGGCCGCCACTTTCGTGCTGAATACCAACGCTGTGTCCGGACCCTTGGCGGCGCCATCGTGAGACGGGCGCTTGGCACAGACACCGCATCCGAAGCCGACGCTAGGGCTTGTCGATGGCAGGTCGTCACTCAGTGACTGACAACTGGCTCACGCGCGCAGGGTCAGGCGCCGGCCACCCGCCACGTCGTACGCCGTTCGGGTCGGAGCTGGAAGGCGAGCGCCACCGGCGAGAACATGAACCAAAGCGCACTCCGGCTGCCATCAGCGCAGGGACACCGTGGTTTGGTTGTCGGCGGGCGGCGGATCGTTCCAGATGCCCCACAGCAGGAGGCCGAAGGTGTGCGACGGTTCCGGGCTCTGGATCATGTTGATCAGGATCGCCTGGGTTTCCGCGTCCGGGACTTCATCGCCGGCGTAGTGGGCCAGCAGGGCCTGTACCGCCAACGGCGCGAGCAGTTGCGCATTCTCGAGCGGAACTTCGAAGTCATTGACCAGGATGTAAACCACCATCGGCAGGAGGCGGGCGGCCTCGAAATTCAATCACTGGCATCCCATGCGGGGTGAAAATCAGTCCAGACCCCTTGGTTTTCCGAAGGATTTGACGGTGCCTCCCCCAAACGCCGTTAAGGATTTTTGCGTGATTTCCTGGGCTGATTTCTCGGTGGTT
>MWFF01000190.1 GCA_002071485.1 Verrucomicrobia bacterium ADurb.Bin006 | reverse complement strand
TTCCCATGGCGCGGACCCGCCCGGGCGGGCAGTTCTCGGAATTTTCGACGCACCCCGCTTAGGCGATGATTTGGGATCGTCCTAGGGCCGCAGCATAAAAGAAACTTGTTGTCAGCACGGGGGTTTCTGCTACCCTGCGTTCCCAATGCGGCGGGGCCAACGCAGACAAAGAGCGTTTACCCTGGCATTTTCAGCGACGCAGAACACAACAAGCAACGAATCGAAGCAATAACGGAAACATGTTACATCGCAGGAGGAAAGCGAATGAAGTTTAACCAATGGACGCTCGGGCTGGCCGCGGTGGGTCTGGTTAGCCTCGGTACGGCCGCTCAGGCCGAAGAAGCACAGAATCCCATCTTGACCGCGTTGTCGTCCACGACGATCAGCGGTTATGTGAACACCTCGGCCATTCTGCGGTTCGGGCCGAGTCTGCCCAACGGCGACTACTCGACACCGGGGCGCACCTTTGACGCCAACAACAAGTTCAACGGGTTCAACCTCGACGTTGTCAAACTGCAGATCGAAAAACCGCTGGACGAAAGCCAATGGTCCGCGGGATATCAGGTTGGGCTTATCTTCGGTCCGGATGCGAACACCTACGGCACCGATTCGCTGGGTGGCGACAGTGATTTTGGCATCAAGGACGCCGCCGTCACGCTTCGGGCCCCGGTGGGCAACGGATTGGACTTCCGCATCGGCTACTGGGAAAGCCCGATCGGCTACGAAGTCTTCGACGCGGGCAACAACCCGAACTACAGCCGCTCGTACGCATATGCCATCGAGCCCAAGCAGTTCACCGGCGTGCTCGCTTCGTATCGTGTCAGCGAAATCCTGAGCCTCTCCGGCGGCATTGCCAACCGCGGTTGGGAAGTCGGCGGCACATGGGATCATCCCGTCCGCTACTACGCCGATAACGCGATCAACAAGCGCAGCGGCGGCAAGACCATCCTGACCTACCTCGGCTCCGTCGCCCTCACGGCTCCGGAGAGCGCGGGCTTCCTCGAAGGTGCCACCCTCTACGGCGGCATCATCGACAGCGGCATGGCGCACGGACCCGACGTCCTCAACCTGTACGTCGGCGGCACGATGCCCACGCCGGTCAAGGGTTTGTTGCTCGGCTTGTCTTATGACTACCGGGGGAGCAGCGGGGACAGCGGATACGACTCGTCGTATGCAAACGCGTTCGGCGCTTACCTCTCCTATCAGTTGACCGAGAAGCTCAAGTTCAACGCCCGCGGCGAGTACGTCCGCGGATCGAACGGCACCTGGTACTCCTCCGGCGACTGGGACCTCGACAATACGGACGACAACGGCAACCCGGATCCGCTCCTCGTCATGGACAGCGAGAAGAACGAGTTGATCGGTGTCACAGCGACCCTCGAATACAGCCTCTGGGCCAATGTGCTCACGCGACTCGAGTTCCGTTGGGACCATGACTGCAACGGCAATGGTATCTTCAACGATTACATTCCGGGCGTGAGCAAGGGAACCGACGACGCCTTCCAACTGGCTCTGAACGTCATCTACAAGTTCTAAAGCCTTTCCGCTCCGCACCCCCTCCCGGCTGGGCCGGGAGGGGTTTTTTTTTTCTCGAGACCCGCCCGTTGCAGATTCCATCGTCGAAGCACTCGCGCGCGACCGGACTGCAGACGCCTGGTTGATCGGGATCGCGCACCCGTGTTACACTTGACTGCATGAAATCTCTCCTCGACGTTCGGGTGCCGGTCCGCGCCCGACGGCGGCTCGCAGTCGCGGCATGCATCGGCTCTTTGAGCGCCGTCTGGCACAGCCCGCAAATTCTCGGCGCGTCATCCGCTCCGGCCGATGCGTCCAACCAGCCGGCACGCGACGCTGCGTTCGCGCCCGCCCGCATTCGCGAACCTGCGGTTGCCGGATTGTTCTATCCCGCGGAAGCCGGGGCGCTGTCGTCGGCCGTCGATCGCCTCCTTGCGCGCGCACGGCCCGAGCCTGTGCCGAATCTCAAGGCGCTCATTTGCCCGCACGCGGGCTATCAATTCTCGGGGCCGACTGCCGCCCACGGCTACAAGCTTCTGGGCGGACACGACTGGCGGACTGTGGTTGTGCTGGCGCCCAGCCACTACGCCCGTTTCAAAGGAGCAAGCGTGGTGGGGGCAAGCGCGTTTCGCACACCGCTGGGAGATGTCCGCGTGTCGAGTTTGGCCGCACGACTGGCCAGGACGCCCCCCTTCGGCCCGGAAAGGCCCTGCCCCGTGCAACGGCCTGCTTGGGCTGGTCAATCGAGCCGGCCATCCCCTGCGCGCGGCCAGGATACGCCGCACTCCTGGGAACATGCGGACGAGGTCCAGGTGCCATTTCTTCAGAGGGCGTTGAAGGACTTCGAGATTGTGACAGTGATCCTGGGCGAGGTGGATGCTGCCGAGGTCGCGCGCGGTCTGGCCGGGCATCTCGATGAGCACACTTTGGTGGTAGCCAGTTCCGACCTGAGCCATTATCATCCCTATGACCAAGCCAAAGCGCTCGACACACGGTGTGTGAAGGCCGTTTGCGACCTGGACCTCGATGGCATGCTCGAGCAGGAAGCATGCGGCCGGGCGCCGATCCTGGCACTGATGCACCTGGCCCGTCAAAAGGGATGGAAGGCCAAGCTCATGGACTACCGCAACAGCGGTGACACCGGGGGCGACAAGAGCGGCGTGGTGGGCTACGCCTCGATTGCTTTCACCGGCGAAGCCGAGGGCTCGAACCCCTACTCGATCGAGGAACGCCGACGCCTGATCGAGTTGGCGCGCCAGGCGGTGCGCGAGGCGGTCACAACCGGACGCTCGCCGTCCGTGAACGCAGAGGACTTCCCCCCCAGCCTGCGCGAACCCAAAGGGTCGTTCGTCACGCTCACACAACAGGGCGCATTGCGAGGCTGCATCGGCAACCTCCGCGCCACTGAGCCGCTCTATGCCTCGATCATCAGCAACGCCCGCAGCGCAGCCACGCGCGATTACCGGTTCCCCCCGGTGCGGAAGGAAGAACTCGACTCGATCGAATTCGAGATCAGCATCCTGAGCGACCCAAAGCCGCTGGACTTCACGTCTCCGGAGGATTTGCTCGCCAAACTCCAGCCGCACCGCGACGGCGTCGTGCTCGAAATCGGCTCCGCTACATCCACGTTCCTGCCCCAGGTGTGGCGCCAACTCCCGGACAAAGTCCAGTTCCTCTCAGCCCTGGCAAAGAAGGCCGACCGCGGACCCGATGACTGGAGAAAGCCCGGCACGCGCGTCCTCGTCTACCGCGTCGAGGCCTTCAAGGAATCGGAGTTGAAGCAGTGAACCTTGCGCCCGTCCGCTGGGCCGTGGCCGGGCTGGGATTCTCGAGTGCTGTCACACAACTGGTCCTGCTGCGGGAACTGCTCGCGACGTTCCAGGGCAATGAGCTGATTCTGGGACTGCTCCTGGGCACCTGGCTGCTGCTCACCGGCATCGGGACCCAGCTTTGGCGGGCAGGTTCGATGGGAGAGAGTGCCCGGCTTGTCCGCCGCAACTCGGAGAGCGATGGGCGAAGGGCGGCTGAGGATGAAAGTGTTGTGCATCCTGCGGATTGCTCTCCGCGCGCGCCATCGGTTGCGAGTCTCCCAGGCCTTGCCGCTCTCCAGATCTGGATTGCCTTAATCCCCTTCGCCCAGGTGCTCGCAGTCCGGCTCGGACGCGATGCCGTCTTCCTCCGCGGCGCGACGCTGGGCCTGAATCAGACGGTCTGGAGCAGCTTGCTTGTCCTCGCCCCGTACTGTCTCGCCTCGGGCGTCTTTCTCACACTGGCGTCCCGGGCGGCCGGCGAAACGAATGCGGCTCGAGGCGTGTCGACGGCGTATCTGGCCGATTGCCTGGGCAGCGTGATCGGCGGCGCGTTGTTCACATTCGCTTTGGTCCGGTGGCTGGATCACCTCGCCCTGCTTGTGGTGCCATCCACAGTCAACCTGCTCCTGGCAGCGCTGACTCTTCGCCGGATCGCCAGAAACCGAATCGCTGTGCTGCCCCTCGCGCTGGCGGCGTCTCTGGTCGCCTGCGTCGCCTGGCTCGATCCCGACGCCCTCACCACCGCCTGGCAATCCCGGCCCGATCGGGTCGTGTTCCGCGCCCAGTCGCCGTACGGACGCCTGGTGGTGACCGAATCCGCCGGCCAATTGAACTTCATCGAAAACGGATTGCCGCTGCTCTCGAGTCGCCAGATCGAGCGCGCGGAGGAAATCGCGCACATCGCAATGGCCCAACGCCCCTCCGCCCGCAACGTGTTGCTCATCTCGGGCGCGCTCTCCGGCGCCGCGGGTGAAATCCTCAAATACGGCGTGACCAACCTGACGTGCGTCGAACTCGACCCGGCCATTCTCGAGGCCGGACGCCGCCTGCTGCCCGAGCGACTGACGGACCGGCGCCTGCGCGTCGTCAACACCGACGGTCGGCGCTATGTTCAGCGTGGGGACGGCCCGTATGATCTCGCGATAGTGGACATGCCGGCCCCGGCAACTGCGCAGTTGAATCGCTACTACACCGCCGAGTTCTTCGCCGAACTCGGGCGCGTGCTCGAATCGGACGGCGCCGTGGTGTTCGGACTCGGCCAGTACGACAACTACGTCAGCCCGGAACTCGCCCGGATGCTCGCCTCGACGGCGCGCACGCTGCGCCTGAGGTTCCGCACGGTCCTCCTCCTGCCGGCCGCCAAGGTCTGGTTCCTAGCTTCAGACGGTCCGCTGACGCCGTCCATCGCCGCGCGGCTGCGCCAGGCGGGCGTATCCGCCCAATGGATGAGGCCTTCGTATCTCGATGCCATGCTCACTCCGGAACGATTGGCGGCAGTCGCAAGCGCCGCGGAGCTGCCTGCGCCCGTAAACTCCGATTTCCGCCCTGTCCTCTACTTTCTGCACCTCCGCCACTGGTTGAGCCAATTCGACGTCTGGCTCGGCGCGGCGGCGATTGTGCTCGGTTTCAGCCTGGCAGTCTATATCGCTCGGCTGAGCGCCTCGGCTTTCGCGGTGTTCAGCGGGGGGTTCGCCGGCTCGGGTCTCGAGGTCGCCCTCCTGCTCGGCGTGCAGGTCCTCTACGGGTCTTTGTACCAACAACTCGGTCTGATCGTCACTGTGTTCATGGCCGGTCTGGCCGTGGGCGCCTGGCTTGGCGGACGGCAAGGCTCTCGGGCAGACCTCCGCCGACTCGCGTCAGTGGCCTTCGCGCTTGCCATCTACGGCATCCTGATGCCTTGGATGCTGACCGCTCTTGCCCAAATGAGTCCCGCCGGGATGCCACCCTGGTTCGGACAGGTCCTCCTCGCCCTCCTCACGGCAGGTCTGGCCGTCCTGGTCGGACTCGAATTCCCGCTGGCATGCCGCGTCGAACGGGCGGATGTGGGCACCTTGGCCTCGAGGCTTTTCTGCGCGGATTTCGTCGGCGCGTGCGTGGGAGCGATTCTCGCCGGCGCCCTGCTTATTCCCATCCTCGGCGTGACCGCGGCGTGCGGTGTGGCGGCGAGCCTCAATGCGCTGGCGGGCCTGCGTCTGCTCTGGCGCGGAAGAACATCATGCACAAGCTCAATCCAATCCTCTTGAAAGCGGTTCGCTGGACTGGTTGGCCGCTGCTGCCCCTGGTTCTGGCCTTCCTGGCGACCGGATATGCCATCAGCGGCCGATACGGATTGGGGCACTTGCTCGATCAGCAGGCCGCGCTGACGCTGCACAAGCTTCTCCACGCCCCCCTGCTCCTGCTGCTCCTTGTACATTCCATCCCGGCGATCTATCTTGCCCTCCAGCGATGGAACAGAACGCGAAAACGACCCGCCGTTCGCACCCACGGACACCCGCCCGGCTGACCCGCCGGCGAGCCTTGGAAGTCGGCGCCCTCGGATGCGCCGGACTGTTCGGCGCCGACTCGATTTTCTCGTTTCTTCGGAGGTGGAAGCAGGATGCCGAACCCGCGGATGTTTTCAAGGGCGACGCCCCCTCCGAGGCGGTGTGGGACCTCTGGCGGAAACGCGGCTGGGTCCGGGAGGCGCAGCACTACCTCAAGCTGGACCGCAACGTGCAATGCAAGATCTGTCCCAACAACTGCCTGCTCGAACCGGGCGATCGAAGCCACTGCCGCAACAAGGTCAACCGGGGCGGGACGCTCTATACGCTTGCCTACGGCAACCCGTGTACGTTCCACGTCGATCCCATCGAGAAGAAACCGCTGTTCCATTTCCTCCCGGGCAGCCGCTCGTTTTCACTCGCCACGTCCGGGTGCGTGTTTCGCTGCCTCAACTGCCAGAACTGGGAAATCTCGCAGAAGAAACCTGAGGAGACCAAAGATCCGCAGGGGGGCGAATTCCGACTGCGCCCGCCTGTGCCGCCGGCGCTCACTCTGGGCCAGATTCGGCGCCTGAGCCTCTTCCCCGAGGATCTGGTGGCGGTGGCGCAGGATCTCGATTGTCCGTCGATCTCCTATACCTACTCGGAGCCGACTGCGTACTACGAATATGCGTACGACTCGTGCCGGCTGGCGCGCGCCGGCGGGTTGCGCAACGTGCTCGTCAGTTGCGGCTCGATCGAGGAACGCCCGCTGCGCGACCTGGGCCAGTACGTCGACGCGATGCATGTGGATCTCAAGGGATTCAGCGACGACATCTATCGCAAGCTCAACTCCGGGCGCCTCGATCCCATCCTGCGCACCCTGACCACGCTCAAGAGCCTGGGCGTATGGGTCGAGGTCATCAACCTCGTCGTCCCGACCTACACCGACGATCTCGACATGATCCGGCGCATGTGCGGGTGGCTTGTCGCGCATCTGGGTGTGGATCAGCCCCTCCACTTCTCTCGATTCCATCCCCAGCACAAGCTCACTCATCTCGCCCCGACGCCCGTCGATTTCCTCGTCCGGGCCCGCGACACCGCCCGGCGTGAGGGGCTGCGCTATGTCTACATCGGGAATGTGTCCGGCCTCGCCGACGCTCAAACCACCTTCTGCCCAAACTGCAGCCGCCCTCTCATTCAGCGCGACATCTTCGCCGTCGCCGCGCTGGACGTGGTGGACGGCAAGTGCCGCTTCTGCAACACCCCCATCGCCGGAGTCTGGGCGTAAGCTGCCTATTGAACCGGAAGAGTCAGTCGATGATCGTCTTGGGGAAGTGACGCCAAGTGCCGAAGAAGGCGTCGTTGATGCTGTTCAACATCCAACTTTCAACGAACCGCTTCGTTGAACGTTGAGCGTTGGAAGTTGGGCGTTGAACGTTCCCCGGTTCATGGGTCCAATGCGCATTAAACCGTTGAATGTCAATACTTTCCATGAACCGAACCTTGGAGGGGGACGGCTTGCCCTCCGCCGAAGGATGCTTGTGAAGGGGTGTGGGGCGACGAGGCCCTGCCTGCCCTGCCTGCCGGCAGGCAGGCAGGCGGCAGGCAGGCGGCAGGCAGGGTCTTGTCCCTCGCCAAAAACCCCCTTGATGGTCGTCCGCCTTCGGCCTTTACCAAAACCGCCGAATGGACTATCAGACAAAGCGTCATGCGCTGTCGTCTTGTCCTTCTTCTCGCTGCCGTGCTCGCAACTCTCGGCGTCGCGCATCCGGGCACGCCGGTCATGCGCGTCGTCCAATCCTCAGCCGCAAGCTCGAACCTCCTCCGGAACCCCGGCTTCGAACTGGGCACTTCGAACATGCTCACCTCATGGTCCCCCGGCCCCCAGGGGCTGCGCGTTGCCCCCGGCGAAGGCCGCACCAACTCGCAGGCCCTCGCGTGCCGAGCCCCAAATACCGCCGGCTGGTATGGCGCCAGCCAAACGCTGAGCCTCAACCGCACCAACTGCGTCCCCGTCGTCGTTCGGGGCTGGAGCCGCGCCGCAGGGGTCAGTGGCAGCGCCGACAGCGACTATTCCCTCTACGTCGACATCGTCTACCAGGACGGCAGTCCGCTCTGGGGCCAGACCGGCAACTTCACCACAGGCACCCACGACTGGGAAGCGCGCGAGTTCGTCATCCTGCCCGAGAAACCGATCCGGTCCCTCACCCTCTACTGTCTCTTTCGAAACCACTCCGGCGAGGTCTGGTTCGACGACGTCTCCGTGGCCGAGATCAGCGCCCCCGCCGGCGCCTTCCTGTTCCAAGGCACCCCCGTGACCGTCGAAACCCTGGCCTCGCCCTCGGGACAGCCAACCACCTATTCCACAGGCGACGGCCTCGAACTCATGCTCACCGGCGGACGCGTCGCCCGCCTGTGCGTTGACGGGCGCAACCTCACCGGCAGCGCCCCCTCGGGGTTCCTCGCGCGCGACGTGGCCACAAACTCGGACGTCTTTTCCTTCGAAGAAGGCGCTTGTCCGGATCTGAATCTGCTCCTCCGCGCCACGATCATCACCAATGCCGATCATCTGGCCGTGACAGGGACCGTGGTCGATACCACCGGCACGGACCGCGCCATCATGCTCCTGTTTGCCCTCCCCCTGGACGCTGTCGGCTGGAGCTGGGGCCACGATATTCGCGAACAAAGACCCGTTGCCGCCCCCGAGGAACTCAGCAACACCGTCGGTGTGAACTGCGGCGCCAATGGACGCCATTCCGTTTATCCCCTGGCCTGCGTCAGCGATGGACGGTCCGGACTCGCCCTTGCCGTCGATATGGGGAAGCCAGCGCAGTACCGCCTTGCCTACCATGCCGGCACGAAACAATTGCTTGTCGCCTACGACCTCGGGTTGGTGCCCGAAACCGCCCGGTTCCCCTCCGGCGCGGAGTTCCGATTCGTCCTCTTTCGATTCGATCCCCGCTGGGGTTTCCGCGGCGCGTGGGAGAAGTACACAGCCATGTTCCCCGCATACTTCGAGGTGCGTTCGAAAGACCAGGGAATCTGGATGCCTTTCACCGACGTGAGCACAGTCAGCGGCTGGCAGGATTTCGGCTTCCGCTATCACGAAGGCAACAACAACGTCCCCTTTGACGATGCGAACGGCATCCTGAGTTTCCGCTACACGGAACCCATGACATGGTGGATGTCCATGGACCCGGCACTTCCGCGCACAATGGCTACGGCGCTCGAGGTTCGGGACGCCTACGCCGCGGGCGCCCCCGGCACCCGGCAGCGGATGGCGATCGTCTCGCGCAGCGCCGGGATGTTCGATAGCACCGGCCAGCCTTGCCTTCTCTTTCGCAATGAGCCGTGGGCCAACGGCGCCGTCTGGAGCCTCAACCCCAACCCCCTTCTCCCCGCCGACCCCAACGCCGCCACTGTCCACTGGAATGCCAGCATCCGCGAATCGCTCTACGGTCCGAACGCCAAGGGCAATCTCGATGGCGAGTACCTCGACTCACTCGAGGGATATGTCACAGCCGACCTGAATTTCCGTCGCGAACACTTCGCTTCCAGCACGGTCCCATTGACGTTCGACACGACAACCGCCCGTCCGGCCCTCTGGAAAGGGCTGGCCGTCTTCGAGTTCACCCGCTGGATCAGCGACGATCTCCATCAATTCGGCAAACTCTGCTTCGCCAACGGGGTTCCCTACCGATTCAGCTTCCTATGCCCGTGGCTCGATGTCATGGGCACCGAAACCGACTGGCTTTCCAATGGCCGATACGCGCCGTCTTCCCACGGCCAAATGTCGCTGTGGCGCACCCTCTCCGGCAAGAAGCCCTACCTTCTCCTGATGAACACCGACTACTCCAGTTTCGGCACGAACCGTGTCGAACGGTATTTTCAGCGCAGCCTCTTCTATGGCATCTACCCGTCGATGTTCAGCCATAATGCGGCGGAGAATCCCTATTGGCAGAACCCGACCTGGTACAACCGGGATCGCCCGTACTTCAAGCGCTACCTCCCGATCATCAAACGGATTGCCGAGGCCGGCTGGCAACCGGTCACCCTGGGCGCCTGTGACAACCCGAACATCCTCGTCGAGCGCTTCGGCCCCGCTTCCGATGGCGCCATCTACTTCACCTTGTTCAACGACAGTGCGACCACTCGCGCGGCCACGTTCAGCGTGTCACTGGATCCGGACGGAGCTGCGCCCCAGAGGGTAGCCATCGATTTGCTCAGCGGTGTCCGGCTCGAGCCATCGGGGCCGGGTTGGCATGTCCAATTGGCGTCGCAGGCCGCCACGGCCATCAAGGTCCTGCCGCCCGCCAGGTTCACCGGCGTTGCCCTCTCGCCTACCGGCAGCATGCGGCTGACCATCGACGCGCCGCTCGGCTCATCCCAGGTCCTCGAAGTCTCGAACAACCTGGCCGCCTGGCTGCCTCTGGGCACCAACACCATCGAGACCCAGCCCCTCGTGTGGATCGACCATGCGACCGCCGGCGACTCCCGCCGCTTCTACCGCCTCCGCTGGTAAATGGTCCGTCGCCGGCCACTGCCATCGTCGGGGACGAGAACGCCCCCACTCCCACGGCGCAAGCCGTTGATAATTAACAAAAGGGGTAACCCGAACGTCCAACGCGCAACGTTCAACGTCCAACTTTCAACGAACCGCTTCGTTGAACGTTGAGCGTTGGAAGTTGGGCGTTGAACGTTCCCCGGTTCATGGGTCCAATGCGCATTAAACCGTTGAATGTCAATGCTTTCCATGAACCGTGGTTCCGTAGCCGCGGACGTGAGTCCGCGCCATCTCGCTCCGTCAAAAGCAGAAATCAGCGCCGACTCACGTCGGCGGCTACAAATCGGTTCATGGTCCCCGTTCGCATTCACCGGTCGAATGTCAACGCTCTCCATGAACCGAACCTTGGAGGGGCGACGTCCCCGTCGCCTCTGGCTAGCCCGGATATGAGAGCCCGCGAAGCCTTGTACAAGATCCGGGCTAAAGCCTCAGCCGGTAGTAGCGCTGCGGCGCGGTCGCGTTGGTCGAGTAAGGACTGGCGGCGTCCGGCACGGGGGCCCACGCGCCCTCGATCAGACTGTCTTTGGCTTCGAGCACGCCGGGGCCGGTCCAGACAATCTCGATCCGGCTGCCGAGCATCTGCACGTGGAGTGGCCCTGGCGTGATCGCGGGCAACTCGGCAAATGCATACACGAGCGCTCCGGCGGACGGCGCGATGTCCAGACTCGCCCACGTGTTGCTGATCAACTGCAACGCCAGGGCGATCGTCTCGTTGTCGTAGACCCGCTGACCATCGCTGTCGTAGGTGGCCTGACGCGAGATGCGGCACTCGAAATCGGATGAGGCCGCTGCGGGTCCGATGACGAAGTCCAATCCGCTCACATTGCCTTCGTTAAACTGACCGCCCTTTTGCTGATACCCCCATCCGTTTTCGATCATCATCTCCGAGCCGAGTCCGGCGGTCACAAAGCCCGTTCCCAGGTCGTTATCCGTGTCAGAGAAGATGTGGAAGTAGGCGTCCACCGGCAGTTGGCCCACGTTCGCGTGGAAATTGAACCGGAGGTAAAGGTAGATTTCGTCGTTGGCGACATAGATTTCGTTGAACTCGAGCCCTTCGGCCGTCTCCTGCACCTCCGTTGCCAGGGGCTGCATCTCCGCCCAGTCTTCGAAGCTGCCGTCAATCAGGATCGCTGACCGGAAAACGGCGGTTGTGTCGGCGGCATTGCCAAAGAGGTCTTCAACCCCTTTCACTTCCAGGGTGTAAACGGCGCCAAAGCTCAGAGCCGTCGTCGTCAGGGTGACCGTTCGCCGGTCGGCCGGATCGAGCGCGGCTGCTTGCACGCTCGCCCCGCCGCTGAGCGTGTAGTGACCGGGTGCAGTGGCGGAAGCAGCCTCGACCGGCTCTGAGAAGACCGCGACCACCTTGCGGCCCGAGCCAGCCAACTGCGCGACCAGCGGCGGATATGTATCCGGAAGCACGCCCAGGCGCGCCGTGCGGCTGCTGACAGCGCCCAGACGGTTGCTGACTGTCACGTGATACTGGCCGGCATCGCCGAGCACCGCCTCGCCGATGGTGTATTCAGGCCCGGTCGCACCCTCGATCGGCGCTTGGTTCTTGAACCATTGATAGGCGAGCACCGGCGAGCCGATCACCTCCACGGCAAACGTGGTCGATTCCCCCTGAAGGACGGTCCGATCCGCCGGCTCGGCGCCGTTTGTCAGGCTGACCGCGACGGCCGTGGTCGTCAGTTGGGCGGTGCGGCTGACGGCCTTGACCCCCGTTGCGTTTGTAATCTCCACCCGGTACCCGCCTGCGTCGGTCACCAGCACCACGGGAATGGTCAGTGTCGGCTCCGTTGCACCCTCGATCGGTGCGTCGTCTTTGAACCACTGATAGGCCAGAGGTGTGGTGCCGGTCACGATGCCAACGCCGAACGTGGTTGCCTCGCCCTCCGTCACGGTGCGGTCGGCCGGCTGGGTGGGATCCTCGATCGCCGGCGGAAGGCTGTCGATTGCCTCCAGCTTCAAGCCGAAGGCCAACTCGGTCGGCGTGCCGGCCGCCTGATGGACCTCGGCCTCGAGGACATTCGCCCCCGTGACCAACCCGCTCGCAGGCACAGTGAAGAACTCCGCCTGACCGGGCGCAGCCGGACCTCCCGTGGCGGGCGTGCCGTACCCGATCTCCCCATCCGGCATGCGCACACGCTTGACCTCCGCGCCGTTCAGATACAGCACCGCACCGTCGGAAAGATAGAGATTCGCCACCAACGCAATCCCCAGACTGTCGTAGTCCCACGTGAACGGAACACGCAGGTAGTACGTGTTTCGGCCGGAAGCAAGGGTCGTAGCAAGAGTTGGATAGGTTCCCGCCGGTACTCCAAAGCCGAAGAGCCCAGGACCGCTGCTCCACCCGTACAGAATGTCGTCGAAGTCGAACGCCAGCCAGTCTGTGCCCCAGTCCGTCCCATCATCGCTGTACCGCCAGACCGTGCCGTCGAGTGACACCAACGTTGTCGAGCCCGTGGCTTTCGGGGGAGTCGGCGCGAAATCATAAGCCGCGCCACCGCTGTCAGGCGCCATATCGACCGTGTCCCAATTGCTGTCCTCCGCCTCGACCGCCAGCAGGATGCTGTTCGAGGCAAAGACCAGTTCGCCCCCGGCGTCGCGCACCTGCCGCGAGATGCGAACCTCGAACTCCGTGGTCGGTCCGCTGGGTGCCGCCGCCCAACCGAGATTCGAGGCGCTGCCCTCGTTCCATCCTCCGTTCTTCTGCTGATAGCCGCCTCCGTTCTCGATCATCAGTTCCGAGCCAATGCCGCCGATCGACAGACCCGTCCCCGGATTCGCATCCGCATCGATGAACACGTGGTGCTGGAACGCGCTGTAGTTGATCTGGGTGTAGAGCTTCACCCGGATATACAGGTAATTCTCGTCATTGGCCACATAGACCTCCCGGAAGTCGAGTGATCCCGAGTCGGCTTCCGCGTCGACGACGGCGGGCGCCACGCCTGCCCAGTCTCCGAAGTCTCCGTCAATGGTAATCCGCTTGAACTGACCGCCGACGGCAGGGCTCATCCAGAGCAGGCTCGCGCTTACAACAACAGCCAGCGAGGCGCGCCTCAGACCATCTGCGACTCGTGACTTCATGAACAGCCGCCATGCCTTCCCTCTCTCTCGCGCCTCGCTCCGCGGAATCCTTGAAACCTGGAAGGAGGGGGGGGGACAGAACCTGACTTGATCACCACATGTTTGGGATTTCAAGGACTCCGGATGGATGTGGAAGAGGGATTTCATGGTTGCCGACGATGCCACCGACTATGGAAATGGTCAACACCCGAGTGGCGGCAACTCGCGACCCAGAAAAAGCGATCGTCAGGGTAGCCGGCGATCCACACCAGCGTCCCCACGGGCAGCCGATCATAGAGCGGCATCAGATCGCGTGCCGCCAGGTGAACGCACCCGCGCGAGGCGGGGCGGCCCAAGGTGAGTTCATTTCCGACGCCGTGGACGTAGATGCAGCGTTCGAGCGTGTCGACTTTCCCGCCGCGATTCCACCCCGGTTCGAGGCCTTCGAGCCAGAGGACCCGATGAGCGATGGCGGCGTCGGGCTGCCCTTGCCATGTGAAGCCGACTGGTTCCCGATTCACGAGCACAACCCCAACCGGCCATCCCCCTCCGGCCTTGTGCGCGATGCGGTGGAGTCCGAGCGGCGTGCGGTTGGAGTCCATGACCTGCCCAATGCCGAAGCGCGAGGTCGAGATTCGGTACCGCATGCGTCGGCGCGCCGTGCCTGGGAGGAGAGGGCGGTGAGTGGGGATCGCCTGAGCCGCGGAATCCAGTTCGATCCATTCCATCTGTTGAGCCTGCACCCGCACAAGCAGGAGATGGCGGGTCAACCGAATCCCAAGTCTGCGGCAGGCCAGGATCATCCCCGCGGGCAGGCTTGGCGCGGAGATCGCGCAGCGCGGCAGGGCCGCGATCAAAGGCAGGAGCACCGATCCGGCGGCGGCGGGAGAGGCTCTGGACTGCTGACTGCGCGATTCCCAGAGAGGGACTCTCCAGCAACCGCTGGATCGGTGCTCCGAGATTCGTCGCGGGCTGGGCGGCGCGGTTCTCACCTCAGGGTCTTGACCAAGACCTTCGAGCGCCGTCCGTTCTGGTTGTACTTCTCGCGCCGACCCGGCGGCAGATCTTCGGGCGAGCCTTCCTGGAATCCGCCTTTGGACTGGAAATAGGTGAAGGCCTGGGTGGACAGGGCGATCAACTCGCGCAGGCCCAACTCGCGCGCCTTGTCCTCGATGAACTGCAGCATCTTGCGCCCGATGCCCTGATTCTCGTGCGAGGGATTCACATACAGACAGGCCAGCTCTCCCTTGCCCGACTCGGGGTGAATATGCAGGGCTACACAGGCGACCGGGTTCTTGTCGATCTCGAAAATGTAGTAGTCGCCGAGCGTTTTCTCGATGCTGCTCCGGCTCCGCTTCACCAACTCCTCGGACTTGACCGAGGGCTGGATGAGTTTCAGGATGCTGGGGATGTCCTTCTTCATCGCGCGGCGGATGTGCTGGTATTCGTTGGCGTAGACGAGCGTGCCCACCCCTTCGTTCGAGAAGACCTCGGTCAGCAACGCCTCGTCGAGCCGCCCATTGATCACGTGCACGCGTTGGACGCCGACGCGACAGGCCGCCACGGCGTGGATGGCTTTCGAGAGTGTTTCCGCCGGCAACTGCTCGCGGCCTTCGGCCAGAATGCGGTCGAGGTCGCTGGCCAGGATTTGCCGGAAGAGGCGGCCTTGTTGGAACAGGCCGTCATACGTGGTCACAAAGATCAGTTTGATCGCTTTCAGCGCCTCGGCGACCGCCACCGCGATGGCGTCGGAGTTCACCCGGTAGGTGCGGCCTTCGCCGTCGAAACCGAGAGGCGGGATGATGGGGATCACGTCCTGTTCGAGCAGGGTTTGGATCAGATCGATGTCGATCCGCTCCACCTTCCCTGTGAAGAGGTGATCGACGCCCTGGAGGATGCCCATGGGATGGGCCACGATGGCGTTCGGGCAGGCGGCCCGCAGGTCCTGAGTCGCCAAGCCCTCGAGGATTTCGTGGGTGAGCCTGTTGGCGGCCGTGAGCGCCAGCTTGAGCGTCTCGGCATCCGTCACCCCGCTGCCATCGAGATTCGACGGCTGAACCTGCTGTTGGCTGGCGAGCAGGCAAATTTGGGCCGACGCGCCGTGCACCAGCACGACGCGAATATTCAAGGACCGCAGCACGGCCACATCCATCAGGATGTTGGCGAAGTTCTCGTCTGTGACGATGGCCCCATCGACGCTGATCACGAACGTCCGTTCGCGAAAGCGCGGAATGTATTGCAGGATGCCCCGCAGATCGGTTGGTTTCACTCTGACGCCCGCATGTGTTCGTTGCGACGCCGCCAATAGGTAGGCACTCGCGACGCAGATTCAATGAATTTCTGCCGGGCTCCTCCGACGAGGCGATCCGATCGCCCCCCCGCGCCGCAGAGCGGCGCTTGCCGCAGCCTGGTGATTTCACACGCCTCGCGATGAACCGCAACCGGGCTGGTTGGCCTTGTGCAATGCCCGGGTCCGAGCCATCTTCGCCGTCGACCAAAATGACCATGCCGCTCAGCGACGAGGAAATGCGCCGGTACGCGCGGCAGCTCATCCTGCCGGAGATCGATTTGGCCGGACAGCACACGCTGCGCGCATCGAGCGTCTTGTGTGTCGGCGCGGGCGGGCTCGGGTCGCCAGTCGCGCTCTATCTGGCGGCGGCCGGCATTGGACGGCTGGGGATTGTGGATGCCGACGTCGTGGATTGTTCGAATCTCCAGCGCCAAATCCTGCACGGGACCGGCGATGTGGGGCGGGCCAAGACCGACTCGGCCGCCGACGCCTTGCGCCGTCTGAATCCGCACGTGGATGTCGTGCGCCACGCGGTTGGGCTGACGCGGGACAACGCGTCGCAGTTGCTCGAGGGGTGGGACGTGGTTGTCGGAGCCACCGACAATCTCGACGCACGGTATTGGATCAACGAGGCCGCCGTGCGGCTTGCGAAACCGAATGTCTACGGCGCGATCGGACGATTCGACGGACAGGCCAGCGTGTTCGCTCCGCATCGGGGCGGGCCCTGCTATCGCTGTCTGTACCCCGAACCGCCCGTTCCCGGACCTGAGTTGGGGGCGGCATCCAATGGAGTCCTGGGAGTGGTGCCTGGGATCGTCGGCTGCATCCAGGCGGCCGAGGCGCTCAAGTGGATTCTCGGCATCGGCTCTTCGCTGCTTGGACGCCTGTTGGTCCTCAACGCCCTCGAGATGCGGTTTCGCGAAGTCCAGATCCGTCCCGACCCGGCGTGTCCGGTCTGCGGCAAGCATTCTGCGGGCGGTCGAGCGACCGGCTAATCGCTCGATTGCCAATTCCCGCTTGGCAAGGCCGGTCTTTTCGTCATGCTGTCGCCATGAAATCGATCATTCTTGCCCTGGTTGCAACCGCGACATTCACCGCCGGCCTTTTCGCCGCCGACTCGGAAGAAGGCTTTGTTTCGCTCATGGATGGGAAGACCTTCAACGGGTGGAAGAAGGCGGTCGAGAATCCCGACACCTGGAAAATCCAGGACGGCGCGTTCGTCGCCGCCGGGCCGCGCTGCCATTTGTTCTATGTCGGGGACGAGAAACCGTTTGTGAATTTCCACTTGAAAGTCGAGGTGATGACCGAGCCGGGCTCGAACGGCGGCATCTACTTCCACACGCAGTACCAGGAACAGGATTGGCCCCGGGCCGGATTCGAGTCGCAGGTCAACGTGACCCACAGCGATTGGATCAAGACGGGCAGCCTGTACGGACTTGTGAACATCGGGCGGGCGGCGGCTCCCGACAAGCAATGGTGGACGCAGGAGATCATCGTCAAAGGGAAATCGATCACCGTGCTGGTGAATGGCGAGCGCGTCTTCGAGTACAACGAACCCGCCGGGGCGCAGGCCGGCCAGCCTTTCGCCCGCAAGCTGGACAAGGGCACCTTCGCCCTCCAAGCCCACGACCCGAAGAGCATCATCCGCTACCGCAACATCCGGGTGAAGCGGCTGGATTGAGCCCCGCCCATGACCAGGCGAGAGACCCTCACGCCTCGCGAGCGGGTTCTCAAGGCGTTGAACCACGAGACCCCGGATCGCGTGCCGATCGATCTCGGGGGGAATCAGACCGGCATCCATCGCAACGCGTACCGCAACCTGATCGCCCATTTGGGGATCCAGGACGAGGTGCGTCTGATGGACGCCGTCCAGCAACTGGCGCAACCGTGCGAGGCCCTGCTCACCCGGTTGCACGTCGACACGCGCTACATCGCCGCCGGGGCGGCATCGAGTTGGAAGGGCGGCATCGTCGAGACCCAGCGCGACGGGAAGCGTTGGGCGGACTTGACGGACGAGTTCGGCGTCCGGTGGTCGATGCCCGAGGATGCGCCCTACTACATGGACATCACGCTGCATCCGCTCGCCCAGGCCACAATCAAGGATCTGCCCGGATACCCCTGGCCCAAAGGGGACGACCCGACGCGGTTTGCCGGGTTGCGCGACCGCGCGTTGGCGTTGCGGCGCGACACGCCCTACGCCGTTGTGAGCGGCATCTCGGGCGTGGTCTACGAAACGTGCTGGTACCTGCGCGGACTCGAACAATGGTTCTGCGATCTGATGACGAACACGGAGTTCTGCGCGGCCCTCCTCGATCAGACGCTCCGATTCTGGCTCGATTGGTTCCGCGTCTTCCTCGATGAAGTCGGCGATCTGGTCGACGTGATCATGATCGGAGACGATCTGGCTGGGCAGAATGGCCCGTTGTTCAGCCCGGCCCTCTACCGCCGCCTGGTGAAACCGCGCCAGAAACAACTCGTCCACTCCATCCGCTCGCGCACGAACGCCAAGATCTGGTATCACACCTGCGGCGCCTGCACCGAGTTCATTCCGGACATCATCGACAACGGCGCCCACATCCTCAATCCAGTCCAGATCAGCGCGCGCGGCATGAATCCGGCCGACCTCAAGCGGCGCTTTGGCGACCGGATCGTGTTTTGGGGCGGTGGGGTCGACGCGCAGCGGATTCTGCCGCGCGGCACGCCCGACGAGGTTGCGGCCGATGTCCGTCGGAATCTCGAAGCTTTCATGCCTGGAGGCGGCTACGTCTTCAACAACGTGCACAACATCCAGGGCGAGGTGCCGCCCGAGAACGTGCTCGCGCTCTTCGACACCGCTTGGGAATTCGGTTTCTACGGGTGATTGGACGGGCGATTTGAGCCTCGCACGCCGGCTCTTGCCCGATCCTTTGCGGAAATGGCACTCGCGCAGTGAAGCTTGGAGTCGCGCCTCCAGCCCAACGACCGCCTGGGAACCAACAGACGTGATCGGGTGAGCGGGGGGCTGCCATATTGATCTTCTCCTTTGCGCTCTGCACCCTGCGCGCCCGCGGCAAATCAGGGGTCACATCTTCATAATTGACATTTTGCCGAGCATGGGCCAGGCCGGCAGCCCAGGTTCGCCCGGAGATCCCCCGGCGCAAGACCTGGCGGGGCCGGATCGGCGCGGCACGCGGGCAATTGTCAAATGTGAAGATGTGACCCCATGCTTTTAGTGAGGCCTTGACCCCTCCGCTCCCAGTTCGCAGAGTGGCGCATCAGAGCCTCGATCGCGGGAGGATCGGGTGTGGGACGCGATCCGAACGGATCGAGGAGGCAAGGACTGACCGGATGAAGGGCTGTTATCAGAGACTGATCGGGATTGGATGCGTTTGGGCTGCGTCGCTCCTGCGTACGGCGGGGGCGGCGGAGCCGGTTTGGAACATCCGGGACATTCCGATCGAGAGGGTTTCCGTGGTCGCGCACCGGGGCGCCGGATTTCTGGCCTCGGAGAACACCCTCGAGGCGCTCGAACTTGCCTGGGGCATGGGCTGCATTCCCGAGGTGGACGTGCGGACCACGAAGGATGGCCACGTGATGATGTTCCACGACAAGGATTTCTCCCGGATTCTGCCAAACGCGCCCGACGCCGTGCGCAAGCGCAGGCTCGAGGACCTGACGTATGAGGAGGCCAAACAGCTCGACATCGGCGCATTCCGCGAACCGCAATTCGCCGGACAGCGGATCGTCAGCCTGGCGGAGATCGTCAGGGCGCTCGAGCGGGATTCGAGACGATCGGTCTATCTCGATGTCAAGAACGTGGATTTCGCGGTCATGGCGAAAGTGACCGAGGGCGTGCACGACCAGGTGGTGCTGGCGACCGGCGTGGAGGCCGACCTGGCCCGCTGGAAGGCGGTTGCGCCGCGCAGCGATACCTTCCTGTGGATAGGCACATGGGGCGACACCAACGACGCCAAGGTCGAGAAGCGCTTCGCCGCGCTCCGGGAATCGGACTTCGCCCACATCGATCGGCTCCAGGTGCATTGCCACTTCGACACCAACACAGGCGCCATGGTGCCGAGCGACGACTTCATCCGCCGCGCGGGCGTCGAGTTGCGCCGGCACGGCATCGAGTTCCAGACCATGCCCTGGAATGTCCCCGAGCGGCCCGACGCCTACGTCCGGCTCCTCGACCTCGGGTCGGCCGGATTCGGCACTGACCGACCCGATGTCGCCATGCAGACGATTCGCGAGTATTACCGGCAGGGGCGGGCGGACTGGAACGTGCGCGACCACATCCCGCTCGGCAAGGTGGTTGTGCAGGCGCATCGCGGTGCGGGCGACCTGGCGCCCGAAGGCTCGCTCGAAGCCTTCGAGCTGGGGTGGAAACTGGGCTGCATCCCGGAAGCCGATCTGCGGCAGACCAAGGACGGCGTGATCGTCTCGTTCCACGATGCGAGCTTCGCGCGAATCCTGCCCGACGCGCCGGAGGAACTGAAGAGGAAGGGCGTTGAGGATCTCACATTCGAGGAGGCCAGGCAGCTCGATGTCGGCGGTTTTCGAGACAGCAAATTCAAAGGACAACGGATGATCAGCCTGGCCGAGATGGTCCAACGGCTCAAAGCCCATCCGCACCGGGCCCTCTACATCGACATCAAGAGAGTCGATTTCAGGCGGCTTGCCGCCGAGACCATCGAGGTGCATCGCCAGTTGATCCTTGCCAGCACGAAGCACGACGAACTCAAGCTCTGGCGCCAGCTCGCCCCCAGGTCGCGGACACTCCACTGGATGGGCGGTCCGCGCAACTGGACGAGCCCTTCGACGGATCCGACGGCCGACCCGCAGGCCCGGCTCGCCCAACGCCTCGAAGCCCTGCGCGCCGTCCGTTTCGCCGGCATCGATCAGCTCCAGATTCATGTCAACACCAGCCCCGAAGGTGTCTTCTTCCCGAGCGAGGCTTTTCTGCGCGAGACCGGACGCGAACTGCGCGAGCACGGCATACTGTTTCAGACCCTGCCGTGGGGCCAGAATGATCTCCGAGTCTTTCACCGTCTGCTCGATCTGGGCTGCGCCAGTTTCGCCACCGACTTCCCGGACGCCGCGATCGAGGCCATCCGCCAGTATTATGGGCGGCCGCGCGACTGAGGTCTGTGCAACAATTCATTCCAATTTTTGCGAGAGTGCCGCCGGGTCAGATGCGAGGCCACTCCCATCTCTGGCGCGCCGTGACGTTCCGTAACGTGAACAGCTCACCCGTCCTGGGTGTTCGCTCGGTGACACTGATGCTCACCGACGCCGACAGCGAGGCGGGAACAGGGGTTGTTTCGTCAACACACATTAAGCGACACTATGAAAAGCACACGTCAACCGATGCGGCGTCTGGTCTTGGGCGCACTCCTGGCTGGTTGCGGGCTGAGCGTGACCTCGAGGCTCGCGGCGCAGACAATCCCGCTGGACGGTCTTGTGGCGCGTTGGGACTTCGAGGAGGGCAGCGGAGCCATCGCCCACGACACATCGGGACCGAACGCGAATCACGGCACTCTGGACAATTACACCGACGACGCGCAATGGGTGGCGGGGCGATTCGGCGGCGGCCTCGCCTTCACCGGCGCGACATCGAACCGCCTGGTTGTGCCAAGCCATGCGAGCATTGCGGCGGATTTGGCCAACGGATTCACAGTGTCGGCCTGGTTCAGGTCCAACGTTCCGCTGGCGTCGAACGCGAGCACCTACGCCCTGCTCGAGAAAGGCAACATGTTCTTTCTTCTCCAGGGCGTGGCGACCGAAGGCGGCGGCATGAACTTCCTGTTGAAGAAAGGGACCGTCAATCAGACCGTCGGCATCGTCGACGCCTTGTCGGCAGACACGTGGTATCACGTCGCCGGCGTGTTCACGGGAACCGAGGCCCTCGTTTATCTGGATGGCGCCCTCAAAGGCAGGCGGGCCGTGGCGGCGCCGATCGACGTGACGGATCTCGCTCTGGTGATCGGGGGCGATGATCTCAATCGAGTCTTCAACGGGACCATCGACCAGGTGCTGATCTGGAACCGCCCGCTCACCGCGGAGGAGATTCTGCAGGTCGCCGCCCGCGTGGGGGCGCCGACCGTCACCGGCCAGCCCCAGGCCCAGAGCGTGTACGCCGGCGGTACGGCCACTTTCTCGGTAAGCGCCGCGGGCCAGAATCCTCTGCGCTACCTCTGGTACCGCAACGATCAGCCACTCCGCACCCAGACGGCCGAAACCCTGGTTGTCGAATACGCGACGCCCGCCGACGCCGGGCTCTACCGGGTCGAGGTCAGCAACGACATCGGAACCGCCAAGAGCCAGTCCGCCAGCCTCGAAGTCCGCTCCGTCGAAGGCCTGCAAACCGCGCGCGTCCTCTCGATGCACTTCAATGAAACGTCCGGGTTGACGGCTTCCGACGCCTCCGGCAATGGCAACAACGGCCAGTTGTCCGGGTACTGGGATGAGACGTCCCACTGGAGCGCCGGCCGGGTCAACGGCAGTCTCAGCTTCGACGGCGTCGCCAGCCTGGTCTCCGTCCCGCAAAGCCAGTCGCTCAGCCAGGTCCAGGGCGAGGCGACTTTTGCCTTTTGGATTCACCCGCTCGGCTGGGGCGTGCCTGAGGATGTGGGCGTCTACACACGCAGCGCTTCTTACATTCTGCGCAAAGCCGATCAGTTCGGCATTCGTCTCATCAACGACCCGGGCACGGTTGTGCAGACCCTGGTCAGCCGCGCGGGCAGGGGAGCCGACGCCGGCGGGGTCGTGCGGAGCGCCTTCGAGGTGAACGCGCCGCAGGGATCGGTCGCCCTCGATCAGTGGCAGCACTGGGTGGTCCTCTACCGCAACAACACTGTCAGTTTCTTCCGCAACGGATTCCGCGTGGGCGATCCCGTCCCCGGCACTCTCGGGCCGCCCGCCGAGGCCGGCCTTGTCATCGGCGCCTATGACGACCTTGCCACCGTGACGAGCGCCAGCCGACTCGAAGGGCGTTTGGACGAGTTGGGAATCTGGTCGCGCCCGCTCTCGGAGGCCGAGATTCTGGAACTGGCGGGGCAGGATGTCGTCGGCGTGCCGGTCATCGTGCAACAACCTGCCGGGCAGAAGCGGATCGAGGGGACGACCGCCATGTTCGAGGTCTTTGTCACGGGGAAACGCCCGCTTGAGTACCAGTGGCTCAAGAACGGCATCCCGATCGCCGGCGCGGTGCAAAACACTCTGACCCTGAATCGGCTCCAGCCCGCCGATGCCGGGGGCTATGCGGTTCGCGTCACCAACAGCGAGGGGATGACGACCAGCGAGGCCGCTCTGCTCGAAGTCGAGGCGCTCGATGCGATCACCAGCGGGCTCGTGGCGTATTACACGTTCGATGACGGCCCTGGAACCACGCTCACCGATTCGAGCGGCAACAACTTCCATGGCCAATTGGTCAACATGGACGACGCGTCGCGCATCGCCGGGCCCATCGGCGGCGCCTTCCGATTCGACGGATCGGACGACTACATCGTTGTCGGGCATGATCCGATGCTCGATCTGACCACCGAGGCCACGGTCAGCGTTTGGCTCAAGGTGGACGGCATGTCCCCGGCCAACCACGATCGGGTCATCCGCAAGGGCACCAACTTCGACTTTGTGCTCCTGCCCGGCGGCGTTGTGCGCACCTACGGGATTGGCAAGGCTCCCTACGACGGCCCGGCGCAATCGTGGGAACTCGGCATCTGGACCCACTTCGCCTATGTGTATCGGGGGGGGACCGTTCAGTGGTATCGGAATGGCGAGCCGCTCGGCGCGCTCCTTTCCGGGCGCCTTGGCGAACTCACCGCCGACCCGCTGGTTATCGGCAACTACGCCGCCGGTCTGACCATCAATCGTCCCTACGTCGGCAGCATCGATGACCTGGGGATCTGGCAGTGCGCCCTGAGCCCCAGCGACATTCTCGGCATCTATGTCAACGGCCAGCAGGGCAAGCCTCTCAATCAGGAGTTCAGACCGCTGACCATCACGGCGATCAAACCGGCGGCTGAGGCCGTCGCCCTCGAGTTCTACACGCCCTTCAACAATCGCCCCGCACAGATCGAGTCCAAAGCCGCCCTGTCCGATCCCGCCTGGCTCGTCGTGCCGAACCTCACATTCGTCGATCTCGGCCAGGGGCTCTTCTCCGCCTCGATCCCCGTCGGAACCGCCCCAGCCGGCTTTTTCCGGGCCGTCGCCCTGCCGCCGCCGCCGCTCTTTTTCGACGACTTCGAGCAGGCTGTGCCGGGTTGGACTCATGCGGGCAACGAGGACCGCTGGGAACGCGGCGCGCCCACGGTTGGCCCGACCGCGGCTTACAGCGGGGCAAACGTGTATGGCACCGGTCTGAACCGGAATGTGGGCGCATACTCCTACTGCTGGCTCCAGTCGCCGGAGATCGATCTCACGGGCGTCAGCTCCGCCACGTTGCGATTCGCCGAGTGGCTCAACCTCGATTTCCTTGCCGGCGTGCCGGTCGAACAGCAGGCCCATCAGGTCATGATCAACGTTCTCGATGCCTCGACCCTGGCCACGGTGAGCGACGCGGTCTATGTCAACGCCGGCACTTCGGGCGGCTGGCAGATTCGGCAGGTCCGTCTGGTCGGAGAAGCGGTCGGACGCAAGATCCGACTCGAGTTCCTGCTTCAGACCGACGCCTTCAATCTGCTTGAGGGCTGGTACCTCGACGACGTCACGATCACGTCCAACTGATTCGAGGAACTCACCAATCTTGTGATGCGATGAGTCAGCGAGTGTTCTCGCCCGCGGTGTTCGCGCTGGTGTGCGGGTGTCTCGCCGCGCCTCGAGCGCCCGCAGGGGATCCGGAAGCTTTCGCCCGGAATCCCATTATCCATGCGGACGTGCCGGACATGGCGATGATACGCGTGGGCGACACCTACTACATGAGCAGCACGACCATGCACATGAGTCCGGGGCTGCCCATCATGAAGTCCAAAGACCTCGTGAACTGGACGCTGGTCAGCTACGCCTACGACACGCTCGAGGACGTTGACGCGCTGAATCTCAACAACGGCAAGAGCGCCTATGGCGGCGGTTCCTGGGCCAGCAGCATCCGGCACCACGACGGCACCTATGTGGTCACCACGTTCTCCCAAACCACCGGCAAGACCCACGTCTACACCACGCCGGACATCGAGAAAGGGCCGTGGAAGGCGACTTCGTTCAGACCGATGCTTCACGACCACTCGCTCTTCTTCGACGATGACGGCCGCGTCTACATGCTCTACGGCGGCGGCGATCTCCGGCTTGTCGAGTTGAACCCGGATTTCTCGGGTTTGAAGCAGGGTGGCTTCAACCAGGTGGTCGTCACAAACGCCAGCGCCGTCGCCGGCGCCGCCATCGGCCTTCCGGCGGAAGGCTCCCAACTCCTGAAGGTCAACAACACCTACTACCTGTTCAACATCGTCTGGCCGCGCGGCGGAATGCGAACCGTCATCGTCCACCGCGCCAACACCATCGCCGGCCCCTACGTGGGCCGCGTTGCGCTGCAGGACAAGGGCGTCGCGCAGGGCAGCCTCATCGACACGCCTGGCGGCGACTGGTTCGCCTACCTGTTCCGGGATTTCGGGGCCGTCGGCCGAATCCCCTACCTCGTCCCCGTCCAATGGAAAGATGGCTGGCCGGTATTCGGCATCGAAGGCAAGGCGCCGGACCGGTTGGACCTGCCCCCGAGCCGGGGGCTCATTCCCGGCATCGTGGCTTCGGATGAATTCGATCGCGCAGCGGGTGAACCAGCTTTGCCGCTGGTCTGGCAGTGGAACCACAATCCCGACAACACGCTCTGGTCGGTCTCCCAACGCCCGGGCTTCCTCCGCCTGACCACGGGCCGCACTGACGCCCATCTCCTCGCCGCGCGAAACACCCTTACCCAACGGACCATCGGCCCCGCGTGTTCAGGCACGACCTCGGTCGACGCGCGCAACATCAAGGATGGCGACTATGCGGGGCTGGCCCTGTTGCAGCATCGCTACGGATTCGTGGGCCTGACGTCGGAAGCCGGCGCCACCTTCGTCGTCATGGTCAACGCCCAGTCCAATGCGCCGATCGAGATCGAGCGCGTCGCTGTGCCTTCGCAAACGGTGTTCCTGAAGACGGAGTGCGATTTCCGGAACCGGACCGACACGGCGCGGTTCTGTTACAGCCTCGACGGCACATCGTGGACGGCGATTGGAAACGAGTTGAAAATGAGCTACACGATTCCCCATTTCATGGGCTACCGGTTTGGGTTGTTTTGCTACGCGACCAAAGCGCCCGGGGGCTTCGCGGACTTTGATTTCTTCCGCATCAGCGACAAGCGCGGCGGTCCCGATCGGGCGCCCCGGTGAGGACAAGCCATAGCATGGCGAAGTGGACAGGCACAGCAGCAGCCATGGGCCGTTTTCCTTGCGGGCGCCTTTTACGGCAGGTTCGAGAATGGCGTCGTAGCTCGAACCGCGCATGGCAGGGAAATCGTGCGGGCATTGGCGCATGGCCTTGAGCAGACCCACCGCACCCAAGCGCCGGGGCGGACGCGGGGTGAGCAAGAGGCTGTGCTTGCCATCTGGAGAGCGAGTCGTCCGATGCCCATCGCGGGGCTTCAAGGCGCGACCACTCGAAGAGCGCGCGGACGGACCGAGAAGCGGGCCGGGAGCGGACCAGCATTGTCGCCGTCCACCTGAAACGGAACGGCCTCGCCGCTTGTGAGCGTGAACCGGTCCGCACGCAGATGCCGTTCGCCCGGCACGGCGAATCCGCCCCGGAACAGCCAGGAGAGGGCGAACCTGGCCATGGTGACGACTCCGATCCGGGGCAGCACCCGAATCGCGAGTTGGCCGTCGCGCAGACTGGCGCCAGGGAACATCGTCACACACCCGCCGTAGAGGGTCCCGTTGCCCACCAGCACCAACTCCCCGCTCGATGTCGTGCCGTCCGGAAGCGTCACTGTCACCAGCGGTTGAGGGCCCCGCATTGCCCGCAAACCGGCGATCCCATAGGCCAAAGAACCGATCCGCGTCTTCCAGGTCCAGTCGACAAGCCCGATGGCGCGCGAGTCCAGACCCGCCCCGGCGAGTTGTGCGAAGCAGCGACGGGTTGTTCGCCCCTCGACCTCGAATTCCGCCCAGGGCAGGTCGATAGCGGTTTCATTGCTCTCGCGGAGCAGACACCAGGCGGCGTCGGGGTTCAACGGCAAGCCCAGTTCCCGTGCGAAGACATTCATGGTCCCCAGCGGCAGGATGCCCAGGCGCGTCCGTTCGAGGCCGTGTTCCACGCCGGCGATGCCATTGAGCACTTCGTTGACCGTTCCGTCGCCGCCCGCCGCGACCACGGTGTCAAATCCCTGGCGCACGGCCTCGGCAGCCAGATCGACGGCCGCTCCAGGACCGGTGGTCGGCATCAGGACACAGTCGCGCGCCCGGGCCTCGAGTCGTCGACGGAAGCGCTTGGCATTGTTGCCGCGCGCGGTCGGATTGAACACAACGCAAAGGCGCATGGCGCGCTTCACGTCCTCGGGTTTTCAGGCATTGGCCGCCAACAGGCGGTTGACCTCTCGCATCACGGCAAAGGCGTCGGCAACATAAAGCACGTCGGCCTTGCCCCGCGCCCACCCGCAGTTCGGATCGAGGCTGATGGCCCGGCGCTCGTTGATGAAACGCCAGCCGACGGTGTGGGGTTCCTCGCCGTGACAGCAGGTCGAGAGCCCCTTGGGATGCCGTGGCGTCGCGCCCGTCTGGCCAATCTGGTTCAGGTGCGAGAGAAACGACAGGACGGTCTGGCCCTCGCCGCCCAGATCGACCAACGACTTGGTGCTGCCTAGCGAGGCGCGGCTGCGCTTGAGAAACTCGAGGATGATCTGTTCCGCCTCGACCACGCGCGCCTGGCCGTCGGCCTGTTTCTTGGTCCAGCCCGCACCGGCGACGAACAGAAGGTCGGCGTCCGGCCGGATGGTCTGGGCATCGGCCGCCGGCGCCCGGACTCCGACGACGCTCGTTTTTCGGGCGGCCTCGGGCAGGGTCACGTCGATCATCTCGACCGCGACAGCGCCGCCCGGCGGGCCGTCCCAGGGCGACTGGCTGCCGGGATCGATGAGGACAATCCAGGGTCGTTGGGTCCGCTGGACGACAGCCTCCATGCGCTGCCGATAGTACCAGCGGTTCACGAAAGGTCGGCTCTCGCGGGCGCCCAGGGCGGTGACATGGGTGTCCGCCTGTCCTCCGGTGCGTTGAGCGACGCCAGGCAGGCAGCGCGACAAGCGGCTAGTGCCCGGCGCGACGACCACCGTGGCCTGGCTGGCGCGGACAAGCGCCTCGGCCGCCAGCGCGTCGCTCGCATAACGGGCCGACCCGAAGTCCGGGCCGGCCACACCCAGGAACCGCGTTGCGCCGCACCCGGCGATCCGATCGGCGGCTGTTTGGACCGATGGCCCCTGAAGGCCGACCGTCAGGCTACAGCCGGCCAAGGCGGCAGCGAGCGAACGCGCAGCGCCCAGCGCCTCGAGAGCGGCTGGGGCGAGTGAGCCGTCAGGCTCGGTGGCCGCAAGAAACAGGATAGTCTCCATGATGCACCTCACTTCGAAATCCAATCGACAATCTCTCTGGCGACGTCCTCCGCGGAGGCGTCCTTGACGATGCGCGTTTCGCGCAATTGTTTCGGCAAAACAACGCTGTCGAAGCTGAGCCCCGCGTCCGCCAGTTGAATCGGCTTGGCCTTTTGGAGGGCGGGCATCAGCGTGCGCATGTTGATCATGCCAATCTGCGGATTGTTCTTCGGCTCGGGGAGATGGCCCGTGGCCCAGCCGAAGAGGGCGGGCGGGCCGGCACAACGCGAAATCTGGTGCTGTCCGCCTTCAAGCCGCTCGACCACCTCGAAGGCCCCGTCATCCTGAATCTTGAGTTCATCGACGCCCTGGAATTGGTCGATGATGCCAAGACGTTCGCCGACCATCGACAACGTCACGCCGGCCCCGCGGGACGCGGATTCCCATCCGCCAAACACGAGCAGCTTCGAACGGTCGAGTCCGGGAATGGCCTGGATGCCTTCGGCGAGTGCTGCGGCGACGGCCGAGGCTTCGGCGAACCCGCTGGCCGAGCCGTCCAGGGGCACGAACTCGAACGGCACCTTTTGGGCGACGGTCATCATGACCTGTTGCAGCTTTGGTTTCGGGCCGAGGCTGACGAGCCAGACCTTGGTGCCTGGCCGGTTCTTGGCGAGGTGCGCCGCCTCGTAGAGGGCGTGTGCGGCCCAAGGGTCCAGGACGAATGGGAGCATCGCCTCGTTCTTCAGCGCGGGTCCGGCGGGCCCGGCGACCGGTTCGAGGGTTTGGAGCGGGTCGGGCACCAGGCTGGCGCAGACGACCACGTGATACGCAGTGCTCATAGGATTGCTCAAGGGCTTGCAGGGGCGACGCCGAGGTAGTTGCCGAGCCCGACCACAACGGTCGAGAAGATCAACATCAGGAGACCGAGAAACAACAGGGTCTTGGTGAACCCGCTCGAACCCTTCCACTCCTTCAGAGCGATGCCCCAGAGCGAACTGAAGATGATGATGCTGGCCATGTGCAGGGTCCAACTCGAAAACTTGTAATCGCCCATCTGCGTCTCGCCCATGGTGTAGAAAAAGAACTGCATGTACCAGGTCGTCCCCGCCAGGGCGCTGAAGAAGTAGTTGCTCAGCCTCGGGACGGCGCTGGCGCCGGGCGCAACCGGGCCGCAGACGGTCTTTGCCGGGCTCTCGACGTGCTCCTCGCGCAGCGTCGGGCTGAAGTACTGGTAGCCCGTCCGGTTGCGCACGTTCAGGTAAGCGCACCAGATGAAGTTGGAAGTGAACCCGCCCAGCAGGACAACGCAGAGTTTGGGCAGACCGGTCCAGAGTTCCGGTGTTCCGTGCCGGCGCGACAGGTCGGCGATCGGCGTGGCGGCGTCCAGGCCATAGGCGAAGCAGGCGCTCATCACCCCCGAGAAGGTCGCCATGAGAATGCCCTTCACGAAATTGAACTCCTTGATGGTCGCGCGCTTCTGTTCGTAGGACATCTCGCGTTCCTTCGACATGCCCGCCATGCCGGCGACGGCGATGCCCAGAAGGCAGATGCCCACGCCGACCAGAATGACCTGCCCCGAAACCGTCCCGAGAATCTTGGGCACGAACTCGCCATGAAAGATCGGCGGCATCAGCGTGCCAAACGCCGCGCAATACCCGAGCGCCACCCCCATGCCCAGTGACATGCCCAGGTACCGCATCGTGAGTCCAAACGTGAGCCCGCCCAACCCCCACATCGCGCCCCAGAAATAGGCCCAGCCAAGTGTCCCCGCCGACGCCGAGGACAAGACGGTCACCAGATCGTTGGTCTTGAGCGACGCCAGAATCCAGGGCGCAATAATCCACGAGAAGAAACCGCCCACCAGCCAGTAGACCTCCCACGACCATTTGCGGACGAAGCGGTACGGGACGTAGAAGCTGCCGGACGCCAGGCCGCCCAGCCAGTGGAAAACCACGCCCAGGAACGGATTTGCATTCATTGGGAACCGCCTTTCATCCAGTGAGGAGAGAATGCGAACCAGACGACAGCGGCTCCCAGCATCGTGGCCTTCATCGGCCCTTCCCCCATCGCTTTGAACAGGAAGAGCAGAGGCGGCACGACCGTGGCCGCGAGGGCCAGCGGGGCCAGGATTTTGGCAAGCGTTTTCATTCGTCGATTAACGACAGGACGGGCTGCTCGAAAGGCCCAATCCCGCCCGCCTGTTCATCAGTTTCGTGAACAGGATGTAAAGGGCGCCGCAGGCAACCCAGCAGGGGAGCGGCAGCATGAACGAATTGATGTGCTGCGTCCTGTAGATCGCCAGGCCGATCGCCACCGGGATCGCCCAGGCCAGCAGAACGGCGACGTTGAAACGAATCCCATGCCGCTCCGCATAGTTGGTGGCCAGGCCCAGTCGTCTGGCCAGGAAGTGATCCACGACAATCACCGCCCCAACTGGGGCCAGGATCGTGCCGTACAACCCCACGAAATCCAGGAGCTTCATCGCCACCGCCGGGAACACCCCGGCGACGGTGCAGAAGGCGCCGGCGATGATCGTGGCGGTTGTCCGGGTCATCCTGGGGAACATCCCCTGAAACGCCAGCCCGGCCCGGTAGATCGTCGGGTTCGCCGTGGTCCACCCCGCCACGGCGACGCAGAGCAAGCCGGCCACACCCACCGCGTCGAACACCATCGGACCGGGCATCGCCCCTTTTTGCGGGTCGACGCCGAACTGGCGCACCCAGTAGACGAGCAGGAGGGCCGCGCAAATCCAGGCGACGTAATGGCCGAGGAACATGCCCGCCGCCGAGGCCCAGCCATACGACGGCTTGCGGGCGAAGCGCAGGATCGAGAGATCGGACATCCCGAGATGCACAGCTGCGTTGCAGAACCAGGCGAAGAAGACGATGCCCCAGAAGCCGATTCGCCGCGGAGCGCCCTCAGGCGGGTCGATCAGCTCGAAGAGATTGGTCGACCCGAGCTTGGCCAGCATCACCACGCCGCAAGCCACAAAGACAAGCAACATCCAGGGCGCCGCCAAATGCCCCACGCGCGCCACAAACCCGTATCCGCGCACCGCGACGAACGTCATCGCCGTGCCGATCGCCATGCAGAGCAGGCACCACACAACGCCCGTTGGCCAGGTCTGCTCGAATGTCGGCATCCTCACGCTCTCGCCCAAAGGCACGCCCACGGCCGTGGCCGAGACCGTGACCATGGCGCCTGCCAGGAAACAGAACAGGATGCCGTTGAACAGGTTGTAGAGGACGACCAGATTGCGTCCGCAGATTCTCTCGAGCTGGTAATAGAGGGTCAGCCGCCTGGCGGTGGCGATCTCCGCGGTCAGGAACCGCCACGTCAGGACCGCCAACAGATTGCCCAACAGGAGGCCGAAGACCATGTCGAAGGCGCTGGCGCCCCAAGCCACAAACAGCGGTCCGATCATGAACTCGGTGCCGGCCGTGTGCTCGCTGGCATACATCCCCCAGAACGCGCTCGAACCCTTGCGCGCCTTCTCGGGCACCGGTTCCCGCTCGAACTCGCCGCCGGTCCCGCCTGAGGTCTCCTCGCTCACGCCAGTTGCGCTCGTGAATTGCGTAGGCTCAGACCCGGAAATGCATATGCCTGTCCAGGCGTGAGATTCCCATGTCAGCGTTTCGAGAGCACGTCGGCTTCGTACCGCTTGACCTCGGCCAGCCACGCTTCACCCGCCGGCACGTCCGCCTGCAAGCACGCGTAGTCCCATACCGCGCCGAACGGCAGCGACTTGGCCTCCTCCATCAGGGCGAGCCGGCTGGTGTAATCGCGCTCGAGCTCGGCCCGCTTGAGCGCCGCGATCGGCGCGAGCATGGCGAGCAACAACGCCCGGCGCATGTTGCGCATGCCGATCACCCAGGCCGCCACCCGGTTGATGCTCGCATCGAAGTAGTCCAGGCCGATGTGCACCCGGTCCACGTAGCCGCCCCAGACGATCTCCTGCGCGATCGCCTCGAGATCGTCGGTCAGCGTGACGACGTGGTCGCTGTCCCAGCGCACGCCGCGGCTGACGTGCAGGGCTATCTCGGGAAGGAAACAGAGCGCCGACGAGATCTTGTCTGCAATCCCCTCGGTCGGGTGGTAATGGCCGGCATCGAGGGTGAGGAGCACCTTGCGGCTGACCGCGTAGCCCAGGTAGAACTCGTGCGAACCGGGCGTGTAGCTCTCGGCCCCAATCCCGAAAAGCTTGGGTTCGACCGTATCGACATTGTAGACCGGGTTGATCTTGCGCGCGAAAATGGCATCGAGCGATTCCGCCAGCCGTTGCCGCGGCCCACGCCGGTCCGCCGGCGTGTCCTTCATGCCGTCCGGAATCCAGAGGTTGGTGAGGCAGGTCTTTCCGAGCGCTTTCCCGAACGCCGCCCCGATCTCGCGACACCGGATTCCGTGCTCGATCCAGAACCGCCGGATCCCTTTGTCCGGATGCGTCAGCGTCATCCCGCCGTCCACCTTCGGATGCGAGAAATAGGTCTGGTTGAAGTCGAGGGCGATCTTGCGCGCCTTGGCCCAGGCGATCCAGTTCTTGAACTGCGCGGCGCTGAGCGCGTCGCGCTCGACACGCCGCGCGCCCATCTCCGCATAGCAGGCGTGCAGATTGAATCGGTGCGTGCCGGGGACCAGCGCCAGGGCTTTCTCGAAATCCGCCCGCAATTGATCGGCGGTACGCGCTTTGCCCGGGTAATTCCCCGTGACCGCCAGGCCGTCTCCGAGCGTGCCCCCGGCCGTTTCGAATCCGCCCACGTCGTCACCCTGCCAGCAATGAATCGACAGGGGGATGCGTGCCAGGCGTCTGATGGCCTGCGCGGTGTCAATCCCCAGTTCGGCATAGCGTTCGCGGGCCAGTGCGTACGCGCGTTCGACAGACTGTGCTTTCATGATTCTTCGTGGTTCCCCGCGCGCCTCAGCAAGGCGCGGCATCCCGGATTCCGATTCCTGATCCAGCGGCTGCCTGGCCGGATCATGCCAGCAGGCCGCGCCCCAATGCCAACGAAAAACAGCAGCCCTCCACCCTTGGTTTGCGGCTCCGCCGCGCTATGCCTGTGCGGTTCAATCCGGAACGGCGAGGACCCAGCTTCGGGCAGAGGTCGCAAGAGAGGCCAAGCGTTGAAGACGGTTGCCGTTCTTGACGCCAGCGTTGTGATTGGCGCGTGCGGTTGGGGAGCGGAATCGCACTTGTGCCTGGTCTATCCGGCCAAGCGTCGGTTTCGATCCGCGGCGAGTGCCTTGATCGTCGACGAGTGGCGCACAGCGCTCGGACACACGGCAGGGGAAGGCGCCAGGTTCCGGCGCGATCCGTGGCCGACCCTGGATTGGCTCATTCGCATGACAGGCCTGGTGACGCCGGCGCCGTTGGGCAAGCAGCGCAGCCGGGATGCCAAAGACGATCCATACCTCGCCGCCGCGTTGGCGGCGAGAGCCGGCTTCATCGTCTCTCGCGATCCGGACCTGCTGTCCCTTGGTGGACCTTTCGGCATTGAAATCGTCACGCCCCGCGCCTTCCTGAGCCGTCTTACCAATCCGCATCAGTTCCGCTCGAGGCGCGTCTGAACCAACTTGCACGTTGCATACGCCGCCTGCTGTGTCAGGCTCCATGCTCATGATCGAGCGCGACTTCGATGTGCCATTCGTGGCTGACCTGGCTTTGCGTGAGAAGCAAATCCAGCAGAATTACCGCCCCGTCGTGGCAGTCCACAAATGGTTCGCTCGACGCCCGGGGACCTTGTTTCGGGGTCTGCTTCTGTCGGAGTTCCTCGATGCGCCCCTTCGCCAGACGTTCTACAGGGGCCAGTCCCTCCCGGACCTCAGAATCCTCGATCCTTTCATGGGTGGAGGCACCACCCTGATCGAGGCGAATCGCGTCGGGTGCGCGGTAACCGGCTTCGATATCAATCCAATGGCTTGGTGGATCGTCCGACAGGAGATCGGAGAACTGAACTTGGAGGAGTACCTTCAGGCTGCTCGCGTGCTTCGTGGTGCGTTGCTGAACGACGTCAGCAGGTTCTACAAGACCCAGTGCGAGACGTGCGGGAGCGAAGACGCCCACGTCAAATACTTCCTCTGGGTTAAGTCTCTGACGTGCCAGGGCTGCGGAACGCTGGTTGATCTGTTCCCCAATTATCTGCTCGCCGAAGATGCCAGGCATCCTGCAAACGTCTTCGTTTGCCGCGCATGCGGGCAACTCTACGAGAGCAAGTCACGCAAGGATCCGGGCGACTGCCCACATTGCAGGACCGCGTTCTCCATCGAGTTCACGGCTCGTCGGAACCGGTCTAAATGCGAGCATTGCGGTGCGCTCAACGCGTATCCTCGTCCAGCGTCTGGTCCGCCCACCCACCGGATGTTTGCCATCGAGTACCATTGCGAGCATTGCCGGAACAGCCACTCAGGCCGCTTTTTCAAGAATCCGTCAGCCGACGACCTGCGGCAGTACAATGAGGCTCAGGCGTGCTTTGACGCGCTACGTTCGACTTTTATCCCCGAAGAAGAGATACCGGCTGGGGACGAGACGGATCGGCTGCACCGCTGGGGCTATCGCTTCTATCGGGAGATGTTCAATGCGCGACAACTGCTCGGCTTGGAACTGAGCTGCCGTTTGATTCGCCAGCACCGGAGCCCTCAGATCGCTGAGGCGCTGGCCACAAACCTCTCCGACCTGATCCGGTACCAGAACATGCTCTGCCGGTACGACACGATGGCGTTGAAGTCTCTGGATGTCTTCTCTGTCCACGGATTCCCCGTCGGCCTGATTCAGTGCGAATCGAATCTCCTCGGCGTCGCCGGAAGGACCGCCACCGTGGGCAGTGGGGGCTGGCTGAACATCACCGAGAAATTCGCCAGGGCCAAGGCATACTGCCAACACCCTTTTGAAGTCCGGCATCTGGGTCATCGAAAGGTCCAGGTCCCCATTGACGGCGAATGGATCGGCGACCGCCGGCACCGAGCGGGTCAAACCCAAACCAAACAGGTGAGGCTGGAACGTGCTGATGCCACGGTAGTCAGCCTCGAGGGCATGAAGTTCGACGCCATCTTCACTGACCCGCCTTACTTTAGGAACGTTCAATATGCCGAGTTGATGGACTTCTGCTACGTGTGGCTGCGCAGGCTGGCCCTTGCTGATCACCCCGAATTCGCACCGCTGACCACCCGCCACGCCAACGAGTTGACGGGCAATGACAACATGGGGCGCACGCTCGAACATTTTACCGAGGGAATGTCACGTGTGTTTCAGAAGATGGCGAGCGCGTTGAAGCCCGGGTCACCCCTTGCGTTCACCTACCACCACAACCGCTTGGATGCCTATTACCCGGTCGCCGTGGCAATGCTTGATTCGGGGTTGGTCTGTTCCGCCTCTCTTCCGTGCCCCGCCGAAATGGGGGCCTCGATACACATCAACGGCACCAGTTCCTCCATCATTGACACCGTGTTCGTCTGCCGATCCACCGGGAAAGTTCCCCGTCGCTGGCTGTCGGCTAATCCCGCGGCCCTTGCTCAAGTGGTTCGCGAAGATCTGAGGCTATTGGCAGGCGGCGGAGTCAAGGCGACGCAAGGAGACACCCGCTGCATTGCGTTCGGCCACTTGATTCGTCTCGCGGTCTGGAACCTGCGGAAAGGCTGGAAGTTGACCCGACCCGCCAGATCGCGCAAGGAGGCCGTCTCGAAGTGGATCGAGGACTTTGGCGGAGTCGAAGCGGTCCTCAGAGAACTCGGTGCCGACTTCACCAGCGCTCAGGCAACTCAACAATGGCTGGCCAGCGAGGAGCCACAGCCCTACCGGACGCGCGTGCATGAAGTATCCTTTTGAAGCCAGCTACGCCGAGATTCTGGCCGACCCTGAGGAGTTCGTTACGGCGGTCTTCTCCAGTCTTGCCTCGGAGTTCCTGGTGCTGCCGAAGGGAGATGGATTTGTTGACTACCCGCAGTTCGAGGCCGGCTATGAGGCGCTGAAAAGGGTCACGATGGGTTTCTCGGTTCTCCCGCAAAAGGAACTTCTTCAACTTGTTACCACCAAGCCAATCTGCCTGATCGTTCTGCGATCAATCCTGGGTTTCACACCGCCAGAGTGGGCCTACTTGACCAGTCAGCGAAAGGGCGTCGCGGTCAACCAGAGCTTCGTGCGAACGCTGGACCGCAAAGTGCGGATCCAGCCGCTGCGACCCCTGCGTGCAGACGGTGTAACGAAACAACGCCTTGTTGCTCTGGTCGAAACGGCGTGTGATCTGATGGAGGAAGGCTGCCCCGCCGTGAACAGTCACAGCATCCACCGCCTTCACAAGGCGGACACCGGAGGCGGACTCGATACCATCCGCGCCCTGGCTGTGATGGGCGCGCCGTATGCAATGCTCCTCTACGAGCGGTTCCTTGGCCGCCCGTTTGCCGGCCACCGTGATTCCGTGAGTGAACTGGTGGGCGACAACCTGGAATGTGCAATCGAAGAGGTTCTCACGAAACACGGCATCAGCTACCGCAAGACCAAACGCGCCGAGCGCATTCCTGGATTCGATCAGGCCCCGGACTTCATTGTGCCAGACGAGTTTAACCCGGAGGTGATCATCGAAGCCAAGATCACAGAGGACGATGGCACGGCCCGCGACAAGGTCACGCGCATCCAGCACCTTGGAGAGCTGAGCATGGGCGGCGCCGCTGGGGGCAAACAGAAGTATCAGGTGATCGCTTGCATCGCCGGGCGGGGCTTTGGTGTTCGCCGTGAGGACATGAAGAAGATGCTGCTGGCCACACGGGGCAAGGTCTTTACGCTTAAGACACTCGATCAACTGGTCGAGCATTCACATCTGCGGAAGTTCAAGACCAAGGTGTGAGTGACGCCCGCGCCAGGATCCAACAAAGCCCTTCGTTGAGCGTTGAACGTTTCCGGTTCATGCGCCCAATGCGTTCGTCACAGGGCATCCGCGAATGGACCTGCCTGCGCCGAGGCTCCGGCAGGCTCGCGCGAATGGACGCGAATCGAGGGGGATCCGGGGGGATGGCAGGAACCCGCGCACTCCGCTGCGCGCACTCCGTTATGGCCAAGCGCCGGAAAAGAGAGTAGGAGAGACGCATGCTCGAGGCTGCGCAACCGACGAGGCGATCATGACAACAGTTTGTGGCACGGATTTCTCGATCCACGCGGCGGAGGCGGCCACCGTGGCCGCAATCCTCACCGCCCGGGCCGGCGGGACGCTGACGCTGGTCCACGCCTGCGACAGCGCCGGGATCGACACGCGATCGCCGGACGCCGTGGCGGCGCTCGAAGAACGCGGAAGGGCGCAATTGAACGCCGAAGCCGAGCGGCTCCGCAAACTCGGCGCAACGGTGCGGACCAGGCATCTGTCCGGATCGCCTTCATCCGTGCTGCTGGATGTGGCGGCTGAGTCGAAGGCGCGCCTCATGGTCGTGTCGTCGCTGGGCCATTTCCCGCCAAGCCGCTGGCTGGTGGGCAGCGTGGCCGAGCGGCTGGCGCAGAATTCGACAATCCCGACCCTCGTGGCGCGGGGAGACAAGCCGTTCACGGCATGGGCTGCCGGCAAACGCGCGTTGCGCGTGCTGGTGGGGTACGATTTTTCGTCGAGCGCGGACGCCGCGTTGAAATGGGTCGACACGCTCAAGCAAACGGGCCGATGCCGAATCACGGTGGCTTACCTGGCGTGGGCGCCGGAGGAGAGTTGGCGGCTGGGTGTGCGGGACGATTGGGCCATCACGGCCAACGCGGCTGAAATCACGAAGTACATCAAGCGTGATCTGATGGAGCGATGCCGGGATATCCTGGGCACAACCAATGTCCAGATTCGGATCGGCGATGGCTGGGGCCCCGCCGGCCCGGAACTCGTCGCCCTGGCCAAGGCCGAGTCAGCCGATCTGATTGTTGTCGGGACCAATCAGCGCCGCGGACTCGAGCGCCTGTGGCTCGGGTCCGTGTCGCGGGCTGTGCTGCACCGGGCGCCCGTGAGTGTGGCGTGTATCCCTTTGCCTGCCGCCGAGGATTCGCCCGCGCCGACCATCCCCGAGGTCCGGCGTGTGCTGGTGCCGACGGATTTTTCGACTCTGGGGAATCAGGCGATCCCGTATGCGTACGCCGCGCTTCGGCGGGGTGGGGAAGTCTGCCTCATGCACGTGGCGCCGCCGCTTGCGCGCCGCGGCCTCGAGTCCGAACAACTCGAATCCCAACGGGCGGCGCGTGAGTCCAGTCTGTCGGCCAGGTTGCGCCAACTCATCCCGCCCCAGGCGAAGGCGCTCGGGCTGCGCACGCACGTGCAGGTCGTGGACCATGCGAATCCCGCGACGGCCATTTGTCAGGCGGCCGAGCGGTTCGGCGCCAGCCTGATCTGCATGAGTTCCCGCGGACGGTCTCGGGTCGCCAAGGCGCTCCTCGGTTCGGTGGCCCAGGCGGTCATGACCGGCAGCCGCCGCCCCGTCCTTATTTTACGCGATTATGAATCCTGACTATCGCCAACCCATACGACAGCGGTTCCTCCGCCTCGTTCTGCTGATCGCCCTCCCTCTCGCCACCGCGTGTGTGGCGTCCGGCGCGTCCATCCGGGTCGGCATGATCGGCCTGGACGCCCATGCGGTGCCGTGGACGCAGATCATGCACGGACCCAATGTGGCGCGCCCGATCTCGGAGATGCGGGTGGTGGCGGCCGTGCCCGCCTTCAGCGCCGATGTGCCCTTCAGCAACGACAACATCGCGAAGAACATCGCGGCCATGCGCGATTTGGGCGTCGAGATTTGCGACACCATCGAGGCGATGCTCGGGCGCGTGGACGCCGTCATGCTGCTGAGCATCGACGGACGCCCGCACCTCGAGCAGGCGCGTCCGGTCTTTGCCGCCCGCAAACCGCTGTTCATCGACAAGCCGGTCGCGGCGACGCTCGCCGACATCATCCGAATCTTCCGCGCGGCCGAATCGAGCCGCACGCCCTGCTTCTCGAACTCCTCGCTGCGTTACAGCCCCGGCATCGCCGCCATGGCCAAGGACGCCAAGGTCGGCCGCGTGCTGGGCTGCGACGCGTACAGCAACAACCAGTCCATCCTGCCCGGACACCCCGACCTCTATTACTACGGCATTCACGGCTGCGAGATCCTCTTCACGATCATGGGACCCGGCTGTCAGACCGTCAGCCGTGTCAAGGGCGAGACGGCCGACATCGCCGTCGGCACCTGGAACGACGGACGGGTCGGCTCTTTCCGTGGCATCCTGCGGGGACAGACCGGCTTCGGCGCGCTGGTCTTCGGCGAGAAAGGCATCGCGCCCTCCGGCCCGTTTGAAGGCTACGAGCCGCTTCTGGTCGAGATCGCGAAGTTCTTCCGGACAGGCAAGCCGCCCATGTCCGCCCAGGATACAATCGAGATTTACGCTTTCATGGAAGCCGCCGACGAGAGCCTGCGCCAGGAAGGCCGCCCGGTCTCGATCAGCAGCGTTCTCGAGAAGGCTCGGAAGCAGGCGGACGCGCCTGGCAACCCGTGATCGGCGCGGTCTTCTGCGGCAGCCGGCCCGTCCGCTCCAATTCGAGAAGCAGCGGTTTGCGCCAGACGCCCCCGCTGTATCCGCTGAGCGCGCCGTTTTTGGCGATCACGCGGTGACAGGGCACGATCAGGCAGAGGCGATTCGTAGCGTTCGCCCGCGCGACGGCCCGCGCGCCCGTGGGTAAGCCGATGCGTTTCGCGACGGCCTCGTAGCTCGCTGTCGCGCCGTAAGGGATCCGCTGCAACTCCTCCCAGACACGCTCCTGGAATTCCGTGCCCCGCAACTCGATGGGCACGGTGAAGGTCCGGCCCTTGCCTCGAAAGTAATCCCGCACCTCGACGCGCAGGCGCTCGAGCACCGGATTTGTCCCGCACACGATGCAAACACCGAACCGGCGCTGCATTTCGACGCGCATCCGTTCGAATTCTCGAGCGAGGCGCCCCTCAGACCGATCCCCATCCTTAGCCTCAAAGCCAATCCCAATGCCTTCCCAGCTCTCTCCTCCCGCGCCTCGCTCCTTCGAATTCTCGCGAAATGGAAGGGATAGGGGTGAGGGCCAAACCGGACTTGATCGCACCATGTTTCGGGGTTCGAGGATTCGAGCGAATTCGAGCCAGCAGATAGCCCGATCGCTCGCCGCGGCCAGCATCGGTCCCAGGGGAGTCTCGATGAGCCCAACCAAGCGACGGGAACTCGCGGCGTTGTCCGGACGGTCCCGTCCAAATACCCGTTCGAACTCGACGTGCAATGCGTTGGAATCGCCCTCCGCGGGAATGGCGCTGTCTTCTTCCCGCCCTGGGGTGTCGGATTTGATGTGGCGCATATCCGCACTCTATCGCCCCCTCAGCCGGCAAACAACGCTGGACACGTCGAATTGGACTTCATCGCACACTTCATCGATTTGTTGCGATAAAATGACAGGTTTCTGATCGATTGTTTGACGCTCAAGAGATTGTCTGTCACAATGCTGCGAACGCAGGGGCGGACGGAGAGATGCCATGACTGATTTCGAATCGAGAGTTCTCATGACTGGCTTCGGCGTGGTGGCCCAGGCCACGCTGCCGATGTTGCTCGATCATCTGCGCATTCCGTTGCGGCAGATCACCGTGATCGACTTTGCGGACCGCGAGGAGGAGCTGCGTCCCTGGATGAACAAGGGGCTGCGCTTCGTGCGCGAACGCGTCACGCCGCTGAGCCTCCCGCGGCTGTTGTCCACACACGTGGGGCAGGGCGGCCTGATCGTCGATCTGGCCTGGAGCATCGATTGTTTCGACATGCTCGAGTGGGCGCACAACAACGAGGTGCTTTACGTCAACGCGTCGCTCGAATCGTGGGACCCAGCGTCGGACATGCACAGCAAGTCGTCCCTCGAGAAATCGCTCTACGCCCGCTACCAGAAACTCCTGCCGCTGACGGCGCGGTGGCGTGACGGCGTGACGGCGGTGATCGACCACGGCGCCAATCCGGGCCTGGTCTCGCACTTCGTCAAGCAGGGCCTGCTCGACATCGGGGCCAAGGTCGCGCGGGAAACCGATCTCCCTCGAGGTCACGCCGCGCGGCTGAGGCGGTTGATGAAAGCGGGCGACTTCGCGGCGCTGGCGCGCGAGCTGGGTGTGCGGGTCATTCATTGCAGCGAATGGGACACCCAGCGTGCCGCGCGTCCCAAGCGTCCGGACGAGTTCGTGGCCACCTGGAGCGTCGAAGGCATGTGGGAGGAGTCGATTTCTCCCAGCGAGATCGGCTGGGGCACGCACGAGAAATGGCTGCCGCCGTTCTCGACCAAGCCGGAGAATGGAACCGCCAACCAGATCATCCTCTCGCAGATGGGGCTCAACACCTGGGTGCGCTCCTGGGTGCCCGACCAGGAAATCGTGGGCATGATCGTCACACATGGCGAGTCGTTCGGCCTCTCCCACGCCTTGACCGTCCTCGAAAACGGCCGGCCCGTCTACCGCCCGACGGTTCACTACGCCTACATGCCGTGCAACGACTCAATCGTCTCGCTGCACGAACTGCGATGCCGCAACTATGAGCTGCATCCCAAACAGCGCATCCTCACCGACGAAATCGTCGAGGGCATGGACGTCGTCGGCGCACTGATCATGGGGCATCGCTATCAGTCCTGGTGGACCGGGAGCATGCTGAGCATCGGCGCGGCACGGCGCAAGCTGCCGCACTTGAACGCCACGGCCGTGCAGGTGGGCGCCGGAGTCATGGCCGCCGTCTTGTGGGCCATTCAGAATCCGCGGCGCGGCGTCTGCTTCCCCGAGGACCTCCCGCACTCGGAGGTCCTCCGCTGGGCGCGCCCCTACCTGGGTCGACTGGTCTCGCAGCCCACCGACTGGACCCCGTTGCGGCGGCACCGGGTCTACTTCGACGAGAACCCGCAGGCGCAGCCCGATCAGAGCGATCCCTGGCAATTCAAGAACTTCCTGTTCCGTCCCTGAGCCGGCCGGCGTTGCGCCGGCTGCGCCATGAAAAGCGTCCTGGTCGATCCCGACCTGCTCAGCGCCCAGTGAACCGGAGGAGCGGGAACAGCCTTTCCCCGGTTCCGACGAGGGCCACCAGGGCAGGCAGGCGCACCCCCCGAGGTTCATGACAAGCATTGACATTCAACGGTTGAATGCGCACGGGAACCATGAACCGGTGCGGAGCGGCGACGCCCCCTCCAAGGTTCGGTTCATGGAAGTCGCCCTCAGTCCTCGCTCTGAATTCGATCCAGTTTGAATTGCTCGGTCATCGAAATCTCGACCTGGGTGGCCTTGCGCATGGGACCCAGCACGCGCACGCGTTCGACACGCCCTTTCGGTCCGACAATCGCGAGCTGTTCCCGGCAGGCAAACTGCCCGGGCTGAGAAAGGTCGCTTTGCCTGGTCAGCCGATGGCCCTGGCCGAAGAGCGCCTCGACGTGCTCCTGGGCCAGGTGGATGTGATGCGCTGAAACCTCGATGGGGATCGGGTCGTTCCGGTGCGCCTCGATCACGCGGGTGAGGTAGGAGCGATTCAACGCGCGCAAGGTCTCGCGGGCGATCTCCAGTTCGTTCACCCGCCGTTGCAGATGCTGCGCAGCGCGGAGACAAACGTAGGCGTGTGAACTCCCATGGAATCCGTAACGGCGGACCCCCATCTTCTCGTAGTACTCGTAGGGCAGACCATACAAGTAGGCATAGGATGCCAGTGTGTGATGAAACCCGCTGTCGAACACCGCCACATGAGGCACGGCCGGGAAAATCCGCCGCGCCGCCTGAATACCGGCCAGGTTCACCGGATTGTGCAGCGGCGCCAGCGGGTTCAGGGTCTCAATTTCACGCAGCACTTCGTCGTCGATGACCACCCCTTCGCTGAATCGTTCGCCGCCGTGAACGACGCGATGGCCGACCACGGTGATCTCCGACGGTTCCCGGAGCACGCCCGTTTCCTTCGCCGTCAGTTCGACCAGCATCGCCTGGAAGGCCTCTTCGTACCCGCCCCGCGGAAGCTCGCGCGCCACCTCACCCCGCGGTCCCTGCTGAACCAGCCGCATGCCTTGCCCCCCAATCCGTTCGATCAGACCGCGCGCCGGCTCGGCTTCGCTCGCGGTGTCGAAGAACGCGTACTTGAGCGATGACGAGCCGCAGTTGATGACGAGAATCTTTTCCGGACGCTCTCCTTTGAGGCCCAGGCCGTAAGGGTCCCCACTCTGGCGAAACGCCGCCGCGGTCTTGACCGGATCAGCCAACAGGTGCTTGAACCGCTGGCTGCCAGTGAGGATTGTCACGACGGTTTCCTTGATGAGCACTTTCGCCAGAGGCACCGGATCATATACCCCAAAACCACGTCCCGCTTCAACCGCGGAATCGGGCGAGGCCAAACGAGTGCTCGACATTCATTGTCGCCGCACTCCTTGCTCCGGCGCAAGGCATAGTGTCCAACGCCCTGCGACCTCAAGGCCCGAGAATCCGTTTCACAGCAAGGCTCGCAAGAGCGAATCCGAACGTCCCCGTCACGAACACCGCCGTTCCGAATATCGGGCGGGCGGGATCAGGTGTCTGTGCCGGCACAGGCCGCTCGGTGGAATGGACGCACGGCACGCCGAAGGGTGCATGCCCTCGAGGGAAAGCGTAGTCCTGCCGAAGGATGGCCCGGACTTGGGCCAAGAGGCGGTCATGGCTGCTGAACGCGAGGTCGTCGATCCGCACGCGGGTTGGATCGCGGCGCCCTCCCGCGCCGCCGCTTGTGACAATGGGGATATGCCGGGCGCGGCAACCCGCGATAAGGCGGCTCTTGTTTGCGGCGCCGTCGATGGCGTCCAACAGGCAGTCGTATGGCGTTTCAAGAATCCGGGCGGCGGTCTCCTCGCCGAAGCGGGCGGGGATCATCTCGAGGCGCAGGCGCGGATGGATGAGCCGGACCCGGTCCGCCAGCACCTGGGCCTTAGGTTGGTCGAGGGTCGGTTCGAGCGCATGAATCTGGCGGTTGATGTTGCCGACACTCACGACGTCGAAGTCCACCAGGGTCATCCGCCCGACGCCCGACCGTGCCAGGGCCTCGACGGCCCACGAGCCGACGCCGCCAAGGCCGACGACACAGACGTGGGCGCGGCCCAGGCGGGCCAGCGCGTCGCGGCCCAGCAAGCGGGCGATGCCGTCGAAGCGTTCGTCAAGGCCGGTCACGGGAAGGGGGGGTGATATTCAACGGTTTAATGCGCATTGGACCCATGAACCGGGGAACGTTCAACGCCCAACTTCCAACGCTCAACGTTCAACGAAACGGTTCGTTAAAAGTTGCGCGTTGGACGTTCAGGTTACTCCTTTTGTTAATTATCAACGGCTTGCGCAGGCGGTTCATGGAGAAGGGGGTTCATGGGCAGGCAGAGCCCTTTCCAGCCCGCATTAGCACGTGTTTGGGAGTGCTCGGCTTCGCCGTGGTCACAACTCGATGAAACATGCGGGCTGGAATCCTTGACCGGTGAAACATGTTGCAGACAAGTCAAGTTTCTGTGCTGCGTCAAACGGCTCAAGGATTCTACTGAGCGAGGCGCGGGAGAGAAGGGGCGGGGAGACACGGGGACGCCTCATGGGGAGAACCGGATGTGGTCTGAGGCGCGGCTCGCTAGAACTCGGCCGACCCGGGGGTGCGGGCGAAGGGAACGACGTCGCGGATGTTCCCGACGCCGGTGAGGAACATCAGCAGGCGTTCGAAGCCGAGGCCGAAGCCGGCGTGCGGCACGGTGCCGTATTTGCGCAGGTCCACATACCACCAGTAGTCCTCGGGCCGCAGCTTATGGTAGCTCAGGTTCTCGAGGAGGGCATCGAGGCGTTCCTCGCGCTGGGAGCCGCCGATCACTTCGCCGATGCCGGGCACGAGCACGTCCATGGCGGTGACGGTTTTTCCGTCATCGTTCAGGCGCATGTAGAACGGTTTGATCTCGCGCGGGTAGTTGAAGACGGTGACCGGAGAATGGAAATGCTGTTCGGTCAAATACCGCTCGTGTTCCGATTGCAGATTGAGTCCGTACTCGACCGGGTACTCGAACGTCTTGCCGGACGCGCGGAGAATGTCGACGGCCTCGGCGTAGGACACGCGCTGGAAGGGGCGTTCGACGACGAATTGGAGGCGGTCGTGGAGGCCCTTGTCGACGAACTTGCCGAACAGCGCGAGGTCCTCGGCGCACTCTTCGAGCGCGTGCCGGGCCAGCGCCTTGACGAACTCCTCCGCAAGGTCCATGTCGCCCTCGAGGTCGCAAAAGGCCATCTCGGGCTCGATCATCCAGAACTCCGCCGCGTGCCGGGCTGTGTTCGAGTTTTCGGCCCGGAAGGTCGGACCGAACGTGTAGACGTTCGACAGGGCGCAGGCAAACGTCTCGGCTTCGAGTTGCCCGCTCACGGTCAGGTAGGCCGGACGCCCGAAGAAGTCGGCCTGCCCCTGGTCGTCGATGTTCCCCTTGAGCGTGGTGACGCGGAACATCTCGCCGGCTCCCTCGCAATCGCTGGTGGTGATGATCGGCGTGTGGACATAGACGAAATCGCGTTCCTGGAAGAACGTGTGCACTGCGTAGGCAAGCCGGCTGCGCGTCCGGAAGATCGCGCCGAACAGATTCGAGCGGGGGCGCAGGTGCCCGATCGTGCGCAGGAATTCGAGCGTGTGGCCCTTCTTCTGGAGCGGATACGACGGATCGGACTTGCCGAGCAGACGCAGGCGCGCGGCCTGGAGTTCCCACTTCTGGCCCGCGGCCGGAGAGGGCACGAGTCGGCCCGAGACCTCGGCTGAGGCGCCGGTGATGCAGTGGGCCATGTCGGCATAGCCGGGGACACCCGCGTCGACGATCGCCTGCAGGCTGCCGAGGCAGGACCCGTCGTTGAGTTCGAGGAACGAGAAACCTTTCGCGTCGCGCCTGGTTCGCACCCAGCCGGCAACCGTGATCGCTTCCAGCGGTTCGACGGCCGCGAGGGCATGTTTGATGAGCGTGCGCTTCATAGGCAAAGAATCGAGCCGTACAATCCGGCTGGCCGCGGACACTAGCAGCACCGGAAGACGCCTGTCGAGCTGCGGCGCGCCTCGGCGCATCCGAAGGCCCCGCAACTGAAGATGATCGGATAGAGTTCCTCGGCATACCACAAGGCCGCGAAATACAGCCCGATGGGCGCGGAGGCAAAGACCGTGCCGCCCTGTGTCGCGCTCGCCAACCACGCCAGGCCGCGACGGACGGTTTGGTGCCCGGCGTTTTCGCCGGTCATCAACGCGTGCAAGGCGAGCGCCGTTTCCTCGACGGTCGCCGGGGACTCACCCCCACCCCCCCAACCTCCGTCCTCGCGCTGGCTCCGTCGCAGCCATTCCTCGCCACGCGCGATGGCGGCCTCAACTCCGACTCCGACTCGGCCTCGAACCCGCCGCATGGCCAAGAGAACGCGTGACGTCCCATACACTGGATTCTCGAGGCGCGCCTCGTGTTGGTTCCCGAACCACAATGGAATCCAGGCCCCGTCCGGACGCTGGGCTTCGAGCAGGGATTCGAGCGCGCGGCGCGCGGCGCGGTTCAGGCGCACGCGCAAGCGCGTCTCGAGGCGCGGTTCCCAGGTCGCCCACGCTGCAAGCACATGGGCTGTGATGTCCGGACAACTCCGATCGAACGGCAGATTCGACCAACCGCGGCAGAAGGTCGGGATGCCGCCGTCGCGGTTTTGGAGATCGAGCAGCCACTCGACGCCGCGAGCGGCGGCGGCGCGCGTCTCGGGCGAGTCTCGGTCCAGCGCGTGCAGCGCCAGCAGGGCGCCCGCCGTATCGTCAGCATCGGGCACGCCGCCGGCGAGGTTCGTCCATGCCCAGCCGCCGGGCGCCGCGTGGGTGAAGGGATGCTCGATCTGATGTTGCTGGCCCAGCAACCAGTTCACGAGGGCAGCCCGCTGTCCCGCATTCAGTCCTTCGAGTGGCGTCGAGCCGCAGCCAAGCGCGCCGATGCTCAACGTGGTGACCCATGTGCTCAGATTGACGTCGATCGGCCAACTGCCGTCGGCCCGCACCGTGCGGAGCAGAAACTCCGCGCCCGCCATTGCCACGGGATGGCCGTGCAGTCCGCACGCGGCCAGAGCCGAGACGACGAAACCGGTCAGGGGGATCGCTTCGAGGAATCCGCCGCCGGCGGGCTGAATCTCCCTGAGGATTCCGAGAACGCGTGGTTTGAGCGCGTCGCGCAGCCGACGCAAGGGGCGGACTCCATGCCCGGTGTGCTCGTGGCGGGCCAGGCCGATCGCGATGAGCGCAGGCACTGCGTAGCTGACCACGGGCAGGCGCAGCCACTTGAAGAACCGATGCGGCATTGCGGCCAACTCGAACGGCAACTGGGGAACCGCGGTCCAGGCTCGGTCCGGATCGCCCAACCGACCGCACAGCGCGCAGAACGTGAGGATCGGCACCGAGAATGTGCGGTCCTTTCCGTATGCATCGAGCACGCGATCGGCGATCTGATCCGGGGCCAGGCTGCCGAGACGCTTCTCCAGCCACCGCTCCGCACGCTCGCAAGCGCCCCTGTGGACCATGCGGTCCGAGGCCCAATCGAACGCGGCCCAGCTCAGCAGCGTCGTGCTGAGGTTGGCCGGGCTCGATGGGGTGTCACCCCACCCGCCGTCCGCATCTTGATGTTCCTCGAGCCAAATCAGGCCGCGGCGGACAGCGCGGTCGTGCCCCTTCGCATCCGTAAGAGCCAACGCCACCGTGGCGACGGCGGTGGAGAGCGCGCTGCTGGATAAATACCCCGTCCAATGACCGTCCGGCGTCCGACGTTCCAGAAGGGCGCGCCGCGCGTTGTGCGCCGCCGCGGCGATGCTCTGGTAATCTAGGGGGTCTGGGGACATGACGCTGCAGCGGACTACATTTCACCTGGGGCGACCAGGTTGCCGAGCGCCAGGAGACCGTAGAAAGCGTATTCGCAATCCGGTGTTGGATCGAGCGCATGCGCGTGGAACCCGCCCGAATCGTCCCAGCATCCGGTCACAAACTCGAGGCAAGAGTCGATTGCGACGCTCTCGATCGCGCCGATCCGGTTCAAGGCGTGCAACGCGGTCGCGGTCGAGAGCAAGTCCGATACGGGCGCCAGCGCCGCCGCCGCGAAACCGCCGCCTGCGCGCTGTTGGCCCAGGAGCCACGCGACCCTTTTGGGCGGCACCGGTTCCCCCAACTCATGCAGCAACAGCAGCGCCGCCGCGCTCACCGGCGTGCTCGCGGCTCCCCATCCGTCACTGTTGACGAATCCTCCGGAGGCTTTGCCCAGGCTGGCCAGGATGGCACCCAGGCCGGCTGGATTCGGAAGCGGCTCGTCAAGGGATTCGATCGCCAGCGCGCCGATGAAACTTTCGTAGACGCTCCCTCTGCGCTGGCCGGGCAGTCGATGATAGCCGCCTTCGGCGCATGCATGACGCGCAAGCCGTTCACTGAGGCCTGCGCCGCAGGCCGGAGGCGCGCCGCCGGGGGCCAGTTTCTCGATGCAGCGCGCCAGGCAGGTCAGGTGCACGAAGTCCAACGGGGCATCGAGTCGGGACTCGACGAAGCGGCGAATCGGTTCGACCGGCAGATCGAGTTCGAGCGCCCGAGCGCACTCGAGACCGAACATCGTGTAGTAGAGGTCGCCATCCGCGGTCCGCCCGCGAAATCCCCCATCCGCGGCCAACTGGGCGCGGACGAATGCGCTCAGGGCCGAGCGGGCTTGGGTGTCGAGGCTTGAGGCGGCGCGGGCCAGGGCGCGCTGGAGCGCGGCGGCGCACCGGGTGCGGAGTCTCGGGACGAGAGGGGCGGGCGCGGCCGGGCTCATGCTTTGGCGGGCGCGGTTGGCGGAGGGCCGAGGAGGCGGCCGACGAGCCGTCGCAGCAGGCCTTTGAGATGGGCGTTTTGGAGGGGGCTGAGCGAGCGCTGGGCTTCGTTGCGGTAGTGTTCGAGCAGTTGGCGGGCTTTGTCCTCGGTGCGCAACATGAGGAAGACGTCGCGGAAGATTTCCCGACGGGTGGCGGCGGACGCCTCGGTGCCGAATGCGAGTTGCAGGCGGGCGCGGGCGTCGCCAGACGCCTGTTCGCAGGCGATGGAGACCAGGATCGACGGGCGCCGGGCCGCGGCGTCGCCGGGCGCCTGAGGATCGAAAGCGTCATCGAGGTCGTCCCGGATTTGGTAGGCGATGCCCAGGGCGGCGCTGAAGCGCCGCAGCGGCTCTTCGATCGCCTCGTCCGCGTCCGCGCACACGGCTCCCAAACGCAGCGCGACCTCGAATGCGGGCGCGGTCTTGCACCGGAACAAATCGAGCGTCTGGGCGGTTGTCAGCGGCGAGGCTGAGCGCATCCAGTCCAATTCCGCGCCTTGTCCCAGACAGAGAGAGCGATGGCCTTCGGCGGCGATCTTGAAGGCGCGCACCCGTTGGAGCGGCGTGAGCCCGCTGTCGGCCAGCAGGCGGTAGCCCTCGCCGATCAGATAATCGCCCAGGTTCAGCGCGATGGGCATGCCGTGTTGGCGCGCCAATGTGGGGGCGCCATACCGGAACTCGTCGCCGTCTTCGATGTCGTCGTGCAAGAGGGAAGCCTTGTGGAAGCACTCGGTGGCCATGGCCACTTTGCGCACGGAGTCGGGCAGCGAGTCGGTATCAGCGAGGCCCGCGAGTGTGTTGTGGACGCAGACGGTCAGCAACGGACGCCAGCGCTTGCCCGCCTGCGCCAGCCACTCGTGCGCCTTGAGTTCCGTGAACGTGCCGGCGCAGCCCAGGACGCTCTGCAGTTCGTCTATCTGGAACCACCGCTCGACCTCGCGCCGCAGGGCGTCGATGTCGAGCCGCCCGGGCCACACGACTTCGGACTTGAGCCGGATCGCCTCGCGCACCCAGTCCGCATCCACGCCGGTCGCGTCGCAGCCGTCGCGGAACAACGGGATGGCGATGCCCGGGATGGCGTGCATGGCGGCGTGGGGGAAGGCGCGTTCGAGCACGTGCAGGCAGCTCACGCCGATGACCGCATCGACCCGGCCCTGTTCGAGGAGCCGGGTGACGACGGTTGTGCCTTCGGCCACGAGTGTGACACAGCCCAGACCCTGGGCCTCCGCCTGGAACTCGCCAATCAGACAGCGCCCGCACTGCTCGCACAGCAGGCCGAATTCGTCCATCTCCGCCGCACAGTCGCCGCGCGTGCGCAGGCATTGGGGCAGCAGGACAACACGCCGGTCGAATGGAATGCCCGCCAGCGTCTCGCGCCATGTTTCATTCCCGATCAGGACGGTGGTGAAATCGCTGTAGGCCGGGTCCTGGCCGAGCGACTCAATCACGGCGCGCGTATGAGCGCGCAACTCTTCGAGCGTGAGTGGTGGGACGAGCCGGTGGCGCGCGACATGGTCGCGCGCCGCGGCCCGCAGGAGTTCGCGCATGGCCTTATCCTTGGGCACACGCTGCGCCGGGCGCGCCAGCCTTCTGTCCGGCGTCGAAACCGCCGCGGGTCGAGGGGAAGGTTCAGCCATAAGCGCCAAATCCAAAAAACCAGTATTTCTTGGCCAGCCGATAGGCCCAGTGACTCTCGGGAATCTCTCGCCCCGGCATGTGATGCCCGGGGCGGCACTGCATGGCGGCCAGTTCCGCCAAAGCCGTGCCCCGGCCCGTGGTGTCGCGGGCCCCCTGGGCCGCCATCCATGCGCGCAACGCGTCCGGGCACTCGAGCAACACGCACCCGCGGGTTTGCGAGGCCGCGAAACGCCGAAAGGCACCCAGAAAAGCCGACCGCTCGACGAGCGCCACCGTGTCATCCGAGTCGCGCGCGTTCTCCCGAGCGAACTGCACGGGGGGGCACGGCTCGAGATCGCCGTGCGGCCCGATGTGATGGCTGATGCCCGTGGCCGCCGGACACAACGCGCGGCCGTCGGCGTCCCAGTAGGCGTCGACGACAATCAGAGGGAACCGCGGGCGGATGTCGACGATGAAGCGCCGCAGCGCCACGATGTCGTCGGCCGACAGGCAGAGTTCCGCCGACGGGTCGGGTCCCATGGGCCGGTAGATGTAGTACCACAGGTAATGGACGCCGTACCCGATCAACGCCCGGACGAAGGTCTCGGACACCAAGTCGCGGAAGTTCGATTTGCAGATGCTCGTGGCGACTCCGATGAGCAGTCGCTCGCGGCGGCAGCACTCGATTCCCTGGAAGCTGCGGCGGTAAACGCGCGTGCCGCCCCGGCGTTGGTCGCTCACCTCCTCGAGGCCTTCCACACTGATCAACGGCGTGATGTTGCCCAGGCGGCGCATCGCGCGCGCCGCCTCCTGATCGAGCGTCGTTCCGTTGGTGAACACCTGGAAATAGCAGTCCTGGTGCCGCCCGAGAATCTCGAACAGCCGCGGATAAAGCAGCGGTTCGCCGCCCAGGATGCCGAAAAAACGGCATTGTTCGCGTTTGGCCTGGCCGATGATGCGGTCGAGGAGCGCCGGCTCGAGTTCCCTCGGCGGCGTGGTCGGCGTCACCCAGCAGCCTTGGCACTTCAGGTTGCACCGGTTGGTCACGGAGAGAAACAGGAACGCCGGAAACACCCGGCCTCGCCGCAGTCGCTTCTGAAAGGCCCGCACGCTGCGCACACCACCGAACCCGAGCGTCCATGCGCATCGCGCCAGCAGACCAAGGTCGACCTCGCGCGCCAGCCGGTTGAAATACGCGGGAATCACGATGTGCCTTGGCTTCGGTCTCGAGACGATGCCCTCCGCTCTACACTCTCCGACTCCGCCCGGCTCTCGCGGTCCAGGTGCCGTTGGCGCTCCGCGTCGGCCAGTTCCACGTCCCGCCGCAGAAGACGCCTGCGCTCAACTTCCATGCGGCGCGCGGCCAGCTTGGCGTAGACGTCCGTACCCAGAATCGCATCGAGGTCCACCTGGATGCGCGCCTTTTCCTTCGCTTCGTCCAGGACCGGACCGCCGTTGATCGGGGACTCGTGGTATTTCGGAAAGATGATCGCCACTTCGGGGCAGATGCGGGCGCACGCAGGGCAGTTTGTCTTGCAGGATTGCGGGCTGGCCACCCGGACGCGGCCTTCAGGCGAGAGATCGTAGACGCCGAACAGGCAGAACCCGAGGCATTGCTGGCAATTGGTGCAACGCGCCCCGTCGATCACCGGAAACCACGGAATCCAGCCCGCGGGCGCCGGGGCGTCCGGTGCGGCTTCCACGGGACTGCCGGGTGCGGCTTGGGGAACGCCCAGGCGCCCCAACGCCTGGGCCGCCGATCCTGTCCGCACGTCGAGCAGCAGAGCCCGTTCCGGGTCCAGCGGTGCAGCGGCCATGTGGAACAGGTTCCTGACCGCGCGTTCATGGCAGGCCAGAACCGTCGGGCGCGGCGCGCGGGACACGGCCTCGAGACGCGGGTCCCGGCGCGCCGCCAACTCGCACAAATCCGGCACCAGGTCGAACGGCGTCCCGTGAGCCCGGAGACTTGCGGTCAGGCTGCCCAGGGTCTCGGGCGCGATGAGCCCGGCGTGGGCGCATTGGCAGATGATCAGGCCTGTCTGCATCGGGGCGTTTTCACTCGGAACATAAGCCGGACGCTTCGGGACCTCGAGTCATTCGGATTCTGCATCGCATGGCTGACTTCCACTATAGGATACCGGATCGGAATGTCCAAATACCGGCTGCTGCCGCAAAGGCTGCAAGGGCGCAACTCCGAGTTGTCGGACATGTCATGTCGATGCCTCGTCGAGCCGGAGGAATTCGAGGCGATGATTGGCGTGCGGGTTGCGTGCCGACGGTCCGGCGACCAGCGCGGCCAGGGCGCCGGGGACCCGCTGCGTGCTCAGCCACTGTCGGGCGAAGTCAGGCCATTGCTCGGGCTCGTCGGCCAGCTCGATGGGATGAACGCCATAGGAGAAGGCCAGCCCCTGACAGACCGCCCGGTCGCCGCTCAGCGCCACGATCCACACGCGCGGATTGAAACGGGAGATCATCCGGGCCGTGGTTCCCGTGCGCGTCGGCACGAAGACAGCGGCGCACGGCACCGTCTCGAGCGCATGCTCGACCAGCGCAGCGATGGCTTCCGACGCTGTGAATGGGAGCTGCGGATCGGACAGCGCCTTGAGGTCGTCAAGCCGCACGGGCGGGCGGTGCGCCTCGGTAAAAGCAGCGATCCGCGCGAGCATCGTCACGGCTTCCTCGGGATACCTGCCGATGGCCGACTCGCCCGACAGCATCAGGCAATCGGTTCCATCGAGGACGGCATTGGCGACGTCGGTGGCCTCGGCGCGCGTGGGCAGGCGGTGCGCGACCATCGATTCGAGCATTTGGGTGGCCGTGATGACCGGTTTGCCGACGAGGCTGGCCTTGGCGATCATTTGCTTCTGGAGGAGGGCCATTTCCTCGATCGGCACCTCGACTCCCAAGTCGCCGCGCGCCACCATCACACCATCCGCCGCCTTCAAGATGCCGTCCAGGTGCTTGAGCGCCCCGGCGCGCTCGATTTTCGCGATGAGGAACGGCGTCTTGCCCAGGGCCCGAGCCGCGTCGCGCACCGCTTCGAGGTCCGCCGGCGTCTCGACGAACGACTGGCTCACGGCGTCCACGCCGTGTTCGAGCGCGAATTCGAGGCAGGCGCGGTCGCGATCGGTGAACGCACTCATGCCCAGATCGATCCCCGGCAGATTGAGGCCTTTCCGCGATCGGAGCTCGCCGCCCACCGCCACGTGGCAGTGCACGTCGTCCCCCGCGACCCGCTCGACTACCAGTTGGACCAGTCCGTCGTTGAGGAACAGGCGGTCGCCCGGCCTGACAACCCGCGGCAGCCGCTCGAGGCTCATCGAGACCCGTTGCCCGTCGCCGACAATGTCGGCTCGAGTGAGTGTGAAAGAGCCGCCGGCCTGCAGTTGGATCGGCTCGGGCTCAATCCTTCCGATCCGGATCTTGGGGCCGGGCAGATCGGCCATGATTGCAACACGCCGTCCCGTGGCCCGTTCGGCGGCGCGGATGCGGCGGATGCGCTCCGCGTGCTCGAGGAACTCGCCATGAGAGAAGTTGAGCCGCGCGACGTTCAGCCCGGCGCGGATGAGCCGTTCGAGCATCTCGGGCGATTCCGAAGCCGGCCCGATGGTCGCGACGATCTTCGTTTTATGAGTGGGAAAGGGCACGGCAACAGTCAGATGGAAAAGCAGAATCGCACGGCGCCTCGTGACGAAGCCGGGCCAACGCGGCCCTCAACGAGTCTGGTCCGAACGCGGCTCGACATGGCCGCAAGATGGCACACTGGCGGCCTGGGATGAAGCCCAATGTTCGGTCGGTGCATCCGGTTGTTGTCAGTGTTCCGTCCTTCCGGGAAGAACTATGTGAGCACGGACCCTTCCACAAACGGGTGTCCGTCCGCCAGCGCCTCGAGGTTGGCGACGGTTGCGCGCGCGATGTCCGCCAGCGCCTCGCGCGTCAGGAACGCCTGGTGTGCGGTGATCAGCACATTCGGAAACGTCAACAGCCGCGCCAGTTCGTCGTCCTGGAGTACCTGGTCCGAGAGGTCCTCGAAAAACACCCCTTCCTCCTCCTCGTAGACGTCCAACGCCACCCCGCCCAGCCGCCCGGTCTTGAGCGCCTCGATGAGCGCGGTGGTGTCGATGAGTGCGCCGCGGCTGACGTTGATCAGAATGGCGCCGGCCTTGACCAGTTCGAGCGTTTCGGCGCGGATGAGGTGCCGGGTCTCCGGCGTCAGCGGCAGGTGCAGGGAGAGGACATCGCTCAGGCCCAGAAGCGAGGAGGCGTCGACGTAGTCGACACCTTCCCGGGCGGCCCACTCCCGGTCCTTGAATGGGTCATGCGCCAGCACCGTCATGCCGAAACCGCGCAGGATTTGGGCCGTGACGCGTCCGATTTTGCCCGTCCCGAGGATGCCCGCCGTCTTCCCATGCAGGTCGAATCCGACCAGGCCATTGAGGGAGAAGTTCAGTTCGCGCACGCGATTGAAGGCGCGATGGATCCGGCGGTTGAGCGTCAGCAGCAGGGCGACCGCGTGCTCGGCCACGGCGTAGGGCGAGTAGACCGGCACGCGGGTAACACTGATGCCCAACTCCCTGGCCGCGGCGACATCCACGTTGTTGAAGCCGGTGCCACGCAGGGCCACGAGCTTGACGCCCTCGGCCGCCAGGGCCTCGAGACACGGGCGATCCACCTGGTCGTTGACGAAGGCGCATACGGCCTGGGCGCCCCGGGCCGCGGGTGCGGTGTGGGCGGTCAGCCGGAACTCGAGGAAACGCCAGTCAATGCCCAGATCAGCCGAGGCGTGTCGCAGCGCGTCGGTGTCGTAGGGGCGTGCGTCAAAAACGGCGCAGGTGATCACAGGCATTCAACTCGATCCATTTCAGGCTTTCCGCAGAAAACTGCGAACCAGAAAATCGGTTTCGTCTCTGACCGGCAAGAACGCACTTCAATTCCGCTCGAATGTGTTCTCGAGTGGCGCCGCCGCCTGCCAGCCTCCCCCCAGGGCCCGGTAGAGCTGGACGACGCTCAGCAGTTCGTTGAGGCGGGCCTGGGCCAGCACCAATTCGGACGTGAACAGTTCCTGCTCGTTGTAGAGCACTTCCAGATAGCTGGTGACTCCCCCTTCATAGCGCGTGTTGGCCAGTTCCGTCGCGCCGCGATGCGCCTCCGTGCGTTCCTCCTGCCGCACACGAAACTCGCGCGTCCGCTGGTAGGCGATGAGCGCGTCCGAGACCTCGTGAAACGCCGTCTGCACAGTCCGCTGGTATTGGGCCAGCGCCTCGTCGAACTTCGCGCGCGCGAGCCTCAGATTGGCCCGCAGCGCCCCGCCGGTGAACACAGGCGCCGAAACCGCGGGCCCAAATTGCCAGGTCCGTGCAGGCGCGGTGAAGAGGTCCGAGAGATCGACGGCCTGATAGCCGTAGAGGCCCGTCAGCGTCACCTGCGGGAAGAAGGCTGCCTTGGCCTGGCCGATGTCGGCGTTGGCGGCCACGAGGGCCTGTTCCGCCGCGCGAATGTCCGGTCGCCGTTCTATCAGGGACGACGGCAATCCGGGCGGCACGGCGGGGCCGAGTCTCTGGCGCAGCAATCCCTCGCCGCGCGCGGGAGACTCCGGGTTGCGTCCGAGGAGCAGGCTCAGTTCGTTCTCCTTGTGCTCGATGCGGCGATGGGTTTCGGCGATGGCGGCCTGGGCGGTGGCGACGAGGATGCGCGCCTGCTGGACATCCTGCATGGAAGCCACTCCGCCCTCCTCGCGCGCCGTGGTGAGGGCCAGCGAATCGCTGCTTGCTTCGAGCGTGTTCTGCGCGATCTCGAGTTCGCAGTCGAGTTCGAGCAGGCTCAGATACGCCGTAGCGACCTGGGCGACGAGCGTCTGGAGAACGGTTTGGCGCGCCGCCTCGGTGGCCAGCAACCGGGCGCGAGCGGCCTGGTTGGCCCGGCGAATGCGGCCCCAGAGATCCAGTTCGTAGCTGGCCATCGTGGCGTAGGCGCTGAACTGCTCCGCCTCCGGACCCACTCCTCGCGGGATGGCGGCGGCGCCGCGCTGCGAACTGCGGGCGGTGGCCCAGTCGCCGCCCACGCCCACCGCGGGCAGGAACTGGGACCGGGCCGCGCGCGCGGCCGCCTCGGCTTGGAGGACACGGGCGGCGGCGGCCTTGATATCCCAACTGTTGGTGAGCGCCTCGGCCACGTAGGCCCGAAGCTGCGGATCGGGCATGACCTCCCGCCAGTCGAGGTCCCCCAGCGACTCGGGCGCCGTCAAATCCCGCCCGTCCGACCGCGCGGGGCGATAGGCGGCAGGCGTATCCAGGGCGGGGCGTTGGTAGCGCGGTCCGACAGCGCAGCCGGCCAACAGGGCGAGCGCAAGAGGCACTGACCGCCGAATCTGGCCGAGTGCCGTGCGCTCGGGCCGGGCAGGAGGAACCGTCTCGTGTGCATCCGCGGAATCCGGAAGGCGCGTGCGCGTCAAGTCGGCTGCAAGCCGGCGCTTCGATCCCGCATTCCATCGACGGCTCATCCGCACACTCCTTCCGATTCGCCGCCGGGCGAGGCGGCATGCGCCGGCAGCGGGGCGGTCTTGCCCGCGCGCGCGGCCAGGGTCTGCACGAACACATAGCAGACCGGCACGAGGAACACCCCAACCGCGGTGGCCACGGTCATGCCGAAGACGACGCCCGTGCCCATTGTGCTGCGCGCGGCCGCGCCGGAACCCGAGGCCAGCATCAACGGCACGCAGCCCAGGATGAAGGCGAACGAGGTCATGAGGATCGGACGCAATCGGAGCTGCGATCCCGCGACGGCGGCCTCGATGATTTCGCGGCCCTCATCGCGCCGCATTTTGGCGAACTGGACGATCAGGATGGCGTTTTTGGCGGCCAGGCCGATGAGCATGATGAGGCCGATCTGGGCATAGACGTTGAGGTCAAACCGTCGAACCAGCAGGCCGGTGAAGGTGCCGAGCACGACCAGCGGCGTGGCCAGCAACACGGAGAAAGGCAGGGCCCAGCTTTCGTACTGCGCCGCCAGCAGCAGAAACACAAAGACGATCGCCATGCCGAAGACGACGTTGGCCTCGCCTTCGGCCCTCTTCTGCTGCAGGGTGAGTCCGGACCACTCGAAGCCGTATTCGCGCGGCAGTTGGCGCGCGACATCCTCGATGGCGCGCAGGGCCTGGGCGGAGCTGTAGCCCGGCGCCGGCGCGCCGATGACTTCCGCGGCCGGATACAGATTGAAACGGGCGGCGAAGTTCGGTCCGGACATCGGCTCGATTCGGACCAGGCTGTCGAGCGGCACCATCTTGCCGTCGCCGTTGCGCACGTAGAGGTCGCCGACCTGGTCCGGGCGGCTGGCAAACCGGGGTTCGGCGGCCACGAATACCTTGAACACGCGTCCGAATCGGACAAAGTCGTTCACGTAGAGCCCGCTCAGGTAGGCCTGCAGGGTCGAGAACACGCTGTCGACCTTCACACCCAGCATGCGCGCCTTCTCGCGATCGAGTTCGACGCGCACCTGCGGGGTCATCGGCTGGAACGTCGTCGACAACCGTCCGATCTCAGGGCGCTTCGAGGCCTCGGTGATGAACTGCTGCACGCCCGCTGACAGATGATCGACCGATCCGCCCGATCGGTCCTGGAACTGAAGCGCGAACCCGGACACATTGCCGTACCCCGGAAGGGCCGGCGGACCGAACGCGAAAATGCGCGCTGGCGGAAACGCGAAGAATGTCCGGTTCCATTGCCGCGCAATGGCGCCGGCCTGCAGCGCGGGCGTCTTGCGCTTCTCCCAGTCGTCGAGACCGATGAACATCAGGGCGGCATTCGGGGTGTTAAGGCTGTTGAGCAGATTGAAGCCCGAGACCGCAACCACGGACCGCACGCCGGGCGTGGCCATGACGATTGCCTCCGCCTTCTCGAGCACCGCGTCGGTGCGCTGCAGCGAGCTGCCTTCCGGCAACTCGACCGCCAGAAACAGGTAGCCCTTGTCCTCGTCTGGAATGAACCCGCCCGGGACAAGCTTCGAGAGAATCAGGATGCCGCCGACGGCGGCCACGAGCAGCAGCATCGAGCGCGCGGCCTTGCGGACCAGGAAGCGGACGATGGCGGTGTAGCCGTGGGTGAAGCGGTCAAAGGTGTCGTTGAACCAGCGAAAGAACGCGCCCACCGGCCCCCGCCGGGGCGTCGGCTTGCGCAGGAGCATCGCGCTCAGCGCCGGACTGAGGGTCAGGGCATTCAAGGCCGAGAACACGACCGACACTGCAATGGTGATCGCGAACTGCTGGTAGAGACGGCCCGTCACGCCGCCCATGAAGGCCACCGGCACGAACACCGCGCAGAGAACCAGGGCGATCGCCACGACCGGCCCGGAGACTTCACGCATGGCTTGGCGCGTGGCCGCGACAGGCGTCAGCCCGCGCTCGATGTGATGCTGCACCGCCTCCACCACGACAATGGCGTCGTCGACCACGATCCCGATGGCCAGCACCAGACCGAAGAGGGTCAGTGTGTTCACGCTGAACCCGAGCAGCGGGAACGCGATGAACACCCCCAGCAGCGAGACCGGGACCGTCAGCATGGGTATGATCGTGGCGCGAACGCTCTGCAGGAAGACGAACACCACCAGGAGCACCAGCACCAGCGCTTCGAACAGCGTGTGGACAATCTCGTTCATCGACGCCTTGATCGGCAGCGTCGAGTCCAGCGTGATCTCATAGTCCATGTCCGGCGGAAACTGCGCCTTCCGGTCCTCGAGCAGGCGCTTGATCGCATCGGCGGTCGCCAGCGCGTTGGCGCCGGGAGCCAGGTACACGCCGAGCGCGGCGCAGCTCTGCTGGTTCAGACGGGCGCGAAGGGCGTAGGTCTGCGCCCCGAGTTCCACCCGGCCGATGTCCTTGATCTTCACGTGCGAGCCGTCAGGGTTCGAGCGGACGATGATCTCCTCGAACTCGGACGCCTCGCGGAGCAGGCCGAGGGTGCGGACGTTGTACTGGAGTTCCTGGCCGGGCGGGGCGGGCTCGGCCCCGATGACCCCGGCGGGCGACTGCGCATTCTGCTCGCGGATGGCTGAACTGACGTCGTCGGGTGTCAGGCCCAGAATGGCCAATTTGTCCGGGCGCAGCCAGATGCGCATGGCGTAGTCCTGGGCGGTGAAGTTGTTCACGTCGCCCACGCCCGGCACGCGCTTGATGGCGTCGACGAGATTGATGTTGGCGTAGTTGCCGAGAAACACCGAGTCCCACATCCGCCCCGGAGAGAACAGCCCGATCACCAAGAGGACGTCCGGGCTCGAACGCTTGACGGTCACCCCCTCGCGCTTGACGGCGTCGGGGAGCTGCGGCGTGGCCAGCGACACCCGGTTCTGCGTGTTGACTTGCATGATGTCCACGCCCGTCCCCACATCGAACGTGACATTGAGCGTCATCGTGCCGTCATTGGCGCTGACCGACTGGAGATAGAGCATCTTGTCGACGCCGTTGACCTGCGATTCGATTGGCGTCGCCACGGAGTCCATCACCGCCTCGGCCGCCGCGCCGCGGTAAGTTGCGGTTGCCTGGATGAGCGTCGGGCTCACGGCCGGATATTCCGCGATCGGCAGACGCGTCAGGGAGATCAGGCCCACCAAGACGATGACGATGGAAATCACCATCGCCACAATCGGGCGGCGAATGAAAAAGTCGGCCATGCGCTACTCCTTGCCGGCCGGTTTCTGAGCGCCTGCCTGCCGTTCTGCGGCTGCCTGGGCCATCTCCTCGGCCGTCATGGGATGCACAGGCGCGCCTTGCCGCGCTTTCTGCGCGCCCTCGACGATGATGCGTTCGCCGGCTTGCAGGCCCTCGTCAATCACCCAGGCGCTGCCGGCGCGCACCCCGGCCTTCACCGGGCGCTGCGTGGCGGTGTTCGCGTTGTCCACCACCCAGACGAAATGCTCGCCCTGCAGCTCTTGCACGGCGCGTTGCGGGACCAGAATGCTCGGCCGATCGATCCTCAGAACCATGCGCACCCGGCCAAACATCCCGGGCCGCAGCGCGCCGCCGGGGTTGGGGAACACGGCGCGCGCCCGCAGTGTGCCGGTGGTGGTGTCGACCGCGCGGTCGGCGAAGACCCACCTGCCCGGCTCGGCGTGTTCGGAGCCGTCGGCCAGAATCAGAGTGAGGGGGACATCGATGAATCGGAGACCGAACCGGCGCTCGACCTCCAATCCGCGCAGGAAGTCCACCTCGCTGATGTTGCCATAAAACCAGATCGGATCCAGTTGGGAGATCGTGGCCAGCAGCGTCGGCTGCCCCTTGCCCACCAACTCGCCCACCGAAACCTCCTTCGCCCCAATCCGACCTGAGGCCGGCGCGCGCACATCGCAATAGGAGAGATCCAGTTCCGACGACTTGAGCCGCGCCTCGGCGGTTTGCACGTTCGCCCGGCCGACTTCCACCGAGGCAATCGCATTGTCGAGATCCTGCTGCGGGATTGCGCGTTTCTCGGCCAGCGGTCGGAGGCGGGCCACGTCCTTCTCATACTTGTTCAAGGCGGCCCAGGCCTCGGCCAGGCCGCCCTTGGCGGCCTCGAGCCGTTCGAAAAACGGCTTGGTGTCGAGCAGATAGAGCGGGTCTCCCTGGTTCACTGTCGCACCCTCGGTGAACAGAACCTTCTCGACAAAGGCCTCGACCCGCGCACGCACCTCGACGTTTTGGGGCGAATCCAGTTGTCCGATGTACTCGATCACCACCGGCACGTTGCTCGCGGTGACCTCGGCGATCAGGACCACCGGCGGCGGCAGCGAGGAGGGCGAGGGCGCCTTCGTGCACCCCGGCACAAACAGCGCCGTCGCGAGCAAACCTATCCAGGAAAAGCCCCGGCACCATCGCCCCGACGATCCGGGGCATGGCGACGCGGTGGCTCGATCTGTCAGGCACGGCGAACCTGGTTGCATAGGCGTTGCGCGGACTGTGTCACATCCTCGCAAAAAGTCGAACAGCGATTTTTAGGATGTTCATTTTCGGGCCGAGGCCGTACAAGACGCCCATGCTCAAAGCCGGAATCCTCGGTTTGCCCAACGTCGGCAAATCCACGCTGTTCAACGCCCTGACGCGTTCCCGCAAGGCCCCGGCGGAAAACTACCCGTTCTGCACGATCGAGCCCAACCTGGGCGTCGTGAACGTGCCGGAGCCGCGCCTCGAAGCCCTCGCCCGCATCGCCAAAGTGCCCACGACCATTCCGCCGGCGATCGAGTTTGTGGACATCGCCGGCCTGGTCAAGGGCGCTTCCCAGGGCGAAGGCCTGGGCAACAAATTCCTCAGCCACATCCGCGAAGTCGACGCCCTGGTCCACGTCGTGCGCTGCTTCGACGACCCCGAAATCGTGCATGTCACCGGCAGTGTCGATCCGGTCCGCGACATCGGGATCGTGACCACCGAACTGGTGCTGGCAGACCTCGAAGCCCTCAAGCGGCGGCGCGAGCGCATCCTCAAGGAGGTCCGGGGCCTCGATAAGCACGCGCTGGCGGAAACCCATGTCCTCGACAAGCTCGAACCGCACCTCAACGCCGGCCATCCCGCCCTGACGCTCAACCTGGCCAGGGAGGAATGGGACCTGGCCCGCCCCTGCTGCCTCCTCACCACACGCCCGACCATCTTCGCCGCCAATGTCAAGGAAGCCGATTTGCCGCGTCTCGACCAGAACCCCTACGTGGTCCAGGTGCGCGATTACGCCCGACGCCACCATGCCTGTGACACCGTGGTCGTCTGCGCGCAGTTGGAGAGCGAAGCGGCCGATCTGACGCCCGAGGAGGCGAGACTCTACCTCGAAGAATTGGGCGTCAAAGAATCCGGGCTCGATGCCCTGATCCGCAGCACCTATCAGTTGCTGGGACTCCGCACCTTCTTCACCTTCAATGAGAAGGAAGCGCGGGCCTGGACCATCCGCGGCGGCGAGACCGCGCTGCGCGCCGCCGGAACCGTCCACACCGATTTCGAGAAGGGCTTCATCAAAGCCGAGCGCGTGAGTTGCGCCGACCTTGTCCGGTGCGGGTCGGTGGCCCACGCGCGCGAAACGGGGCACTACTCGCACGAGGGTCGCGACTATGTGGTGCGGGACGGCGACGTGTTGCTCTTCAAATTCAGCGTGTGAACAAGCCGCGAACAATCCCGGAGGGCTCATGCAGTTGTGACCACCGCGAACCTGACAACTCCAAGAGGCGGACCGATGCGGGCTATACCAGCGTCAGAAGTTCCGCCGCGTGAGGGCACGCGGCCTACAGATTTGTAGGCCGGGTCCCCTGACCCGGCGCTGTATCGGTTTGTTTTGCTCTGTGTAGAACGCGGCTGCCGCCAATCCAACAAACTATGCAACGGAGACTCATGCAGACTGTCCTTCTCGCCGCCGCGACCATGAGCGGCGGCTCAGCGCATTCCGACGAAGGAATGTGGCTGTTCAACAACCCCCCGCGCCACATCCTGCGCGAACGCTACGGATTCGAGCCGTCGAATGCCTGGCTCGAACATCTCCAGAAAGCCTCCGTCCGGTTCAACAGCGGCGGGTCGGGCTCGTTCGTGTCCGAAGACGGCCTTGTGGCCTCGAATCACCACGTCGGCGCCGATGCCCTCCAGAAGTTCGGCGACAAGGACCACAATTACCTGCGCGACGGATTTCATGCCCGGACCCTGGCCGAGGAGAAGCAGTGCCACGACCTCGAACTCAACGTCCTGATGAGCATCGAGGATGTGACCGGGCGCGTGAATGCCGCCGTCACAGCAGACCTCAGCGCCGAGGAGGCGTTTCTCGCCCGCCGCAAGGTGATGGCCCAAATCGAGAAGGAATCACTCGACACCACGGGCCTGCGCAGCGACGTGGTGACGCTCTATCAGGGCGGCCTCTACCATCTCTATCGCTTCAAACGTTACACCGACGTCCGCCTCGTGTTCGCCCCCGAACAGCAGGTCGCCTTCTTCGGAGGCGATCCGGACAATTTCGAGTACCCGCGTTATAACCTGGATATCTGCTTCTTCCGCGTCTACGAGAACGGCAAGCCGGCCAAGGTTCCCCACGCCCTCCGCTGGAGCAAGGCCGGCGCTGCGGACGGCGAACTGGTGTTCGTGTCGGGCCATCCCGGGCGCACGGATCGGATGCTGACGGTGGCCGAACTCGAGTATCTGCGGGACGTGCAGTACCCGTACACCCTCCAGTTGCTGCATCGGCGCGAGGTCGTGCTCGAGGCATGGGGTCAGCGCAACGCCGAGAACGCCCGCAAGGTCCGAGACGACCTGTTCGGCGTCCAGAACAGCCGCAAGGCTCGCGAAGGCGGCCTGGCCGGCCTGCTCGATCCGGCATTCATTGCATCCAAACAGGCCGCCGAACAGAAGCTCCGGGCGGCTGTGTCGGCCGACGCCCGTTTCCAGGAGGCTCGCGACGCCTGGGACCGCATTGCGGCGGCGCAGGCGGTCATCGCCGAGCACGCGCGGATGTATCGCCTGCTTGAAGCCGGGCACGGATTCAACAGCGAGTGGTTTGGCGTCGCCCGCACGATCCTGCGGGCGGCCGAGGAACACCCCAAGCCGGACGGCGAGCGCCTGCGCGAGTTCCGCGACTCGAACCGCGAGTCGCTCGAACTTGATCTGTTCTCGACCCGCCCCGTCTACGACGATTACGAACAGGTCCGGCTCGCCGATTCCCTCACGTGGCTGGTCGAGCAATTGGGCTACTCGAATCCCCTGGTCCAACGCGTCCTCGATGGCAAGTCGCCCCGACAGCGCGCTCTCGACCTCGTCCGCGGCACAACGGTCAAGGACGTCGCCCGGCGCAAGGCACTCTACAACGGCGGCAAGAGCGTCGTGGACGCCGCGTCCGATCCGATGATCGACCTAGCGAGGTCGATCGACACCGAGGCGCGCGCATTGCGCAAGACGCTCGAGACCCAGGATGAAATCAAGCGTCAGGCCCACGCGCAAATCGCAAAAGCCCGGTTCGCCATCGACGGCGCCAGCACCTACCCCGACGCCACCTTCACGCTCAGATTGGCGTTCGGCCAGGTCAAAGGATACGAGGAGGCTGGACGGCACGTGCCATTCCAAACAACCTTCGCCGGCCTCTACCAGCGCTGGAAGGATCAGCAGGGACTTCCGCCCTTCGACCTGCCGCCCCGCTGGCTCAAGCGCAAAAGCGCCCTGAACCTCGATACCCCTCTCAATTTCGTCTGCACCGCGGATATCATCGGCGGCAATTCCGGCAGTCCCGTCGTCAACCGCGCCGGGGAATTCGTCGGGATCATCTTCGACGGCAATATCCAGTCCCTGGTCCTGGACTTCTACTTCACCGACGACGTCGCGCGCGCCGTGTCGGTCCATTCCTCAGCCATCCTCGAATCGCTTCGGCGCGTCTGCGGGGCCAAGGCATTGGCGGACGAGTTGGTCGCCGGCCGGCTCAAGTGAGAGGTTTCTAACCCGCATAGTAGTCCTCTTGCGAGACACGACTGTCCTGTGCACTGACTGGGTGCACACTATGCGGGTTAGGCCTGATACGCCAACCACAGGGCGCGATAGTAATGCATCACGCGCAACGGATCAGCGCTCTCGGGGATCTCCGCCAGGCAGTAACCGGCAAACCCCGCCGCGTTCAGCCGCGTCATTAGCCGCCGCCACGGATACTCTTCGAGGTAAAGGTCGCGCATGTGCACCGCCACAATCCGGTCCTTGACTGAATCGAAATTGGCGTCGAAACCCGCGCCATCGAGATCGCTCTGATTCGAGTTCCAGCACACGCCGACATTCGGGTGCCGGGCGGCCTCCATGATGCGGCGGATGTGCGGCAATTGGGACGTGCCCGACCCGTGCACTTCGAGCCGGATCATCTGGCCGTAGCCCGCGGCGAACGCGCCCAATTCGAGAAGGGCCTTCCCAATCTGTTCGAGCGTCTTCTCGACAGGCACCTCCTTGGGCAGGCCATTGGGACGCACCTTCACGCCGCCGGCCCCCACGTCGTACGCAAGGACGATGTACTCTTTGGTGGCCTCGATGTCTTTCCGCAGCTTGGCGGCGTCCGGCGTGTGGTAATCGAACGCGCTCCCCAAACCCATCAGCGCCACCGGCGAGTCCTCGAATCGCTTCTTCACCTCGGCGCGCTCGGCCTTGCTCAACGCCACCTCGACCTTGTGCGCGTGCGTGGTCCGCAACTCGACCCCCTCGAACTTCGCCGCCGCGCAGTTCTTGATGATGGTCGGCAGATCCCAGTCCTTGGCGAGATTGTACGTGACCAGTCCCAGCCGCATCTTCGACTTTGTGCCGGCAGAGGACGCTGTGGTCAGCGTGGGTTCCGCAGTTCGGGCGGCGGTCGCGCCGAGCCCGAGTCCGCCTAACGCCAGGCCGGCGGCTCGGACGAAAGCGCGGCGGTTCGAGTGCGCGAAAGAGGGCAAGCCACGGAGATGGGATGCGGAGTGCTCGTTCATGACGACCCCGAGGATGGGCCAACGTCTCCCCCGGTGTCAAAGGATTGCAACAGTTGCGTCGATTGCGAGCACCCCTGGACGAAATTGAACTCCCCAACTCTGTGTTCCCGGTGGTGCGCTCAAAATCCGGGCGTGACAGCGGCGGCATGGTCAAGCCAAGCTGTCCTGCATGAAGAACATGTTGTTGAGCGTGATCAGCGGTCTGGCCGTATGCGTCGCGACGGTCCTGGGTCAATCCGACACAGCGACGACGAAGAAAGAGGACGCCAAGGCGACCGCCCCCGCTGTCGCCGAAGTCGCGGTCATCGAGACCACCAAAGGCAGGATGGTCGTCGAGTTCTGGCCGGACGTTGCGCCAAAGACAGTCGAGAATTTCAAGAAGCTGGCCAGGGACAAATTCTACGATGGCACCTGTTTTCACCGGATCGTGAAGGATTTCATGATCCAGGGCGGCGATCCGCTGACCAAAGACCCGGCGGCCCAGGCCCGCTACGGCACCGGCGACCCGGGCTACAAGATCAAGGCCGAGTTCAACAATCGCAAGCATGTGCGCGGCGTGCTCTCGATGGCCCGCTCGGCCCATCCGGACTCGGCCGGCAGCCAGTTCTTCGTCTGTCTGGGCGAGGAGAGTTCTCCCAACATGCAATATCTCAACGGCAAGTACACCGCCTTCGGCAGGCTCATCAAAGGCGAGGACGTGTTGCTGAAGATCGGGGAGACCCCAACCACGATGAACGCCTACGGCACCGAACGAAGCGTCCCCACCGAGCGGATCGGGGTCGAGACCGTGCGCATCGTCCCAGCAGATTCCATCAAATGAACTCCACCCCGGATGAAGTGGCCGTGATCACGACCACCGAAGGCGACCTGGTCATCGCGTTATGGCCCGATGTAGCCCCGAACACCGTGGCCAATTTCAAGAAACTGGCGCAGGCCGGCTTCTACGACGGGACCTGCTTCCACCGCATCGTTAAAGACTTCATGGTGCAGGGCGGCGATCCCCTCACCAAGGATCCCGCGCGCGAGCGCTCCTGGGGCACGGGCGGCCCCGGCTACCAGATCAAGGCCGAGTTCAACCAACGCCCGCATGTGCGCGGCGTCATCTCGATGGCCCGCTCCCAGGATCTGGATTCGGCCGGCAGCCAGTTCTTCGTCTGCCTCGCCGACGCCCGGTTCCTCGACCGCCAGTATACGGCCTTCGGCGAGTTAATCCGCGGCGACGACGTCCTCGGGCGCATCGGCGACACGCCCGTCACGGCCGGCAGCGACGGCGAACGAAGCAAGCCGATCCAGCGCGTCGGCGTCGAGACCATCCGCATCGTGCCCCTCGATGAGGCGCGCTAGCCCGGACCAGGTTCAGCGCGCAGCCTGTGATCGACCCACTGGTGAGATTTCCGGGTTAGCAAGGCCTCGCTTGCCAGTGACGACCGCGAACGCCCAGTCCAAACGATCTGGCCATGTGCCTCGCCGGTTTGAGGCGGAGCCTCGCTAAGAACTATGCGGGCTGACTCAGTCCCACGAAACCCCTCCGAATTGCCGCCGCCGGTTGCTGTCGTGGGCGGCGGCATCACCGGTCTGACCGCCGCCTTTCGGCTGATGCAGGCGGGCGTGCCGATCACGCTCTACGAAGCCGATCAACGAGTCGGCGGCGTCATCCGTTCCGTGCGCGAGCACGGGTATCTGGCCGAGTTCGGCCCCAATTCGATTCTCGAAACCTCGCCCAAGATCAGCGGCTTGATCCGTGATCTCGGCCTCGAACCCCGCCGATGGTATTCGGACCCGGGAGCTGAGAATCGCTATCTGGTGCGCGGCGGCGAGCCGGTCTGCCTGCCTGCCTCGCCCATCAGGTTCTTCGGCACGAAACTGTTCTCGACTGGCGCGAAACTGCGCCTGCTGCGCGAGCCGTTTCTGCGCCGCGGTCCGGCGGACAAGGAGGAGAATGTCGCCGAGTTCGTCCTGCGCCGGCTGGGTCGGGAATGGCTCGACTACGCCATCAATCCGATGATCGCCGGAATCTATGCAGGCGATCCCCGCCGGCTCTCGGTCATCCATGCCTTTCCCCGTCTCCACGCCGTCGAGCAACGCTATGGCTCTCTCATTGTCGGACAGATTCTCGGGGCGCGCGAGCGCAAGCGACGCGGCGAAGTCTCGAAGCAGGAAGCGAAGAAAATCTCGTTCGACCAGGGCTTGCAGGTGTTGACCGATACGCTCGAAGCGAGGTTGCGCGCAGCCATCCGTCTCAACACGACGGCGACCGCCCTCAAACGCACGCCCCGCGGCTGGACGGTGTCGGTCCAAAGCGGCGGATCGACGGTCGCCTTCGAGCATCGGGCCGTCCTGCTTGCCGCTCCGGCGCACTGCCTGGCCCGAATCGCGCTCGATGCCGATGCCGGCCTGACGCTCGCGCCTTTGACTGAAGTCTACTACCCGCCCGTCGCAAGCGTGGTGCTCGGCTTCCGCCGCGCGGATGTCGACCACCCGCTGGACGGCTTTGGCATGTTGGTGCCCGAAGTCGAGAAGTTCCGCATCCTCGGCACGCTCTTCTCATCCTCGCTGTTCCCGAATCGCGCCCCGGACGGGCACGTGACTCTCACCACCTACGTCGGCGGTGTGCGGGCGCCGGATGTGGCCCTGCGCCCAATCGAGGAACTGTTCAATCTCACACTCACCGATCTCGCGACGATCCTCGGTGTCCGCGGCAGTCCCACGTTTCGACACGCCGTGCTCTATCGCCAGGCCATCCCCCAGTACGAGGTCGGTTACGGGCGCTTCAAGACCCTCATGGAAACGATCGAGGCGCGCGCGCCCGGCATCTTTCTGGCCGGGCATTATCGCAACGGCATCTCGCTGGGCGACTCGATCATCGCCGGCCATGACGTTGCGGATCGGATCGCGGCGTTCGCGCGGGGACAGTGAACCAGTCTCGCAGGGGCCAGAATCTGCCTGCCGGCCGGCAGACGAACCATCCGGGCTGAAGCTATGCAAGGCGCCGGCTCGGCGCCGGCCGTCCGTGGAATCCGGCGTATAACCGTCCGGCTCTCCTCGAGACGCGTCGCCAGAAACCGCTTTCGGCGGCCAGCACCTCTCGCCACGGTCTCTGCCGGTATTCCTTTAGGAACCGGAGCAGGTCGCGCGTGGTGAGGCCGCAGTCCAGGGCGGAGAAAAGCAACGCCGCCAGGTCCTTGAGCAGCCAGCGCATCGGGACGCGGCAACGCATCTGGACACGGTGCAGATCGATCAGCACCAGGTCGAGGGCGTCGGCGGGCGAGCCGCTCGGCTGCCATTGTTGCCAGTCGCGCTCGCGCACCAGGAAGTGGCAGAGGTAGAAGTCGCGGTGGTTGAGCCCGGCCCCGTGCATCAGGCGCGCGATGCGCGCGACTTTCGTCAGCAGCGCCCGCTTGAAGAGCACCTGCCTGCGCCCGCTCAACCCGCCCCAGGTCCGCGTGAGACTTTCGAGCGTGATCATGCCTTCGAGCGCCTCGGTGACGACAAACGATTCCACCGCCGCCGGCCACCGCCCACGTTCGCCCTTGGCCGCCACCCGGAGCGTTTCAATCCCCACCGCCCGCGCCCGGTCGATCGCCTCCCACTCGGAACGGGCGCTCACAATCGGCGCCCGGCCGCGGACCCAGTCCTTGAGCACCTCCGCCCAACCGCATCCGCGATGCGCCTTGATGAAAAAGCGGCGTCCGCCGATCTCGACCTCGACGGTGCGCCGATGTTTCACCTCGCGATGGACCTTGCCCGGACAGTTCAACAGCCATTCGAAGGCGTCGTGCGCGGGCCGGTGGCGTTCAAGATGTGGACTCAGTTCAATCACGGCTTGGCGATGCGCGCGTTCGCCGCCAGGTTGTCCTGAACGATCTGCTCGATCAGATCCGCGGCTCTGTCGTGGCAACTGTACAGATCCTCGCGCGCCGCATACTCGAGCCCGTTGGCGCTCCACCGCGCCTGTTCGCTCGAAACAAGCATCTCGGCCACCGCGCGGTTGCACTCGACTTGAGAAAAGGGCGAGCCCAGGATACGCCCGGCCCGCGCCCGCGTCACGTGCGGGGCATAGCCGCAGGTGTCCGTGGCCAGCACGGGCAGGCCCGACGCCATCGCCTCGAGCAGGATCATCCCGGCCGATTCGCTGTAGGCCGGATGCACCAGGAGATCGGACGCCATCAGCCAATCGAGCACATCCAGCCGTCCGCCCAGGAAACAAACACGATCGGCAACACCCAGGCGCCGCGCCTCGAGGGCGAAGGCGCCCGGACGATTCTGCCCGATCACCGCCAACCGGCTTCGCCGGCGGAGATGCGGGGGCAGGGCCGCCAGCGCCACAATCGCGCGATCGAGTCCCTTGACGCGAAAGCCCGAGCCCACCAGCAGCAGCAGACGCTCATCGAGCGGCCAGCCTTGCGCCTCTCGCACCCTGCGGCGCGCCTCCTGGCGCTGCGCTTCGTTCACGGACCGCCGGGCAATGCCGGGCGGCAGCAGATGAAAACGCTCGAACTCGGTGTCGTAGAATTCCCGATAAGCCGGGATTTCATGATCGGTCAACACCAGGATTCGGGTCCGGCGTCCGCGCTCGAAGACTTCGGATTCGAGCCGGGCGAAATGGCGGTACCGCGGGAGCCAGCGTGACCATGCGGGCTTGAGGCGACGCACCTTTGCCGCGTAACACGGGTCCGAGCCATAATACACATCCAGCCCGGGCAACTTGTTGAACCCGACAATGCCATCGAGCTGGCGCCGGGGCAGCGTCGATGCCAGTTGCCGCAGCCAGGCCCGGTTGCGTCCGACGTTGGTGAAGCCGCGTCGTCCGAACAGTTCGACTTCGATTCCCTCGCATCGATCGCCCTGCCAGGTGCGCGTGAAGATCGTTACCGCGTGCCCGCGCGCGGCGCAACGCGCGGCGATCTGGAGGCAATCCCGCTGCAGTCCTCCGTAAGGAAAGTAATCGAACAGGAGGAAACCCAGTTTCATGGCGATGGCCCGGCGGGGAACGGGAACGCGTCGAGAAGCCGCTTTTTCACGGCCTCGAGCCCCGGCCGTTGATAGGCCTGGGCCAGGGCCTCGAGCGCCACCCCACTCACATCGTTCTCGAGGGTCAGCACCGGCGGCTCGGCGAATCCAAACACGCTGTAGTAATCGAGATACTTGAAATCATGGCCCCGGATGCCCCCCGACAGCCGCATCCAGACATTCGGGATTCCATACGCGTCCGCAACCACGAGCCCATGCAGACTCGATGAAATGACGAACTCGCAACGGACCAGTTGGGCCAGGAACGTCCGCGGCTCGTCAAAGACGTTCAATATCCGCGTCTCCGGATGTCGTTCAACAAACCGCTTCACCCACGGATGATCGCGGTCCTTATAGTGCGGCACCAGGCCGATCGCGTGCTCTTTCCCACCGGGGGCGGGTCGTGAAAAGACCAGGTCGCACAGCAGGCCCGGATCGCCAAAGGCCGACGGAGGAGGCCCGTCGATCAGCGCTGCCGTCCGGTGCCCCCGCACGGCGTGATAGTGGTGTCGGCTCGAGGCCCGGGGCCGCTCCTCGATGAACCCGGTTCCCCAAACGCGCACCGGACGCGCCCACCAGCGTTCGGGCAGTCGGTGGAGAATGCTGCCGACGGCAATCAGGTCGCACCGGGCCGGACTGCTGTGCACCACGGGGCGTCCGGACAGCGCCTCGCAGAGTATGGGCGAAAGCCAATCCCCGAAATTGGGCTTGCTGCTCGACCAGTGGAGTCTGAGAGGACGCATGCGCACGACTCTAGCAGCCTATCGGACTTTTCCCCAACAATTTTGCCCGGCGTTTGAACAAGAGGGCGAGGTTCAGAGTCCAGCAGATAACTATGGGCCCACGCTTCGTGAACGTCGACCGTGACACCCCCCTGCTGCTGCCTGTGGACCTGCGCGACTGGGTGCCCGCTAACCACCTGGCGCACTTCATCCTGGACTTGGAGGTGGAGCAACTGCTGGCCAAAGCCGAGAGTGCGGACGCCACGCCGTTGGAGGAGGGGTTGAGGATTCCCGATGAGATCGTGCGGCGACAGGAGCGCAAAGCGGCGTTGGCGAAGGCGCGGGCGCAGATTGAGGCGCGGGCGCAGGCGCGTTATGCCAAGGAGCTGGCCGAGCACCAGCAGAAGTTGGCGGAGCGGCAAGTTGGCCAGGAGCGGGGGGAGAAGGTCAGCGGCAAGGCGCCCCAGGCACCGAGTTCGCAACCCGCCCCCAAGGAGCAGTACAACTTCACC
>MWFF01000189.1 GCA_002071485.1 Verrucomicrobia bacterium ADurb.Bin006 | reverse complement strand
CCGTGTTCGCTCAATGTTCACGCCCGGTTCGCGGGCCTGTGGCTACAGAACCGCATCGGGTCGGGCTAAATGGCCAAACTGCGATCCATTCGGAGAACCCGGCTTCGAACTTCTGCGGCATAGGCAGCCCTCAGTTCTCGGCGATGGGCCTAACCGGTATCTGTTTGTTGGCAACGATCCCATTAACTGGGTGGACTTGTTCGGTTTATCCTCGGTTCCGTCATCATTCTGGTCGGCGCTCGCTTCCGGCAACTTGGAGTTGGCGGAAACTATACTGGCTGAACTGGTCGAACTCGGAGAAGCCGGCCCTGGAATGCAGGCATCTTTGCAAGCGGCCAAAGCGGCGGCGCAACGAATGGCGCAAATCGGAGCGCGCTGCATCAAGAATACAGGCAAACTCGCGAACAAATTGGGCAAGACGAAGAAGCAGGTGGAGAAGGCGATTCACGCAGCTAAGAACAAGATGAAAGTTCCGGGAAACCCGGACGTAACGGTTGATCCAGTAACAGGCGAAATCTATCCGATTAGGAAGGACGGAGGTCTCGGCGATTCGATAGGAGACATCTTTGAGTGGTTGGAGAAACTTGGATTTTAGGAGCACGCAGAAAATGGCGGAGAAATGTGCCGAAGCAGCACTGCGAGTGTTCACACCGGAGCCCGATGTGGAGTTCATCTCGTCGTGCATCGGGGTAAGCCCGACGGAGCGATACCGCAAAGGCGATCCAATCAGCACCAAGAATCCCGGTGCAGGAGTTTTGCGGGAAAGTTCTTGGATCTACAAATCTCCTTTGGATGACTCACGATCTCTCTCGGAACACATCGACGCCGTGTTGAGGGTTTTGGAAGCACCAGATGCTGACTTGCAGTCGCTCCGCAGCAGAGTGAGTTCGGTGGATTTGTTTTGCATGTTCAGTTCGGAGAGCGGCCAAGGTTCGATGGAACTCGATGCTCCCTTACTCCAACGCTTGGCAAAGCAGCAGATTGATTTGATTATCGACCTCTATCCGCCCAGCGAATCGGCCAGTTAAAGCATTGGTGCAACGACGCCAGTCCAACCGGCTGTCCCGCACAAACGGTGTGAAGGAATCTGGCTCGTCTGATACCGTTTCCAATGTTGTTCACCAGGGCGCGGAGCGACGCTCCGGGCAGCGGGAGCGCGGTAGGCGTGGCATCTTCCTAGCCAACGCAGACCTTAACATTTTGAGCCCTGTCAGGGGCGGCACCGTCTTTTAGTGCCGAGACGAAGATTCGATGCAGTGGCGATTGGGTTGTGCCTCCGGACTTTGCCGCTCCTGACGGAGCTGGAGAATTGTTTGCGTTCGGTTCTACAACGATGTCGCCCCTGACGGGGCTTGACTATTCTCCAGCTTTGGACGCTGCATTTTCATCGTGGAGCGCTCTTGACGGGATTTGCAGGCAGGCGTAGAACGGGCACATTCAATGATCTCCACCGCGAAGAACGTCAACTACGCGAATGCCGGCCAAGCAGGACCGGGAGAGTACGGCAATCTCAAGAGGAGACGGTTTCCGCCTCACCCCAACCCTCTCCCCCATCACGATGGAGGAGAGGGAGAATGGTTTCGCGTGTTTCGGGTGGTTCGCGGTTCAGCCGTTGGTTGGCAGCCGCGAAATCGCGGTTGCGTTGGCGGCAACTGGAGCACGCACAATTACCACCATGCGAATGGGAACATCACGCACCTGATGACTGCGGGTGAAGATTTGGCGGCGAGTTACCGGTATGATGCGTATGGAAACCTGGCCGGGGCCAGTGGCAGTTTGGCGCTGGCCAATGTGTATCGTTTCAGCAGCAAGGAACAGCATGAACGAAGCGGCCTGTATTACTACGGCTACCGCTTCTATTCACCCAACTGGCAACGGTGGCTCAGTAGAGACCCCATCGAAGAATGGGGTGGCCTCAACCTCTATGGTTTTGTCGCCAACGACCCGATTCAATACTTTGACATTTTACAAAGGCATCACTTCGGCTGCGGATCCTCGAATCGAGTCTGTTACTTCGAATCAACCACCGGCAGCAGCAGGCGCGAAGAATGCTGGCCATCACAGTAAATGGTGTTCTTCGCCACCTTGGTCGCCGTGTCATGACGCAAAGCCTCCCCCGTGTTTGGATTCGGGTCGAAGCCGGGAACGCTGCTCGAGGTCACATGCACCCGCAGACGGTGGCCACGGTTGAAGATGATGCTCGTGGACCACAGGTCCACATCGAATTCATAAGCTTCGCCGGGGGTAAGCAGTTGCTCATGCTCGAATGACTTGCGAAAGCGTGCGCGCAACCGTCCGTCGCAAATGTTGAATGAGCGCCCGTCCGGGTACACGTCGCACAGCCGTACAAAAAAGTCCGTGTCCATCGCGTCGCTGGCGGCCCACAGTTTGGCCCGCACGCGACCGGTAACTTCCAACGGTGCCGCCAGCGGTTCGCTGGTGAACACCAGCACATCCGCCCGGCTTTCGATACTGCGTTGATCCTTCGGGCCGGCGGGGATTGTCAATTCGGGTCCGCCGAGAGTGGGCACCGGGTTAGCCGGATCGTAGATGAAATCGAGGGTCGCAGCCGTCCCGGGTCTGGTGCGCGAAATTGTGTGGTCCGCGCGAAGGTAAAACTCCGTGGGGGTGGCTGGCACCGGGGGCCACTGATTCGCCGTGCGCCAGGTGTTGCCCGGCGCGCTGGAATCGCTGACATCTCCCATCACATAATACGTGACGGTCGGCTCGCGGTTGATGCCGTTGTCCACCCCCTTCAAAGTGTGCTCGAACCATCGCCATTGATCGCGGACGTTGTTGGGCGGGCGTTTTGCATTGGGGAATGTCAGTTCGCCGGCTTTTTCCGAAAACACACCATGTGTCCACGGTCCCATGATGAGCTTCTGCCGTCCGCGCGCTCCCGGGCCGCCTTGTTCCTGATAGCCCACGAAGGCATCAATCGTCCCTTGTGCAAAGATGTCAAAGTAGCCACCGATGTGAACCGCGGCGGCATGAACCCTGTCATAATGGGCATTCAAGTCCCGGGTCTGCCAGTAACGGTCATAACCCGGGTGGGACACCCATAACTTCAAGGCGTCGGGACTGAACTGGGAAATGCGCAGCCAGTCTTCCACCAGTGCCTTGCGAAACACGCCACCGGCATAGACCGCGTCGAAATAAAGGCTCGGCGCGCCGACGGTGAGATGTTGGCTGAGCACATTCGTGTTGCCCGAATTGGCCAGTTGCAGTTGCGTAATGGCGCCGGCGGAACCGCCGAAGGTACCGATTTTGCCGTTGCACCACGGCTGCTGACGGATCCATTCCACCGTATCGAAGCCGTCTTCGATATCCCGATCGAATGCCAGGTTGGCGCCTTCGGACGCGAATCGTCCGCGCGTATCCTGAATGACCGTTGCGTAACCATGACGCGCCCCATCCTCGCCCGGCCCCGTACCGAGCGCCTTGTTATACGGCGTGCGCGTCAGCAACACCGGAAACGCGCCATTCGTGGCGGGCAGATATACGTCCGTTCCGAGTTTCACGCCGTCTCGCATCGGAACCGCGAAGAACTGCTTTTCGACCGGAGGATTGCTGGCAGGGTCGGCCGCCCGGCTCGGAGCGGTTCCGGCCAGCAGCAGAGCGATGGCGGTCAGGATGCGGCGGACTTGCCGCCGCAGCGGGTAATCGTTGATTTTCATGTCATCATACTCTCTGGATACGAGCATCATGGACAGCGCAATTGCGGTTGCTACTGATCGGCCTCCGACCCGCCGCCGGGGAGGGCCGATGGTCGGATGCATTGACTTGAGTTTCGCGTGTTTGATGCGTTCAGTCAGGCAGCGTCACCTTGAAGCCTCTCAACGTTCCGATACAGTGCTCCTCATGAACAAAACTGGCAGCCCATTTCGACGACACCTTCTGACCTCCGCGGCTTTGGCGATACTGGGCATCGGCCTGATGGCTCACAGTCAGCAATCCTCGGTTGTTCCGTCGCTGGCCATGACGCATTCGGCGACCAATGCCGGCCCGGGCCCGGAATTCCTGCAACGCTGCGCATTTGTCTGTATTGACATCCAACCCGGGGTGCGAAAACACCTCAGCGAAGCCGAGGTGCCCAAACCTTGGCTGCAGGCAGGTTTCACTGCAGCAGATGTCAACGCAGCCAATGACTACGCATTCGACATTGCCTACCCCAATGCTCGGCTCGTGGCCGATGCATGTCGCGCCTCCGGATTGCCGATGATTTTTGTTCACTGGGGCTGCCTTTTTCGGGACGGAATGGACTTGGACCCCGAAATCCGAAAGATGCTCCGAAGCGAATACGGCACTAATTACGCTGCTTGGGGGCATTGCATTCTTGATTCCCAGTGTCGCCCCGCAGACGAACTTGGCGTTCGACCCGGCGAGTACGCTTTGCCCAAGACGGGACAAAACGCATTCAATTCCTCCAACCTGGGTTTTGTTCTGACCAATCTCAACGTGCGCAATCTCGTGTTCGTGGGCGGACATACTGAAGCGTGTCTGGGCAAGACCGCGCAAACGGCCCATCAGCGCGGGTTTCGCACGCTCTGCGTGGAGGACGCCACGTTCAATGCCCGGGAATCCACCCGTCGCAATGGCATTCTGCAGGCGAACTTTGATTACATACTCTCCACCGCCCAGTTCCAAAAATTGGTGCAGAAGGCGAAGGAAGACGCCACTCGTTAGTCGGCCTCTGATTCGCCGATCATCGCGTATTCACTTCGGCACCTGAATCCTGCGGAGGTCAAAATCCGCGGGGCGTTCATAGGCGCGCATCGGCATGTCCAGCCGGTCGAAGCCAAAGAACCAACCCTTCGACGCCTCCGCCTTGCCTTGGCACTCGAAACGCAGAACGTGCGGACCGGCGCCGAGTGTGCGGCGCCCCCAATCCAATTCCCGGCTCGTCGTCTTTTCGGCGTACAGATCCACGATCGCAAGTTCCTCCCCATCCAAACTTACGCGGTAGATGCCATAGTCCTTGGAGGCTACGAAGCGTCCCCAGAGATTTCCTTTTGCTTCCTGGTCGAGCTTGAAGGGGATTTCCAACCAGCCATTTGCATCACTTGGTTTGAACCAGAGCGCCTGACTCTCCTTGGTGCAGGCGAGCTTCGGAAGCCCGATCGGCGCTCCGGAATGCTTCACGTCCGGCACCGCCTGCCAGCCAACGCAAAGTTTGAGGGTTCGCTCGAACAAGCGCTCCGGGCCGGGCGGCAATGCGGGCCAGGGTTTGTGCGGTTCGGTCTGATACCACAACGCCACGCTCGACATCAAATCATCGCGTTCGATGAAGCCGGTTTCCGTGCCGTCCGGAAAACGCTGCGAGCCTTTGTGCTCGATCTCAACGCGCAACGATTTTGTAAACGTCACCGGATCGGGGATGTGAAAGCGATAGGCCGTGCCATGATGCCCGGTGTCGTAGCCTTCCCACAACGGCGTACCGTAGAACGGCCCGTCCTGTACGTGGAACCCCCAGCCATCGCAGAAATAGTCCTCCGTACCGGTGCCGCGCAGTCGGGGTTCGGCCTCGCCATCAATGAAGAAGAAGTCGTCGCCCTCACCGTACCAACCTGGCGACATCATTTGCACGCTCTGAATCGTACCGACGTAATGTCCGCGGCCCACCAGATCCGCCACCAGATAGTTCCGGCCCATCACGCAAGGGAATTCCTGTCGGTACATTGCGTGGAAATAGGCCGTGTGTCTGGGCAGTGACTTGTGTTTCTGCCAGTCCACGTAGAAATAAATCCCGCCGCACGGCCGGTCACTCTCGTTGCTTACGGTAATTCTTGCGGATTTGCGAAAGGGCATTGGCCAGTAACAATTTCGCCCACGCCCATCCGAGGAAACCTTGATGGGTAGCGAGACGAATGACTTGTCTATGCCGTGTCCGATGCCGAAGAAATCACCAATGGGGGCTTCGACGCTTGGATGCGCCTCGCCGTCCCAGTACATGCGCAGAGTCATGAGCCGGGAATAATTTGGTGCGTCGTGGGCGATGGTGTTCCAGATATGTGTGATCACCCCCGGCCCTTTGAGGTCCGCCACCACGAGTGTGCCGCCGGCGGGAATGGGGCGGGCGTCGGCGTTGCCATTGCGCCAGTCAGGGTCGGACGACGAGGCGCGCATGGTTTCGAAGTTCTTGAGCCGTTCGAGGCCGGCGAGCGGATGGCCAGGGGAATGTTGGGCCATCGCCGGCACCAGGCTTAACGTGAACAGGATTATGAATGGGCGACGGATTCTTCCTATGGTTTTCATGAGCGAGTTTGTTACGCGGTGAAGAGTACGCCTGCAGATGTCACGGGGTCGGGCGCACTGTACCGTATAGCCCTTTCGTTCGGAGGGCTGCTCCGGCGATGTGCGAATGCCCGCGTTTCGCCGGATGCGAAAGGCGTCGCTACCACCGACGGGAAAGCAGGCTCAGTCCAAGCTCTCGTCGCTTCGAGTTGCGTCAAACCCTGCGTTTTACTTGGAACCGGGACGCCGGCGAAGCAGCGGCCACCCGGCCAAAGCGCCCAACAGCATCAAGGCAAAGGCCGACGGCTCCGGCACCACGTGCGCGAAGTTGTCTATGGTGAAGTCGGTGGGCACGCCTACGCCAAAACCCAACAAGCCCGAAAGTCCGGATGTAAACGTCGTGTCGTCCGCCGACAATTCCACCACAGGGTCCGCCGGCCCGCCTATTTCATAAATCCGGCCAATCAGATGGTTGCCGCTGCCATTGAACACAAACTGGTACTGTTTGAGATCATCCAGCAGATAGGTGGTGCTGACCAGGTTGTTTCCCCCCTGGTTTGCGTTGATCATTTGTCGGATAAGAACCTGTCCGTTGTCGGGTTGATAGGAGAAATGATAGCCGCTTATGCCCAGAAATGCATCGATGCCCGTGGCGCGCGCATAGGCGCCGAATTTCTGTGCTCCGCCGCCCCAATCCAAGAGATCGAAGGTGATCGAGAAATCCGACGCGGATTCGACGAAGCTCCCCACGTAGCTGAACCCAAACCCGCCGACCGTGGCGCTCAGGTGATAATTCTGGCCGGAAGCATCGTAGATTTGCGTGCCACCCAGACCGACGTCGCTGTGCGTCCAAGTTGGGTTGAAGGTGTCATTGCCATCGGTGAAGTCATCGAAAATGTCAGCGCGAACAGCCGTATGGACGCATAAGACACTCATCAGGATGGTTGCTGCCCAGGGGAGCAGCCGGTTACACCACGGTTTGGCACAACGACGGTTGATTTCCTTCAATGACGCGTCTTTCTTCATAATTGGGGCTCTGTAGCAGAATTTGTGGGTGAGAGAGGGAACGTTCGCGGATCTCGGTAGGGCCGGCGGCATCCCCCGATGGGGCCCCAATCGCACGCTGCGGGCCGCGACCGAGGTTGCGCTGCGCTCCGGCCCGCAGCGGCTCTACCCCCATCGGGGAGTGCCGCCTCGCCGCTCTGAACCAAGGGGCAGCCGCGGCGTGGGGTGTGGGAGGAGGGTCATCACGACAGGGTTGTGTGTGGCGTCGGATCAACGGCTTCCGTGCGAGCCAACTGGGGCGCTGCCCCAGACCCCGCCCCACCTCCACCTCCTTGAGCGTCTGGGGTAGCGTTTCTTCACGGGTTTCCCCAAGCCCTGGAGCCGGCTTCTCATGCACAACACCTTCGTTACGAGGATACTTGAGTGGATGGTCAGCCATGGGCCACACGGGCGGGCCCCGGGTGCTGCCAGGACGGCCACGTGCATGGCAGGAGGGACCGGAGCGCCAGATTTCGGACTGGTTCCTGCGCATTCCGGACCAACAACTTCCGCCAGCCCACACAAACTTCTCGGATGAGGCTGGGAGGAATGTTCGCTCGAGGATCGACGGGCGCAAAAGTGAATAGCTGATCTCTGAAGATTCGGGTAGTTTGCGGTTGTATAGAAACAACAAACCCCAAACCAGGAGACCAGCTATTCAACTGCACGTTAAGACCATCCTCAACCGGATTCAACGTTTCAC
>MWFF01000188.1 GCA_002071485.1 Verrucomicrobia bacterium ADurb.Bin006 | reverse complement strand
GTGAAACGTTGAATCCGGTTGAGGATGGTCTTAACGTGCAGTTGAATAGCTGGTCTCCTGGTTTGGGGTTTGTTGTTTCTATACAACCGCAAACTACCCGAATCTTCAGAGATCAGCTATTCACTTTTGCGCCCGTCGATCCTCGAGCGAACATTCCTCCCAGCCTCATCCGAGAAGTTTGTGTGGGCTGGCGGAAGTTGTTGGTCCGGAATGCGCAGGAACCAGTCCGAAATCTGGCGCTCCGGTCCCTCCTGCCATGCACGTGGCCGTCCTGGCAGCACCCGGGGCCCGCCCGTGTGGCCCATGGCTGACCATCCACTCAAGTATCCTCGTAACGAAGGTGTTGTGCATGAGAAGCCGGCTCCAGGGCTTGGGGAAACCCGTGAAGAAACGCTACCCCAGACGCTCAAGGAGGTGGAGGTGGGGCGGGGTCTGGGGCAGCGCCCCAGTTGGCTCGCACGGAAGCCGTTGATCCGACGCCACACACAACCCTGTCGTGATGACCCTCCTCCCACACCCCACGCCGCGGCTGCCCCTTGGTTCAGAGCGGCGAGGCGGCACTCCCCGATGGGGGTAGAGCCGCTGCGGGCCGGAGCGCAGCGCAACCTCGGTCGCGGCCCGCAGCGTGCGATTGGGGCCCCATCGGGGGATGCCGCCGGCCCTACCGAGATCCGCGAACGTTCCCTCTCTCACCCACAAATTCTGCTACAGAGCCAATTCGCTATCTGTTTTGAACCTGCCGTCTTAACCAGGCCCTTGCGTATGTCCATGTGCGTTCAGCGCTTCGCAGCGACATCCCCATCGTTGCTGCCGCTTCATCCATGTTCATCCCCACGAAATAGCGGTATTTGACCAGATTCGCTGCGGCGGGGTCCTCTTTCGTCAGCAGCTCAAGGGCTTCGTCCACGGCCAGCAACTCCTCATCCGGCAAAGCTTGGGCCAGGCGATCTTCCTGCAATGCCTCATGCGCAGCGCCGGCTCCCCGCTTCGCAGCCTTCTTCCGGCGAGCCGAGTCCACAAGGATCCGCCGCATCGCCTCGGCCGCAGCGGAAAAAAAGTGGGCCCGATTCTCGAAATGGGCATCGCCACCTCCCACCATCTTCATCCATGCCTCATGGACCAAGGCAGTCGGTTGCAGCGTGTTGCCGGGCGCTTCCCCCGCCATCTTCTGAGCGGCGATTCTCTTCAGCTCAGTATAGACGAGCGAAAGCAACTGCTCGGCGCTCTGCTGGTTGCCGCGTCTGATATCGCGCAGGATTTGTGTGACTTCGGACATGTTGAGCCTGTCGACGCCATTTTAGCAGGCCCGAGGCATCGCGGGCAAGCCGTTGGGCCGAAGAGCCGAAGAGCAGGATGTCTTTATGGGGTGCGGCTTTTGGTGGTTCTGGACGGGACCACCTCATAACGGAGCCAGAGCCCGTCGCGCTTGCGACGTTCGATAGATTTGAGCTTGAGGGGAACGGCTTTCCTCTTAGCTGGGCTGACACCGTCGAAAAAGGGCGGGGATTTCGTGGCGTCCGTCTATGCCGGGGACCAGGAGCAGGCTCACCTCGTCAACCAAGCCGGCCTGCAGGAAAGCTCCGTTGATGTGGCCGCCTCCCTCAAGCAGCAGTGTGCGGATACCGAAATGCTTCCCAAGTTGGGCCATTGCCTTTCTCAGGTCGACCGCGGATTTACCAGAGACGACGTAAGAAATCCCCCTTTCCGGCAGCATGTCCAGGTAATCTTCCGGCGCTTGTTCGCTGACAACGCAAATAAGGTGGTCGCCATCGAGATCGCCACTTTTCCAACGGAGTTTCCCGAGAGTGTCGACAGAGATAGCGTAGGACTTTGTGCGTCGAGCAACAAAGACGGGACATGGCCCGGCGGCTTTCTTCGAGGCTGAGCGGAAGGGCTGCTCTTCGGCGAAGTGTTGCTGCATGGTTGTGCGGCCACAGATCCAGGCGTCGCCTTTGAGCTTGGCGCCAGTCGCTTCGTATTCGCCATCGGCCATAACGGTGCTCAGAGCAGAGCCATCGATTTTCCCGTCCAATGACGAGACCATGTGACAGATAATGTAAGGCTTCATTTGCAGTATTGTGCGTCGCTGACCTTCTCCATCCAATCGACAGCCTTGCCGTCGAGGGCCTCTTGAATGGCAATGTGGGTAATAGCGGTGGTCGGGGTAGCGCCATGCCAGTGCTTTTCACCAGGTGCGAACCAGACCATGTCGCCCGGGCGGATTTCTTCGACGGGTCCTCCCCAGCGCTGAACCCAGCCGGAACCGGCCGTTACAATCAGAGTCTGGCCGAGCGGGTGGGTGTGCCAGGCGGTGCGAGCGCCGGGTTCGAAAGAAACGACCGCGCCCGTGACTCGCGCAGGTTCGGTCCCTTTGAAAGGTGAATCAATGCGCACTGAGCCCGTAAACCAGTCGGCCGGGCCTTTGCTTGAGGGTTGTGAGCCAGCTCTTTGAATGTTCATGACTCTTGGAGTGCTTTTATTAGCGCCCTGTTGTCGCCATCAGGTGTGCCGGGTATCGCTCGCCTTCGACGTGAATCTCGGCTGAGGCCCGCTGGATCCGAGCAAGACATCCCGGGTTAAAGTGATGTTTGCCGCCGCCAGATTTTCCTCCAGATGATGGAGTTTGGTTGTGCCTGGAATGGGAACAATCCAGGGACGGGGCGAAAGCAGCCACGCCAGGGCGATCTGGGCGGGAGTAGCGCTCTTCTCTGGTATTTCGCCGGCGTAACATGCGGAGGAATACACAGCGTCCGCCAAGTTTATTGGTGAGCGACGAGGCGGGTGTCTTCCATTCGTTCGGCACCCCGGGCAATTCGTTCATAATCCAAGGATGAAGACCACTTTGCCCAGAATATCCGCTTGCGTAACGATCGGGTGAACTGCGGTAAGTCGAGAAACTGCTCGGTTATCACCTAAAGTGGCAAAATCTCCCCTGAATAGTTTTCCGTCTCGTCAGCAGAATCTGTGGGTGAGTGGCGGTTCGGGTAGTCGTCCAAGATTGTGGTAGAGAGCGGTTTCCATCGCATGATACGTGCGGAATCCATAGGATCTTCTGGTCACCACTCGGATCTTGTTGTTCAGACCCTCGACGGGGCCGTTGGAGATTTCTCCCTTGGCCCGAAACCAGTTGAGGATGAGTTGTTCGTGCGCGCGAAGCATGCGCGCGACTTTGCGCATGGGTTCAATACGGCTGCGCAGGGCGCGCTCGGTCCAGACACTCAGGAACGCCCTGGCCCAGGTCAGTGAGCGATAGTGCCAGAAGTCCTCGAAGGTCTCCTTGAGCATCCACGCTCTGCCGGTGGCCAGCTTGGTGCGCAGC
>MWFF01000187.1 GCA_002071485.1 Verrucomicrobia bacterium ADurb.Bin006 | reverse complement strand
AAGGGGCGCGTGTTTCCGTACCGCACCATGCAGGCACCCCCGGAGTGCGGAAACCAAAGCGACCCCCCCATCAAGGAATCTCTTTCGCTCGCCTCAAGAAGCGGGTTACGCGAGACACCGAGTTTTCCGCATGAGTTTCCCCGACCCGGATTAGGAAACCCGGCACCAACTGACGCCCTATGACACAGAAGCAATACCGCATACACTCGGGGCTTTCGAAGGGCCAGGTTTCGAAGCTGGTCAAGCGCGGGATGCCGCTTGATTCCCTCGAGGCCGCCGACCGCTGGCGAGGCGCCACCGCCCGCCGACAGCCAAGGCCAGCCCCACCGCCACCCGCCGCCGCCGCAGTTGAGACCGCGCATCGACAAGCCCAGTCCGCGCCGTCGACACCCCCCGCGTCAGGCGGACCCGCCGGCGAGGCCCTGCAACGGGCCGAGCAAATCGAGCGTGCAGCCTACGCGCTCGCAATCCGAAGCCTGCGCGAGAAGGCCGCCGACGCCGGGAAGCTGGTAAGCGTCCACGCCACCGCGGCGCAAAACTTGATCCGCACCCGGCAAGAGGTATTGGCCATCGAACAGCAGGAAGGCCGGTTACTCGCAGTTGGGTGGGTCAGGAAAATCATCAGCGACCATGACGGGGCGCTTGTCACAATCGTCAAGACCATGCCGCGCAGCTTGGCCGGCAGAATCGCCCCACACGACCCCGAACACGCGGAGCGCGAACTTGATCGGTGGGTGCAGGAGGAATTTTTGAAGGTCCTCTACCGAAGCAACCCATGGAACAGCCCGACATAAACGACCTCATGACCGTTGAACCGCTGACGGATGCCGAACTCGACGCCCTCGCCACCGCCGACCTCGCCCTCGAGGCTCAGGACGGCCGGGAGCCCAAGCGCCAGACCGCCGGACAGGAAACCGGAGTGGGCCACGCCAAGCGCCTTGTTACCCGTGCCCGCCGACATCGGACCTACGACTTGCGGAACGTCCCCCACGCTGTCGCGCTGATCAAGCCGTTGCCACGCAGAGGCGAGGTTATTCATGCGGTTATGGGCGGAGACTTCGCCGCATGGGACCTTGTGCCGGCAATCCTCGACCTCGCCGCCAGGCCCGCAGATGAGCTTTTCATTGCAACGCTGGGATTCAACGGGACCAACAACGGTCACTTGTGCCAACTCCTCGACCAAGGCGCGATCCGCAAGGCCCACATCCTCGCGTCAGACTACTTTGCCAAGACGGACCCCTCGACGTTCAAGCCCGCACAGGAACACCTCGCCGCCCGAGGCGTACAACTTGTGAGCGCGAGGAATCACGCAAAGGTTATCGGGCTGGCGTTCGAGCCGACGGAATTCTACGTCATTGAAGGTTCTGCAAACCTCCGATCCTGCAACAACCTCGAGCAATTCACCCTAACCAACGACCGGGACTTGTACCGGTTTCACCAGACATGGATTCACAACATAACCTGACTCCGGAGCAATTGGAGGTTCTCGACTTCCGCCGGAGTCTGTACCGCCCGACACCAAAGCAAACGGTTGTCGAATGGGCCGAGGCGAATGTTCATCTTTCCCGCCGGCAGACCGAACACCCCGGACCATTCAGCACCTCGACCCGCCCCTACATGCGCGAGCCGATGGAAGTGTGGAGACTCGCCGGGGCAAACGAGTGTGTCTTGTGTTGGGGAAGCCAGACCGCAAAGACAACGTGCCTGATGACGGGCGCGGCTTGGATGATCTGTGAAGACCCTTCACCGATGCTGTGGATCCTGCCCACGGAGACGCTCGCCCGGTCTTTCTCGAAAACCCGCTGGGCCACCATGCTTGAGGATTGCCCGCCTGCAACGCTCGAATTCCCGCCGGACAGACACAAGATCACCCACCTCGAGCAGCACTTTCGACGGTGCACCTTGAACTTCATCGGGAGCAATTCGCCAGCAAACCTGGCTTCCCGCCCCGTGCGGGTGCTAATCGCCGACGAGGTCGACAAATTCGCAGACGGTTCGGGCAAGGAGGCGGATTCATTGAGCTTGGCCGAGCAGAGGTTGAAGGCGTTTTCTTCGAGCAAGGTTTTCCTGACCAGCACCCCGACGCTCATTGAAGGGCGAATCTGGCAACGGTATTTGCAGGGTGACCAGAGGCACTTCTACATCCCCTGCCCGAATTGCGGCAAGCCGATCACCCTGCAATGGCCGCAAGTGAAATGGAGCCCCGAGGCAAAGGCAGCCGATGGGACATGGGACTTACATGCCGTGCAGGCAAGCGCCCGCTACGTTTGCCAAGAATGCGACAAACCGATCAGCGACGCGCAAAAGGTTGTCGCGCTCCGTTCGGGCGAATGGCGACCGACAAACCCCGCCGCACAACCGGGCGTGCGATCCTACCACTTGAGCAGCCTCTACAGCCCGGACCGGAAATGCACATGGGGCGCGATTGCCTGCCAATTCCTGCGGGAGAAGCGATCCCTACTCGGTTTGCAGGGATTCATAAACGGCATGTTGGCCGAGCCTTTCGAGCGCGAACACGACTTCCGAACAGAGCGCGTTGAGCTTGTGCTGGAAACAAGCACCAAAGCCCCTGCAGCAAACACCGTGCGCCTGATGACCGTGGACTGCCAGGCTCGCGCCCCGCACTTCTGGTTCACGATTCGGGACTGGAGCTCGACGGACGCCAAGACCACGAGCACCTTGGTTTCCGCCAAGAGCGCGATGCACTGGGAAGAACTCCGGGCAATCCAGGCCGAGGCCGGAGTAATCGACGCAAGTGTCGTAGTTGATTCAGGCTACGGAGCGAAGTCTGATGCCGAGGTTTACAGACAGTGTGCCCGATTCTCGACCGCAGACCCCCGATGCCAGCGCAACGGAATTCCCGTCCTTATGGGCTGGATGCCGGCAAAAGGGATGCCCTCCCGTAAGATGTTCAAGACCGAGGACGGATCCGCCCTCCCGTGGACGATTGCATACCGTGACCCGTTTCTTGGAACCGTCGACGGCGGACGATGCTTGATTATGTTGCTCGAATTCGCGTCGGAGCATTTGAAGGACGTGCTGGCCACGCTCCGAGACCCGAGGCGATCCGCCGCCATTGGCGTTGAATGGGCCGTCGCCAGGGAGGCCGCAAGCGAGGAGTATTGGCGACACATGGACGCGGAGTTTCTCTCCGAACGCACGAACGGTCGCACGGGCCGTGTAACGCGGGAGTGGGCGAAGCGCAGCGCACGCTGGCCCAACCACCTCTTTGATTGCGAAGTGATGCAGGTTGCCGCCGCCATGTTCTGCGGACTGTTACCCGGAACCGCCCTTGAGTGACACGCCGTGGCAGAAGACCGTCATTGCCGCAATCCGGGCCGGCAAGATCGACTGACCCCACGAGCACCGTTAGGCGGCAGGGTGATTCCTGCCGCTTTTTTTGTCCCCAGCAAAACCGCCAATTTCGGGAAAACGGTTCATCCAGCCCTCAGCATCGCCAAGACTTGGCCCCTAGCTTGACCCAGGACGCGCTTTCGAGCCCCCCCCTGCTATGCTGACACCCCCCCGCGCGCGGACCGCACGCGAGGCCCTGGCCGAACCCGACCGGCCCCCGACCCGCACCGCGAGGCGATCACCTCGACGCCCAGGCGGACCCCCGAGGCGCGCTCCCGAGGTCCTCGATCCACGTCCCCCCGTGGCCCGAAACTCGCGTTTGTCTGCCCGCGAAACACCTGTGAACACGGACGGCTTCATTGTCACATGGCATTGTCACTTTCGAGGTTCCTTTTCGTAACTCCTTGATTTGGAGGATGGTCGGGACGGTGAGATTTGAACTCACGACCTTCTGAACCCCATTCAGACGCGCTACCAAGCTACGCTACGTCCCGCCCATGTTTGTCTTGAGGATCAAGACATGGGGGAGAGTGTAGGGCGCGACGCGTCGAGTTCAATCTCTTTTTCCAGTGAGGCGCGCGCGGCGACGATGTCTTTGGCGATCTGGTGTTTCAGGGCATCGAGGTTCGGGAACGTGCGTTCGTCTCGAAGACGGTTCGCGAGGACAAGTTCGAGATCGTGTCCGTAGAGGTCGATCTGTCGATCCAGGAGATGGGCCTCGACACCCACTACCTGGTTGGCCGAGTCGATGGTCGGGCGGCGTCCGATGTTGACAACCGCGTGCGCGGTTTGACCGGCCCAGAGGGCCCGGGCCGCGTAGACGCCCGTCGGCGGCAATGTCAGCCCGGCGACATCGAGATTCGCGGTCGGAAAACCGAGCCGGCGGGCACGTCCGTCACCGATGACCACGCGTCCGCCCACTGCGTAGCGCCGCCCCAACATGCGGTCGACTGTGTGGAGATCGCCGTGGCGGATGGCCTGGCGGATGCGGGTGCTGCTTACGGCCTGACCGTTCTGAAGGCAGGGGGGCAGTGCGCGGGTGACAAAACCGAAACGTCCTTCGAGCTGGCGGAGCAGGGCGACGGTGCCGGTGCGTCGATACCCGAAGTGGAAGTGCTGGCCGACGTGAATGCTGGACAGGCGCCCGAAGCCCTGGACAAGCAGGGCGATGAATTCCTCGCCGGTCAAGCGGCTGAAGGCAGCATCGAATTCGATCACCCACGCAGCGTCGAGGGCCAGGTGTTCGAGGGTCCTGAGACGTTGTCCGAGGGTCTGGATGAGGCGGGGCGCGCGTTCGGGGTCGACGACGGCAAGCGGATGGCGATCGAACGTGACGGCGACGGCCGATGCGCCGAGTTTCTCAGCGTGCTGCTTGAGGTCCTGGAGGATGGACTGGTGGCCAAGGTGGACGCCATCGAACACACCGATGGCGACGCAGACCGGCTTTGCGGGAGCTACGAGCTGGGCGAGTTGGCGGGCGACTTTCACGCGAAGACTCTCATCCCGAGACGGAGAGTTTGAGGAACGGGATGACGCGCTTTTGGAATTCGGCGGGCGACAAGGCCAGCGCGGCATCCAAGGGCATGGCATCAGCCGCCGAGAAGCGTCCGGAGTCCGTGCGGCGCAAGGTGGCAAGGTGGGCGCCGCAACCGATTTTCTGGCCCAGGTCGTGGGCGAGGCTGCGGACGTAGGTGCCTTTGGTGCAGGCGATGCGGAAGGCGCCGCAGGGTTCCTGGTAGGAGGTGAAGCGGAAGCTGTAGATATGAATCAGGCGCGGTTTGCGCTCGACCTCGATGCCTTTGCGGGCGAGCTTGTAGAGGGGGACCCCGGCGACTTTGGCCGCGGAGACCATGGGCGGCGTCTGCATGAGATCACCCACAAAGGCATCGGCCTCGGCATTGAGTTCATCGAGTGTGAGGGGTGGGACGGGCAGGGAGGCGGTCAGTTCGCCATCGGCATCGTAGGTGTTGGTGGCTTCGCCGAACTTGATCGTGCCGGCGTAGACCTTGTCGGCCGCCATGAGGCGCTCGGAGAGCCGGGTGCCGCGGCCCAGAAGGATGACGAGCAGGCCGGTGGCGTTGGGGTCGAGGGTGCCGGCATGGCCGACTTTCTTGATCTGGAAGCGACGGCGGAGGCAGTCCACCACATCGTGCGACGTGATGCCGGGCGGTTTGTCGATCAGAACCGCGCCGTCGAAAGGATCGATTTCCTGGAGCATGGGTCAGCGATCGGGTTGAAGGGCCTGTTTGATTGCGGCCAGGACGCGTCGTTGGACTGTGGCCGGGCGTCCGCGGACGCGGGCGCCGGCAGCGGCCGTGTGGCCGCCGCCGCCGAGTCGGGTGGCGATTCGGTTGACGTCGACCTCGGGTTTCTTGGAACGGAGGCTGACGCGGATCAGATCGGGTTCCATCTGCTCGAACGCGCAAGCGACGATCACGGGCTCGATGGCGCGGATATGATCGATCAGACCCTCGGCGTCCGAGCGGTTGGCTCCCGCCTTCACGAAGTCGGACGGCTTGAGCCAGAAATAGGCGATCTGGTTGTCATGGGCGAGGCGGAAGTGATTGTAGACATGGCGCAGGAGCCGGGCGCGCGAAAGCGGGTAGGACTGGTAGACCTCGCGGCAGATCGCGGCGAGATTGACGCCGCGTTTGACCAGTGCGCCGGCGACGGTGAAAGTGGCCGGCCGCGTCGACGGGTACTGAAATGAGCCCGTGTCGGTCGAGACCGCGGTGAAAAGGCAATCGGCGATGCGGGGCGTGACGGGCCAGGAGGCGCAGCCGAGGAGGCGGAAGAGGAGCTCGCCTGTCGAGGGCGCGCGGGCGTCCACCCAGTTGATGTCTCCGAAACGCGTGTTGCTGGTGTGATGGTCGATGTTGATCAGGCAGGCCCGGCTTCGGACGCAATCGCCCACCCGGCCCAGGCGTTCGTAGTTGGCTGCATCGACGGCGACGACGCAATCGAACGACTCGCCCGGGCGCGGCAGTTGAAAGAGCTTGTCGGGATCGAGGAAAGCCAGCTTGTCGGGCAACCTGTCCTCGTTCCATACCGTCACCTCCTTGCCCTGGTTTTGCAGGGCCATGGCAAGCGCCAACTGACACCCGACGCAATCCCCATCCGGACGCACATGTCCGACGATGCAGAAGGTCCGGTGTTTTCGGAGGGCATCGAGAATGCGGTCGACCGCGCGGGGTCTGGACTTCATGGCGCGAAACGGATGGCCGACAGAGGCATCGGCGGCGGGCGATTCGAGGGGAATGCGGCGGAGCGCATCGCCTTCACCTCAGTTGGCCGGGGCCGATTTCGGCGGTGCGGCGCGCTCGATTTCCTCGATGATTTCGAGCACGCGGTTGCCGCGGGCGATGGCCTCATCGGCGACGAATCTGAGTTGGGGCATGTATTTGAGCACCACGGCGCTGGCCACCATGCTTTGGATTCGCGCGCGTTGCTGATTCAGGGCCGCGAGACCTTGCCTGCGCTGCTCGGGCGAGCCGACGACGCCGACGTAGACGACGGCGGACTGGAGGTCGCCGGCGAGGGCCACCTCATTAACGGTGAGCAGACCGGCCTCGGAGACCGGAAACTCGCGCAGCAGGATGCTGCTGAGCTCCCTTTTGATCAGTTCGCGAACGCGTTCGTGTCGTCGGCTTTGCATGATCGAAATCGGGCGGCGAATCGGGCGGCGGGCATCCGGGAGCCGAGGCGCCCGGGAGCGCCCCTCAGAGTTGCTGTCGAACGACCTCGATCGTGTAGCATTCGATCGTGTCGCCCTCCAGAAAACCGTCGAAGCCGTCGAACCGGATGCCGCATTCCATGCCGGCTCGGACTTCATTGGCGTCGTCCTGGTATCTTCGAAGCGTCTGGATGAAGCCTTCGTGGATGAGATTGCGTCGGCGCATGACGCGGGCCTTGCCTTTGACCAGGCGTCCGCTCAGGACGACGCACCCGGCGACGTGGCCGCCTTTGGACAAGGTGAACACCTGCCGCACTTCGGCCACGCCGAACACCACCTCTCTTTGCAGCGGATCGAGCAGTCCCACCATGGCCTCTTTCACCTGGTCGATCAGCTCGTAAATGATGGCGTAGAGCTTGATCTGCACGCCTTCGCGCTTGGCCAGATCGGCCACCGATCCGTCGATGCGTGTGTGGAATCCGAGGATGATGCCCTTGGATGCGGAGGCCAGGAGGACATCCTCCTTGGTGACGGCCCCCACGCCGCTGTAGATCACATCGAGCGAGACCTTGTCGCTGTCGATTTGCCGCAGCGAATCGACAATGGCCTCGATCGATCCCTGCGTGTCCGCTTTGACGATCAATCGGAGGATCTTGGCTTGCTCCTCTTCCATCGTCTGGAAGATGGTTTCGAGCGTGACTTTCGGACGATGCTCGACCTCCTGATCCCGATGCGCGGCGGCCCGCTCTTCGCAAAGGGCGCGCGCGACCTTCTCGCTTTCGACCACGACAAACTCGGCGCCGGCCTCGGGCACTCCGTTGAGTCCGAGCATCTTCACGGCCCGCGATGGTTCGGCGGCCTTCAACCGCTTGCCGCCCTCGTCGATCAGCGCGCGCACCTTGCCGTAATACTGGCCGCAGAGCAGAAGCTGCCCAACCTGCAGCGTTCCCTTCCGAACCAGCAGGGTCGCCGTGGGACCGCCGGGTTCGAGTCCCGACTCGACGACATTGCCTTTTGCGGGGCGACTGGGATTGGCTTTGAGTTCGAGCAATTCGGCTTGGAGCAGGATGCTGCCGAGCAGTTTGTCGATGCCTTGCTTGGTAATGGCCGAGACGTCGACGAAGATGGTGTCGCCTCCCCAGTCGTCGGGCGTGAGGCCCCGTTCCTGCAACTGCTGGCGAACCCGCATCGGCTCAGCGTTCGGATGATCGCATTTGTTCACCGCCACGACGATTGCCACCTTGGCCGCCTGGGCGTGGCTGAGGGCTTCGAGCGTCTGCGGCATGACCCCGTCGTTGGCCGCCACCACAAGGACGACAATGTCTGTGACGTGAGCGCCCCGGGCACGCATCGCGCTGAAGGCCGCGTGGCCCGGTGTATCGAGGAACGTGATCGGGCAGAGCTCTTTCGGCCGCTCGGGATGGGGTACGCTGATGCTGTAGGCGCCGATGTGCTGCGTGATCTCTCCGGCCTCGCCCGCCACGACGTTCGATCGACGGATGACGTCCAGGAGGCTGGTCTTGCCGTGGTCGACATGCCCCATGATGGTGACCACGGGAGGGCGCGGCTTGAGATCCTCGAGCCGATCTTCCGTGTCCTCCGGTTCCTTCTTGGGGAGCGGCCGATGAATCCTGCTGACGCCTTTGTCGCGCTTCTCGACCCGGAAACGGAAATTGTACTTTGCGCAGACCCGCTGCGCATGCTCGGATTCGATAGCCTGGTTGACCGTCGCGAAGACGCCCAGTTCCATTAAATCGGCAATCAACTGGAACGGTTTCTTGCCCAGTTTCTCGGCCAAATCGCGGACGATGATGGGCGGCTTGAGCGAGATTTCCGGCCCCGTCGCAACCGGGAGGGGCGGCAGGGTCGCCCACCGGCCCGGCTCACGGGCTGGAGGCGCGGCGGGTGTTCCGGCACGTTGCCCGGGCGCGCCGGAGGGTCGGGGCGCCGCCGGCTGCCCGCCGCGGGGATCGCGGGATCGAGCCGCGTCGGGTCGGGTGGCTGTCGAGCGTTGGGTGCCCTTGCCGCCCGATCGATCAGCGAAGCGAGGCCGGTTGGGGAGTTGAATGAACCCGATCTTGTCGCCCAGTTTCGGCCCGGGAGGGGGAGGGGGAGGACTGGGCGGGAGGGCTTCGACAGCGGGCGTGGAACCCTCCGGGGCCTTCTCGGCGTCCGGACGTGGAATCTCGGCAACTTCTGAGAGCGTAGGCGCGGGCGGCGTCTCGGCGGTTGGCGGGGCCGACTGGACATCGGTCGACACGGGCGCGTCGGATTCGGCGATTGTTATGGGCGCATCCGAGACCGGCAGTTCCGGGGGCAATGGGGCCGATGGGGGCGTCGCCAGTTCCTCTTCAGCGGGCGGTGCGGGGACTTGGACCTCGATCGGGGTCTCGATGGCGACGGACGCATGAGGCGGAGCTTGTGGGGGGGCTGCCGGTTGCGGCTCGGCGGAGATGATCGTGACATTGGGCGCGAGGCCGACCAGGGTGCGCGGCTCGGCTTCAGTGGGCGATGGGGGAGGGGGCTCGCCGGGCGGTGTCGGGGGCGGCGATGCCGGCTCGGGAGGCTGGGCAGGGGGTTCGGGCGGTGCCGGCTTATAGCCCATCTGCTCTTCGAGGTACTCGGCAGTGATCTTGTCGAGCGTGCTGGACGCAACGCGGGCCGTCGTGATGCCGAGTTCTCTGGCCTTGGCGAGGACGACCTTGCTTTCGACTCCGACTCGTTTTGCAATATCGTAAATCCGAACGGGCATAGTATAATCTGCACCGACTCTGAATTATCCCTCGTCGCCTTTCACCCCTGCCGGGTGGCCGGCGCGAGGGTTTTCATGCTGTCGCTGTCGGCGCGACGCTCAATATTCTTCGTTGGGCCTCGGACCGTGCCGCCTCGAGAATCTCGGATGCGCTTTCGCCGATCTCGGGCATGGTCGTCAGATCCTCGGGTTCGGCCTGCAAGAGGTCTTCCAGGCTCAGAATGCCGTGATGCACCAGGGCGTCCGCCTGGGCAGTCGTGATTCCGGGTATCTCCGAGAGTCCTTTGACCGCCTGATCGACCTTTTCCTGGAAACTCATGACCGTCGAGGCTTCGGCCTCGATATCGACCTGCCAGCCGGTCAGTTTCGAGGTCAAGCGGGCATTCTGGCCGCGCTTGCCGATCGCCAATGAAAGCTGGTCCTGACTGACCAGGATGCGGACGCGACGGTTCGTCTCATCGATTTCAAAGGACTTGAGCTTGGCCGGATTGAGTGCGTTGGTGATGAAATCCCGGATGTTGGGGTCCCACCGGATGATATCCACCTTCTCGTTGTTGAGTTCCCGGACGATGTTCTTCACCCGCTGACCGCGGAGGCCGACGCACGCACCGACGGGATCCACCTTGCCGTCTCGCGAGTGGACGGCCATCTTGGTGCGGAATCCCGGTTCACGAGCGATGGCCTTGATCTCGATGGTGCCGTCGGCGATTTCTGACACTTCGAGTTGGAAGAGCTTGACGACGAACTGAGGATCAGATCGGGACAGGATGATCTCGGGGCCGTGAATGCCGTTCTCGACGGCTTTGACGTAGCAGCGCAATCGCTCGCCCACCTGGTACTCCTCCGTCGGCACCCGTTCCCGGTTGGGCAAGAGCGCTTCATAACGGCCCAGATCGATTGTGACATCCGACCGATCGAAGCGCCGAACCACGCCGCTGACGATATCACCTGCGCGGTCCTTGAACTCGGCGAAGATCAAGGCTTTCTCCGCCTTGCGGAGCTGCGTCATCAAGGCCTGTTTCGCATACTGCGTGGCAATGCGTCCGAATCCGGCCGGAGTGACTTCCAACTCGATCTCGTCCCCAATCTGCGCGTCGGGGTTTACGCGCCGCGCGTCGAAAACGGAAATCTCGCCATGTTTGGACAGAACCTTCTCGACAACAATCAGTTTGGCCCACGCCTTGATATCGCCCGACTTCGAATCGATTGTGCACCGAAGGTCTCGAGCCGGGCCGATGGCTTTCTTGGCAGCCGAGACCAGCGCCTCCTGGACAGCAGCGAGCAGGGTATCCTTTGTGATACCCTTTTCGCGCTCCCAGAAGTCCAGGACTGCTATTAACTCGTTGTTCATACGCCCTTCCCCGTGCAGGGAACAAAAAAGTCGGCAGAACTTGGTCCCCGACTTCGCGTGCTGGCTCAGCCAGCCTCTGACTCAATTTCAATAAAAGCCTAATCTGCATCGCCGATGCGTCAAGCCCGGAATTGTCAGAATTGCCCGAACGCGCCCGGCGTCGATGAACCGTATGGATTCCCGCAAAGCCCGATCAGGCAGCACCTTACGCGGCGCACCGGGACGCGGTCGAGGATTCGGTTCTCGACAACGCGGAATTCTTCTTTCCTAGCCCGATCGGACGCGGCAGACTTCGCCCATGACATACGCTCATCTCCGGTCTGCAATTGCCCTGGCCGCAGCGCTCGCTTTCGGGTCGAACGTCCGCGCTGCGGACTACCTGATCCGCGACGGCGATCGGGTGGTTTTTCTCGGTGACAGCATCACCGAACAGCGCCTTTACACGACCTATATCGAGGCCTACACCGTGACTCGATACCCCCAATGGAACGTCACGTTCCGCAACGTGGGCTGGGGCGGAGACACCTCCTGGCTGCGACAGCGGGCGCATCCGGACGAGAAGGCGCTGTTTGCGGCAGATGCCGATCAGCAGCAGTCGATGGTCAACGATGCCGTCAAGCGCGGACTCGAACGCGACGTGCTGCCTCTGCGGCCGACTGTTGTCACAATCAAGTTCGGCATGAACGATCACTCGTATCAACCCTTTCGTGAAGACATCTTCCGGGCATACGTCCGCAGCCAGGAACGGCTCGTCCGCGTCTTGCAGGAGGCCGGCGCGCGTGTCGCCCTCCTGACACCCCAGCCGATCGAGGACAAACGCCCCGACCCCGACAAGGATGCGCGCAACCTGTCGCTGCGGAAGTTCTCGGATGGACTCAAAGATGTGGCGGGCAAGACAGGGGCCGTGTTCGTCGATCAGTTCGATCCGTATCTTGGCTTGATGATGCGGGAGCGGGCTGCGGATCCGGCGGCGTTCATCGGCGGGGGCGACGCGGTGCATCCGGGGCCGGCCGGCCACACACTGATGGCCTGGGCGGTGCTCAAAGGCCTCGGCGCAGACGCCCTGGTTTCGCAACTCGACATCGACGGCGGCGCCCAAAGAATCACAAGCGCCCAGCGCTGCAAGGCGGACAACGTCAAGCTCTCGGATGGCGCGCTGAGTTTCGATCGTTTGGACGACGCGTTGCCCATGCCCATCGATCCGCGGGCCAAGGCGGCCCTGCAACTGGCGCCGGTCCTGGACGAACTGAGCCGGTACGAATTGCGCGTGACGGGTCTGACGGCCGAGGCGTATGAGGTCAAGATCGACGGCGAGGTCGTGGGCACGGTGAGCCGCGAGACGCTTGCCAAAGGCTGGAACCTCGCCGCTGAAGCGGGCCCGATCACCCGACAGTCTCGAAGCGTTCTGGACCTTGTCTTCAAGAAAAACGACGTGTTCTTCAGGCGGTGGCGTGAAGTGCAGTTGATGTCCCTTCCGAATTGGGCGCGCAACCCGGTCTCCGAGGCGGGGCGCAGGGCCGAGATTGCAGGCCTCGATCGGCAGATTGCCGAGTTCGAGCAGCAGATTGCGATGGCGCGCCAGCCCCAGGCGCACCAGTTCGTGTTGACTCCTGCCGGACGCTGATCTGTCAACGCCGAAGTCAGCGCCGTCTCACGACGGCGGCTACGGAGGGGACCGTAGCCGCGGACGGGAGTCGGCGCTGACTCGCTCCGGCGAACACAGACATCAGCGCCGTCTGACGACGGCGGCTACGGAGGGGACCGTAGCCGCGGACGGGAGTCCGCGCTGACTCGCTCCGTCAAAAGCAGGAATCAGCGCCGTCTGACGACGGCGGCTACGGAGGGGGTGCACCGGGCTGTGACAACGTGCCTGCCTTGAGAAGCCAGCGCCGTCTCACGACGGCGGCTACGGAGGAGACCGTAGCCGCGGACGGGAGTCCGCGCTGACTCGCTCCGTCAAAGCAGGAATCAGCGCCGTCTCACGACGGCGGCTACGGAGGGGGCGAAGCCGTCCCGCGGCCGTGGAACGAGTCCGAGCCCTCTCGCTTGCTTTCGGGCGTTTCGCCATGATCACATTGTCATCAACGACATCGTGCGAATGAGTGCGGTGAAATAGTCCGGCAGACAGGGCCCGTAAAACGACATCGTTCGCGGTTCGTAACCGCGCATGTGGTAGTACCGTGCCGGGATCACGTAGCCGATATAATCTCCATTGAAGCTGGTGACGACGGCGTCCGCGCCGCGCGCGCGCATGAAATCCTTGATCTCGAGGGCCAGTTCACCGCTGAAGTCGCATGGGGTCGAAATCCACACCGTCGGGCCCAATCGGAGGACCTGCAGGTAGGTGAGCGATTCGACTGGCAGCAGGCGCCGGGCAAACACTGGCCGCAGACGCCAGTCGTCCGCCAGCCGCACATGCAGTTCGGGCAGATCGACATCGCACCCCAATGCGCCCAAGGCGACCGTGTTCGTAAGCGTGACGCACCCCAGATCATCGAGCACACGCTTTGCCAGGGCCCGACCCATGTTTTCCGCACCCGCGAACCCGCCGCCGCCCGCGCGCGGACTGTGGCTGCCAACTCCACCCGCCAGGAACAGGGCCATTCCTTTTGTGGCCGACTCGATCTCGCGCTGCCAATACCCGGGGTAATCGCCGCTGAACTCCATGTTGCCTCCCGAAAGGACGGTGGCGTGGGCTGCGTAGCTTCCCAGGACCGCGGTGGACCCTCCTGCCTGTTTGAACACGGCGTAGCTCAATTCGGAGTCCACCTCTCCCTGAGTGCCGACCAGTCGGTTGCGGACGAATTCCGGCGCCTCGATCCGCCCTTGTCCGACCTCCGCGGGCCGCAAATTCGCCACCGCCGCACGCGCCGCCGCCGCCAGTTGCCTCGCCATCCAAATCCGCACTCCGGGCTGATACGGCCCGGCAAAGGCTTCCGCCACCACGCCTTCGCCCCATCCGCCCAGGCTTGCGTGCGTGTGCGTCGCGCCGAAATAGACCTGTTCCCGCGACAGGCCCGGGTCTTCGGCGAGCAATCGCATCGCCTCCTGGCTGACCTCACGCGGAATGATCAAGGCGTCCGCGCCCACCCAGACGGCGGTGCGTCCCGCGACGCGCGCGGCAATGGCCTTCGCCCACAAGTCATCGTGGACTCCCGTGGCGGGGCGTCCGCGTCGGACTCCGTAGCCGGCCAGGGGCAGCGACGCAAACTTGCCGTGGACGGGGTCGTCGGTGTTGGCGTCGAGTGTGGGGGTCAGCAGCGCCTTGCCAAAGCCGGCTTCGAGCAAGCCCCACGCCACCCGTGTCCGGTTGGTCGAGGCGCGCAGGCGCTCGACTGTGCGGGCGTGGTAATCGGCTCGAATGAAGGGCTGGTGATCCAGTCCCTCGAACCCAGTGACCAGAGCGCCCACGACAAGGCCGAGCAAAGCGGCCACGGCAGTTCCGGTAATGCGCGCCAGTTGTTTCATGAATCGGACGCCATCAAATCGCGGCATCGTCCGGAAGTAAAGGCAAAGGCAATGGGGTCGCATCTAAATAGTTGACAAATGCAGGAATGAAACTCAAAAACCCAAAGGCGCCGCATCTCCCTACTGAAGCGGATGCTCACGGTTTGCTGCATGAAGCGTTTGATCAGGAACCAGCATATTCCGCAAATGAAGCTCCGACCCAGCCTCGCCATTTCGACCTCGGACGAGCCGATGGGGACATGAGCGTCCGGGCTCACGAAACCAAACACGTCGACCAGGCCTCTCTCTCCTCCGCCTCGCTAGTCGACTGTGAGCTTCTCAGGAAGAGCATGTTGCGGAGGTATTCGGGTAGTATCTCAGGGGATACACTGCCTCCCTCGGGCCTCGCATCTGGCCCGGTGGCGCTCCCGCCAAAACCGGAAGTAATTTTTGCACAGACCCTAAGAGCCGGCAGCAGGGCAGTGGCCAAGCAAACCCTCAGCCCGAACATTTCCCAGCGCGGCAAAGCCGCAACCAAAGTCTTCTCTTTCAAGAACAGAAGAAGTGTACAGAGAGAGGTACAAGGCTGCGTGTGACCTGATGTTCCACCTCGACCTCTGACCTCTGATCCTGGTGTCCGGGCTTAGGCTTGACAGATGGGACATAAAGGCGTTTTTTAGGCCTAATCCATTGTCGGTCAAACGTATTCCCGAGAATCTCCAAAACTTCCTGGTTCTATGAGATATCGATTCCTTGTCGGTGTGAAGCGTGTGGGTCGAGTGCCAACCCTCATCGTCAGCGCGCTTCTGGGTTTGTTGCCACTCGAGGCCGGGTTGATCGGCTTCTATTCGTTTGACGATCCGGCCGATCCGTATAAGGACGACAGCGGCAACTTCTACACGCTCGAAGGAGGCTATGCGGACCCGGTGTATGTTCCCGACGGCGGCGTCCAGGGCGGGGCCTTCCTGTTCAACGGCACGCAGCGTCTGGTGGCGCCGATCGACATCAACACGTACGCCTTGCCCGCTCTCACGATGGGGGCTTGGGTCAGGACATCGTCGCTTGTGGCGGGACAGCGGAAGGTGATGGGGCACGACAATGGCGGCTATGATCGCACCCTTGGTCTGGACACACGCAACGGCGGATTCCGCTACACGGCCTTCATCGGCACGGGCGATCCGCCGCCGGGCTCCGTGCCGCCCAAGAGCACAAGCGACTGGACATTCCTGGCGGTCACGTACGACGACTGGACCGGTCAGATGACGGTCTACGTGGACCTGAACAGCCTTTCGATTGGCGATCCGCTCGAAATGGCCACGAGTCCTGCGGCCTTTGGTGATGGCCAGGCGACGGTCGCCATCGGGGGACTCCGTCCGGACAACGCGGACGAAGGGTGGCAGGGCGCGATCGACAACGTGTTCTTCTACGACGAGGTCCTGACCGTCGAGCAGTTGACTGCCATACGGGATGGCGGGAAGGGGGCGATCCTCGGCAGCGGCGCCGAAGACCCTGACCTGCGTCTAACCAGCGAGCCGCAATTGCGCAACCTGCCCAAGTCGCCGCCGGTGTTGTCCTTTACCTACGGGGTCAGGAACATCGGGCCCGCACAGAGCCTCACCCTCTCGAGCGTGAAGGTGGCCGGGGCCGACGCCGCCCGCTATAGGGTGGTCGACTTTCCGTCGAGTCTGGCTCCCGGCGCGTCCGGAGAGATCAGATTCACGCTTGATTCTCAGGGGCGGGTGGGGGCGTTCACGGCCATGTTGGAGATCGAGAGCAACGACCCGAGTCAACCGCTGCTCTCGCTGGACATCAGCGCGCAGGTGGGCGACGACCCGGACCTTGTGTTCACCGCGGCGCCCAACCTGCTGGACCTGGCGCAATTGCCGCCGGTGCAGACGCTCACTTTCGAGATTCGGAACGCCGGTTTGTTCGACACACTCAAGATCCAGAGCATCATGCTCAGCGGGCCCGATGTGGATTCTTACAGCGTGAAGAGCTTTCCGACGACGCTGGCGCCCGGGGCAACCGGCGTCATCGAGTTCACTTTCGATCGTCATGGGCAGGTGGGGAGTTTCGCCGCGTCGGCGCGAATCGAGAGCAACGACGCCAGCACACCGGTGATCGATCTCGATGTCAGTGCCCGAGTCACCGGCACGGCGTTGCTCGCGTTCTACTCGTTTGACGACGAAGCCGAGCCGCGGAAGGACGATTCGGGCAACAACCGGACGCTGCAGAGCGCCGGCGAGGGCTTTGATCCGACGTACGATCCCGTGGGCGGAGTGGCGGGCGGGGGCTACGACTTCGACGGGGGCCAGCGCTGGGTCGTGCCGCTGAACATCAATCCCGACCAGATTCCTGTCCTGACCATGGGCGCATGGGTGAGAACCAGCGCAATCAGTCCGGGCCTGTACAAGGTCATCGGACACGACAACGGCGGGTGGGACCGGGTGATCGGGTTAGACAACCGGACGACTGTGGCCGGCGGGCCGATGCCCAACGGCACGTACCGCTATGTCGCATTCACGGGCACGAACAACCACGGGCCCAGCCAGGGCGATCCGGCACCGGAACCGCTCGGACCGGATGCCTGGACCTTTCTTGCCGCCGTGTATGATCAGCCCAATAAACAACTCACATTGTACGTCGACCTCGACGTCGCCACGACCCACGACGAACCGCAGGCGATTGTCCACGCCGCGCCTATGGGCGCGGGCGCGACGACGACCGCCATTGGCGCCATCGCTCCGGGGGGCGGCGAAGGATGGGTAGGGCCAATCGACAACGTGTTTTTCCTTGGAGGGCGGACCGATGCCGCCCTGGTCAGGTCGGTGCGCGATTTGGGCAAGGAGGCGTTGCTCCAATTGAGGCCGGACCCGGTCCTGGTGGCTCCGTCCGACCCGGTTTTCGCCACTCCGATACCGATACCGGTTCCTCAGACCGTCTCTGTCGAGCTGCGCAACACCGGCCAGACCCAGCCGCTGGCGATTACCGAGGCGCGAATCATCGGGCGGAATGCCGCCCACTACGCGGTCGCGGAAGTGCCAGCCGCCATCGCTCCGGGCGCCTCGGCCGCAATGAAGGTGACATTCGATCCGCGGAGACACGAGGGGCAATTCGAATCCAAGTTGGACCTGATCTCGAACTCGACGACGGATCGGCATACGCTGCTCGATCTGTCGGCCTTCGTGCCGTACGAGTCGCCGCTCATCGCTTTCTATCCCTTCGACGATCCGGCGAATCCGCTACGGAACGCCACCGGCAAGGGCAGCGACCTGATCGTTCCCGCGGGAGCGGCGCCGGCATACCAGGCAGCCGGCGGGATCGAGGGGGGCGCGTATGTGTTCAGTGGACAGCAGCGATTGATCGCACCGATCAGCATCAATCCGGGCGATCTGCCGCAGCTCACCATGGGGGCCTGGGTGAAGGCGTCTTCGCTCGTGCCGGGTCTGCGCAAGATCATGGGGCACGACAACGGTGGATACGACCGCAGCATCGGTTTCGATACGCGGAACGGATCGTTCCGATTCACGGCGTTCACCGGCAGCGGTCTGGTGCCCGACACCCCGGTGCCTGTGAGCACGGAGGCCTGGAGCTTTGTGGCGATCACGTACGACCAGGAGAATCAAACGCTCGCATTCTATGTCGACCCGGACGTTGCTACCACTGACGACCCGCTCACGGTGGTCGTGTCGCCGACGGTCTTCGGGCCGGGATTCACAACGACGGCCATCGGGGGCTTGCGGCCTGACAATGCAGACGAGGGCTGGCAAGGCAGTATCGACAACGTGTTCTTCTACCAGACGGTTCTCGATGTGGATGCCCTGACACGCATTCGGGACAAAGGGGCCGAGGCCATTGTGCCGCGCCCGGACGACCCGCCTCAGATCACCGAGGTGCGGCGGGGTGCGGACCTCAAGATTGCGTGGAGCAGCATCGAGGGCCGGATATACACCGTCGAGCACACTGCGGCCCTGCCCGGCGGTTGGGCGAGCATCGCTACGGTGCCGAGCCACGGAAGCGCAACAAGCTACACCGACACCGACCCGACGCGCCTGGGAAAGGCCGTCGGGTTCTATCGAGTTCAGTTGCAGCCGTGAGGCACCAGGCATTCCTGATCTTCACGCTCACGCGCGCCAATGCCGACCGGCTCAGTTGGCTCGACGAGTCTGCCGACCAACAAGAGGCCCTGGCTGTCGAAGTGCATTCCTTGTGCAGTTTCGGGGCCGCCTCCGTCAACCTTAGCCAGGCAATTTCCGACAGCCGGGAGTTCCGCGTGGCGAGTTGGTTGCTGGCCTTGTTGCCCGAGTGGCGGGGCAGGGGAGGACCGGAAATCGCGTTGGACGTGATCGACCGCCGCCGGGTGGAGGCAAGTCACTGGCTGCGGCAGACCAACGACGCGGCGTGCGCCGCCACGGCGCCCTTCGCCGATCTGGTCCCCACCTTGATCGTCGAGCCCGACGGGTGTCTGACGCCGTTCATCTACGGGTTTCCGCGACACTGGGCGGTGGGACATCTCGGTCGGTTGGCGGATGGCGCTGACAGCGCCCGCGGAGCATCCATCCCGGAGGATGGCAGGGCCTCGCCGCGCGCGAGGAAATCCGGCCTCCTTTCAGCGTTTACCCTGTCGTCTGATAGGAATTGGAGACCCCAGACAGTCGCGCTGCAATCCGCCGAACAGAAAAGAGTCGAACAAAAGGAAACCGAGTTTCATCGGGCGCAAAGTCGTTCCAGTTCGTCGCATATCTCCGCGTGACGCCCGCCGTAGATCGCGTGCAGATAATGCTGCGTCTCCATCGCGTTGTCGCTGCCGTGGATGGCGATGCGTTTTGGCTGCGCCGGGAAAAGTTCGTTCAGCCGGTCGCGGATTTCGTTCTTGAAAAACACGTTTTGATTCTGCACGAGCGGGTATTTGCGACGCAACGGGTCGTTTTCAGGGACTGGCTGCGGTTGTGGGTCGTGGCAAACCCACGCCACGCGCGGCTCGATGAGAATCCCCTCGCGATGCTCCACCCAGTTCCCGCCGCGCACGGAATGCATCACGCGACGGATTTGCGCGGCATCGAGCGGCTCCATTTTCAAAACGCGGAAGCGCGATCGCAAAAGTTCCAGCGCCCTTGCTTCCATCGCGGTTTCTGCGGCGTCGGCGCGCAACAAAAAAACAATCACGTCCGGCAGGGCGCACGCGAAAGCTTCAAACGGTTTTTCCTCGTGGCGCGCGAGCCGGTGCATCCAGTCATGTTGCTGCGGCCAGCGCACCATCAGGTCGTGCGGCATTGACCACTCGATCGATTTCAGATGTTCGTGCAGCGCGAGCAGCGTGTAGGGGCGCTTGAGCCCGACGCCGAGTTTTTCGCCGAGCATCTCGATGAAATATTGATACGAGCGGCGCGAGTGCGCGTCGGTCGGGATTTCTGTGCCCGTGGGAATTCCAGACGCCGCGCCTTTGTGATAGACGAGGTGGTAGGCCAGCGACTTGAAATGCAGCGCGGGCGCGGGCACGAAGAAAGTCTCTGAAAACGATTCGCGCGCGGACAGGATTTCCTCCGCGAGCACGGGCGGGTAGTAGGGAAACCTTTTGTAGGCCGTGCCGAGCTTGCCGGTGTTGGTGTAAAGGTCGCATTTGATGCCGCCGGGACACGAAGCGGCGATGCGCACGATGTCGGCGAGCCGGGCTGATTCGGCAAGCAGGTCAACATCCCGGTTGTGTGTCGAAGCGTCGCCCAGAGGAACTTCATCGAACCAGCGGAGCACCACGTAGCGGATGTCCGCGGCGTTCAGCGCGGCGAAAAACTTTGGCGCGTTGCCGATGCGCAACCGCAACGTGTGCCCGCGTTTGCGGACGCCCCGCCACTTCAGCTTGAGAAGCTGGTGGCGAAAAAAATGGGTGGGATTCATCAGAGCAAACAAGCGCGCACAAGCGTTCGGGAGTGCGGTGGCTGGATGGGAACGGGGCTGACGCCGCTTTGGTTTGCCGGCATGGCGCCAGAGCCAAAGCGGTGTGTGCCTTCATCCCTCACCCACCGCACTCCAGAACCTCACAACGATGTGGCCACTGCCTGGCGAAAATTCCTTTCATCATAAAGCCTGATTAAGCAATTCGTGGCTTATCGAATCGAGTCTTAACTGAAGCCGCTCGTCGCCGGTGATTTTTCCGCGCGACTGCAAGACGGCGACGGCTTGCTGAAATCTTTCGCGCGAGGAGTTGCACCCGCAGGCGGCGTGAAGTTCGCCGAGCCAACGGCTCCAGTCGTCCGAGTTGATTTCGCAGCGGGCGAAGTTCAGGAAATGCGCGGCGTGGAGCGCGAGTTGCGCTGGCTGGCGCGGCGCGACAAACGAGCAGTATTGCCAGTCTAAAAGCCGCAAACCTCCGCCGTCGGGCGGCTGCATCATGTTGTGTGGGCTGGGGTCAATGTGGTTCACGCCGGTCTCGAAGAGAAGTTTGAGCAGCGGAACCGCCGCGAGCAACACCGTCGATCTCCGCCCCGGATTTTCGCGCGCCAGCTCGTCAAGGTTCCGGAAACCGCGCAGGTCTTCGATGAGCGTTCCGTTCGCGTTGACGAGAAAAAACGCCCGCACTTCAAAGCAACCGAAACACTTGGGCACGGGGATTCCGCGCGAGGCGGCTTGCTGGTAATTCTGAAACTCCGCCAGCCCGTACTTTTTCCATTTGAGCCTGGACTCGATCTTTTTCAGTGGAAAACCTTTGACCACTATGGACGGAATCTCCGGCGAGAAATTCTTTACGCGCAAAACGCTGCGGCGGCTGGACGATTTCAGGATTACCACGCCGGGATCGGATGGGGCGGCCAGTTCGCGCAGGATTTTTTCCACGCGCGGCGGCACGTCGAAGCCGGGGGACAGCCAGAGCCGGAGGCCGCCGGCGCGGCGCTGCTCTGTGAACGGCTCGGGGTGTTTCATCACGCGTTGAGAATGATTAACTTTACCGGCGCGACAAGAGCAATTACACAGTTCGTTTCCGGATTCTGTGGCGGGGACGGAGAGCCGCGGCCGGACGAGTCATTTGGGATCAAGACTATGAACGCGATCGAGTATTGGAAGCAATGGATGAGGATCACTGGCCTGACCCTCGCAGGATTGTCCCTGGCGTGCTGCTGCCCGCCAAGCGCGGAATCCGGGGAGGGGCCGGTCCGGCTGACGGTGAACACCGACAGCCCAACACACGAAATCAATCCGAATGTCTACGGCCATTTCTTCGAGCACATCTATCACTCCGCCAATGGCGGTCTCTGGGGCGAGCTGGTCTGGAACCGGAGTTTCGAGTTGGCCAATGCCGGGATGGGCAACTGGTCGACCGAAAATGGCGAAGTGGTCCAGTCGGCGCTGGTCACAGACGCCCATGTCCTGTTCGGCGACAGATCCTGGGAGGATTATGAACTGACACTGCAGGCCCTCAAGGAGCGCGGAACCGAGGGCTTCCTGGTGCTGTTTCGAGCGGAGGACGATGACTCCTTCTACTGGCTGAACCTGGGCGGCTGGAACAATACCCGCCACGCCATCGAGAAGGAAGTTGAGGGCAGACGCCGTGGAATCGGACGGAGCCGAAATGGCAACATCCAGACAGGCCGTTGGTACGACGTCCGCATTCGCTGTCAAGGCGACCATATCCAATGCTGGCTCGATGGAGAACAGATCATCGATCTGCGGGACGAGGACAACCCGTATCGGAAGGGCATGATCGGCCTTGGCACATGGGGCACGCACGCGCGCTACCGCAATATCAAGGTGACGCGACTCGACAACTCAGACGTCCTTTTCTCGGGATTGCCCACGCTCCCTTCAAAGCCATTCGAGTTCAGTTTCTGGAGGCACTTCGGCTCTGGAAAGGCCGACAAGGTCGAAGACGCGCTCAATAACGACTACAGCATCCGCCTCACCGGCGACGATGCACCCACGGGCATCGAGCAGGCGAATTTCCGTTTCACGCCACAGCGCTATTACGGGTCGGTCTGGATGAAAGGCGCGCTGCCCGGAGGCATCAAGATCGAGTTGCTAGACCACGACACTGTGTTGGGCGAGGCCGTCCTGGGCCCGCCTCGCGCCGGTTGGGCCGAGTTCCCGTTTCAGATCGACTCCAGCGGCGGCACTCTGGACGGTTCCCTGCGCATCACGCTGCTGGGTGCGGGCGCCGTCAAACTCGATCAGGTGAGCCTGATGGGTGAAGACGCCCTGGCCAACGGCGGGTTCCGACCCGATCTGCTGGACGCGGTGCGCGGCCTGCGGCCGCCCATCATCCGCTGGCCGGGAGGCTGTTTCGCGTCGGTCTATCTGTGGAAGGACGCCGTGGGGCCGCAGCACGAACGGCGCATCTACTCGGCCTACATGTGGGAGGACCAGGATATCAACTCGTTGGGCACCGATGAGTACATGATGCTCTGCAATCGAGTCGGCGCGAAGCCGTTGCTCGTCATCAATACCGGCATCCTCGATGCCGGCTGCGGCGCGCCGGCTCAGTTCAAACTAGCCTCCCGCGACGATTACCTGCCCTACGCCCTCGAATGGATGGAATACTGCAACGGCGACGCGTCGACCCCCATGGGGGCCCTCCGCGCCGCCCACGGGCATCCCGAGCCATACGGTGTGGTTTACTGGGAACTCGACAACGAGACTTGGGGCGCCGGTATCGAGGCCTATATCGCGACGGTGCTCGAATTTGCGCCTGCAATGCGGGCCAAGGCGGCCGATCTCGGCACTCCCATCAAGATCATCGCCTGTGGCGGCAGCAGCTTCGACATGCGCTGGAACCGCGGGCTGATCGATGCCTGCGCCCCCATGATCGACTATATCAGCGTCCACCACTACGAGAATCCTCAGAACTTCGCTTCGGGGATCGAGCGCTATGAGAAGTTGTTGCTCGAGCTTGCCGATTCCATCGCCGCCTCCGCCAACCCGCAGATGGAGATCTACAACTCCGAATGGAACGCGCAATCCACCGATTGGCGCACCGGCCTGTATGCGGGCGGCCTGCTCAATGCCTATGAGCGTCAGGGCCGGAAATTCACCCTCGGCGGTCCGGCGCTGTTCCTGCGCCACCTCTCCGCCGGCGCCTGGGACAACGCGTTCATTAACTTCGATCACACCGGCTGGTTCCCGGCCCCGAACTACGTCGTGATGAAACTCTGGTGGGATAACTTCGCTCCCGGCTTCCTCCCGGTCGACGGCGATCCGCAAGGATGCAACGTCGTCGCAACCCGCGCCGAGGACGGCCGAACCGTGGTTGTCAAGGCGATCAACCCCAACGCCGAGGAAAGAAACGTCGAAGTCGACTTGCACGGCGAATTCACTCCGAAGACCGCGTCGATGCAGGTGGTCGCGCCCGGCTCGCTGCGCGCCCGCAACACCCTCGAGGCGCCTACGGCCGTGCGGGTGGAGACCGGCATGGTTCAACTGACCGGTCAACGGGTTCGCTTCGAATTGCCGGCCTATTCGGCTGCCGTGGTGAGGCTCAACTGAGTTGCCTCGCCTCCTTCCTATCCAGGAAGACCGTTTGCGCGCCCACAGTTCAGCCGGGACGCACCTTGGACATGGGAGGCCGGCGAGATCTCTCGATGCAACCGATTGAGCCGTGGTGAACCCGGCCGGGGCTAGTTCCGGCGGCGGGACGGGACACACCGCCGGTGACTTCTTCAGGCACGGAACCGATCTCAGCGTGTCCAGACGTCTTGAACAACTTCGATCGCCTGGCGAACCACGGCCATCTCCTCATCGTCGAGTTGCTCGAACAGCGATTGCTCGCGCAAGTCGAACGACCTGCGGGGGCGGTCGTTTTTCTCGCCCCGCCGGCTGCCATTGTGCAGGCACCACCCCGCCGCGCCGCCCTCGACTGCGCCGCGCAAGTCGGTCAGGTAATCCGCGGCAATCGGTTCCCAGTGTCCGTATCCGCGCCTGAACGGTTCCTGGTAGTGGACCGGCGCCAGTCGTCCCATCTGGCGCATGGCGGCCAGGCACATTCTCGTGTGCGACAGCGTTTTGGCGGCGGTTCCCGCCGATCGAGGGCGGTGTGGCGCGACGAAATCGAGCCCGGCCTCGAAGAGCGCCTCGCGCACATAGGCTTCCCCCAGGTCATGCCCTCCAAATGAGGCCGTCACCGCCAGGCCAGGCGCCAACCGCCGTGCCAGGTCGCGCAATTCCCGCACCTCCTCCGTCGAGACAAACCGGGCGTCCCGAACATCCCGCTCGTTGGCCAGGTCAAGATACCAATTGGCCCTCTCACCCAGGGCGCCGATGATCGACTGCACCGCGGTCCGGTGCGCCTGCATATCGGGAATGCCCCCGCCGACGGCGGCGCGGCCGCGGCTCAAGGTGACGTCAACAACCATTCCGCGCCTGTCGCATTCGGCCACGAGGGTCTTGAGGCGTGTCATATACGGCTCGCGCGGACGACCCTGGACATCGACCGCGGAAACGTCGTGTCCCGCATAGGACCAGGTTGCCCAGAGGCGGATCCAGTTGAAGCCATGCGATTTCAAGGAATCGAGATCCTTGCGCAGCGTGTCGATGCCGGCTCCCAGGCCCCCGTAGTAACTGATGCCCAATAGAAACGCAGGCCGCCCATCGAGGGTGAACCGCTCCCTCTCGATGCCGAGTCGGATGCCTTCCATCGCTCGGCCTGCGGCCTCATGATCGCGGGCATCCCGCGGTCGCGCCGTCTGGCCGCCCACGGTTTCGCGGGGAGGGCGATTCGCGCCGGTGACTGCGACAGCCGCAATGAGGACTAATGCCGGGGACACCATGTCTCGCAGAGCCTGAAAGAGATGCCGAGTGTTCATGAGGATTCTGAAGGCACTCTGGCATTGGAACAGAAAGTTGACTGTTCTGTCCAGTTCATGTGCCCGTGGCGCAGGCTAGCTGAGGCCGACGCAAAGTCGAGGATCGGGATGCGCCGAATCTGCGGACCCCGCATTCGGTCGCCGGCGTCTTTCGGTCTCGGTCCCCTGGCGCCTGGCCTTGGCCCTCAGCGGCCCTACGCCTCCTCGCGGAGCATGCCGGGCAGTGCGTTGTGGGTTTTGGGTTCAACAAAATAACGGAATGGCTTGCCCATCCCCCCTGATTGCATTAGAATCGGCGCGGTTTGCGGTAGAAAGCTAAAATGCAACTGATCATGAACATAAAACGATTAGAAATACCATTACTTGTCGCTACAATATGGTTTGCCTCTCAATGCCAGGCGGACCCCGTTCTATCCGAGAATCTGAGGCTGCGAACGACCATTCAGCTTCATGCGGACCTTGGGATTGCTCCCAACAGCATGTTCAACCCTCGTTTATTCGACGGGGACGTCTATGCCAACCAAATCAACGTCCCTGCCATCGGACGTTATCCCCAAGGTTCCAGCACGCCGGAAGTGGTGTTGGTGTCGGTCGAGCACCGCACCATCGCGCCTTTCCGCGGCGCCAATCGGACTCGTTACATCCTGGGCGCCAGCAGCGCGGCAACCACGGTGTTTTCGCGGTATGACTTTGACTTCCAGAACCGGATCGAAGCTCCGGTGCCCGAAGACCAGAATACCGAGACCTTTGACTGGGTGGATGAGAATACGATCATTTACTGCATCTACAATCCTTCGGGCAACCGCAAGCGGTTGGCACTGGCGACGGTGAATGCGGAGCCGTTTACGGTGACGCCAGACACCCGATGGAACGAGCAAGGATACATCACGACCAGCATCACCGGCCGGATTCGCAATGTCCGTGTGGGCGATGTTTACAGCGGCTACGCTTACTACGGCGATGGGGGCCAGAACGAAAACCCGAAGTTCTTCGCCATCAACCTGGCAACGGGAGCGGAAACCGAACTGGGCAACGCGGGAACGTTGACCGGGACGGGAAGTTTCGGCCTCTGGACCGTGGTTGAACGCGGCGGTTACCTCTACGTCCAGACCACCGACAACGGCATTCGAGTCTACGAAATGACCAGTGCGACGACTCTGGGCGCACTGGTGACGACGTACACACAGGAACAATTGTCCGCGCTCACCGGCTACAATGGCCAGTTCTGGGGATTCGATGTGACCGCCGAGGGCAACATGATCGTGAGTGGAACCGGCTTGATCTGCGAATTGGCCGGCCCGGCGCGCCTCCAAGCGTACGTGCTGAAACCCGATTGGAACATTCCGCCCCTGGCCTACGATTGGATGACCACCAACCACCTGCAGCGCGGGCTGGCTTATAATCCGGGTTCTGGCCATGTCCTCACCGTCAGCCGGTATCCCGCCAATGGCAGCGGACAGGTCTATGTGATCGATTCCGCCAACGGGAGTGTCACCGGAACCCTGAAAACCAATGGGATCAAGTACGATATGAACTTCCCGCTCAATATGATCGGCGCGGGGGATGACGGGGCAATCTACGCCTGCAACCTGGCGGTCGACAGCGCGACCCAACCCGCCGAGCCTATGAGCAACAATGGGCCCTTCCGGATATATCGATGGGCCGATGAATCCGCCGACCCGGTTCTCGTTTATGAAGGCGATCCGAGCGAGGGCGATGCCACCGCAGCCAATCGCCGCTATGGCGACAACATGGACGTACGCGGCGCGGGCGCGAATACGCAAATTATTTGCGGCACGCGGCAGGGCAAGGTCATCGCCGTCTTCACCACCACTGACGGAATCAACTTCACCCACACCAAGGTTCAGGCGCCGGAAATCGCCAGCACCACTTCCACCGCCCTCAACGGCATCGCGTGGGGTGCGGACAACACGTTCTTCACCAAGAATGACTGGACGTCGGCTGACCAGCAGTTCGCGTTGCAGGAGTTCACCCTGGACCTGGCCGCAGCCACAGCAACCCTCGTGCGCACAGACGACGGACTCAAGGAGATGGGCGGCATCATCGACTATAGCCCGGACAGCGACCTGCTGGCGATTGTGAAGACGGTGACGACAACGACCGCCGAAGGCAGCCGGCACGAACTGAGACTCTTCAAGTCCACCGCGGCGGGCATGGTGCAGCAGGACCATCCCGAAGTGTCCCGCCTCTTCCCTGGCGACTACTCGAATGGCAATGGCGTTGGCGCTGTCGCTTTCGGCGATGGAAAAGTGTTCGCCCTGGCGGCCAACAACGGAATCGTCGCTTACACCATTCAAGAAAAACTGGTCAAGCCGCAACTGTTCTGGACCGAAACCGGAGGGTGGGATGTGGATGCCGGAACCGTATGGGCTGTCGCGTTCGATGGCAGCGGCAAGACTCCCATCGCGGCCGGGCTGAATCGCCCCATCGGCATCGCCGTTGACGACACGAACGGCCTGGTCTACTGGGCCGAAGACGGCATCGACGGGCAGCGTGCCAGCCGCATTGTTCGAGCGGGACTGGACGGCAGCAACCAGAAAGAGCTCTTCAACGGAGACCTGCTGGGCTTCGCCAACGCTCAAATGTTGAGACTCGATGTGGCCAATGGCCAACTCTATTGGACGACCTGGATGCAGGGAGTCATGCGGGGCAATGTGGAGATGCCCGACGATTATGAGTTCCTGGGCGGTTCGGCGGGCCACTACACGGCCCTGGATCTGGATCTGGCGAACGGTTCAATCTATTACGCCGATCCGATGGCTAACGGCGTCCTCTATCGCTGCGACCTGACGGGCGCGAATCATGAGGAATTGGCTCGGGACCTGTCCGCTGCCGACTTCCTCGTCAACTCCATTGCTGTCGATGCCGCCCATGGGTACATCTATTACACCGATGCCGGCACGGACCAGATCAAACGAATGAGTCTGACGGGCGCGGATCAGACGGTTCTCTTGCAGGACGCCGGCCTCTCGCCGCTCGGCATCGCCTTGCGTCCCGACGGGACTTTGTTCTGGGTTGGCACGGGCGGGCGCCTGGGCACGGTCAAGGTGGATGGCGCCACCTCATTGAACCTCAAGGTGGTTGGCATCGGCGGCACGCCGTTCGGCATCGCCGTGGTGTCGCAGGCGCCAGTCGACGACATTGAAATCACCGACATCGGCGTTGCCAATTCGACGGTCACCATCAAATGGCAGGGAGGCCTGGGACCGTTCCAACTGCAGCGCCGCACCGATGCGACCCAGGGCGCCTGGGAAAATGTGGGCGCGCCCGTTTCGGCCCGCGAGGCTACGGACACTGTAGGCCCGCGCTCCATGTTCTATCGCGTCCAAGGCAACGAGTAGAACCTGCCGCGCACGATGTGGCGGCCGATCAACACATCGTTTCAGGCCTGATCGCCAACGGCTGTGCGGCGCGACCGCACAGCCGTTTTTCTCTCGCAGGGCATGGCCTGACCTCATTCCGGAGGAAGGCTACGCCCGGAACCTCACCGCCGCAGCCGGCATGATGCCGAAAGTGGCAAGCACGTGCTTTAAGCCTGCAAGCACTGGCGTTTGTTGCGTTTCGCCTGCCTGACGAAACCGGTTAGAATTGTCTGTGTCACACACCCACTGCCAGGGGGTCGGGCTTCATCGTTTCTTCAGACTCAGCGATAGCCCCGAACTGCCTACGCTGACGAAGACCGAATCGAGGGCGGAGTCTGTTGTGATGGCCTTGATGAAGGCCGGATCGGCCATGCCCGCCGTGATGTTGTGGGCGACAATCAGGCCCCCCGGGCGCACCAGGGGCAGCAGCTTCTTGAGGTAGTCTGCATAGCCCTCCTTGTCGGCATCGAGGAAAACAAGGTCGATGGGACCCTTGAGCTTCGTGACCTCCTGATGGGCGTCTCCTTCGATCAGCGTGACCAGATGGCTGACTCCTGCGCGTTGGAAGTTCTCCCGCGCCGCGGCGGCGCGTCCCGGGTCGATTTCAAACGTGGTCAGTTTTCCGCCCGTCGTGCGCAGGGCGAGACAGAACCAAATGCCAGAGTAGCCATGGGACGTTCCCAACTCGACGACGTGCTGGACACCGGCGCCCTCGGCGAGCAGGCGCAGCAAGCGCCCATCGTCCCGAGGGACGCTCATGGTGCCTCGTCGCTGGCTTCGATCCATCTCGTCGAGGACATCGAGAATCTTCCTTTCCGCATCGTCTTTGGCCAGAGGGGCAGCGGCGAAGGTGGATGCCGCGGCGGGCCGGCGCGGCGGGCCGCCGAAGGACTGGGCGAAAAGCATGAGGCTCGCCTGCGTGAGAGTGAGGGCAACGAAGATGGTGGGCAGAATCGTCATGATTCAAAGCAGGCCACAGTCGAACGACAGGCGCAAGGAAATCCGGCCCGCCGTCTTCCGGCCTGTCGGCAGGTGGGTCGATTGTGGACTTGGGGTCACATCTTCATAATTGACATTTGCCGTGGAATGTCCATCCTTCCCGCATGGCTCGTCCATTGCGGATTCAACGTGCCGGAGGACGGTATCATGTGACGGCGCGCGGCAACGAGCGCCGGGCCATCTTCCGCGACGACCGGGACTGTCTGCATTTCCTCGAGCTTTTGGGCGAGCTGCCTGAGCGGTTTGGGACCCGGCTGCACGGGTGGGTTCTCATGGACAATCATTTCCATCTGCTGCTGGAAACGCCCGAGGCCAACCTGAGCCAGACAGGGCAGTGGCTCAACGTGTCCTATAGCGTGTGGTTCAATCGCCTGTAGACTGCCAATTATTATTCCCCAGTGCTGCCAATTAAAAATCACCAGTGAGCCGGTAACGTCGGGGGCG
>MWFF01000186.1 GCA_002071485.1 Verrucomicrobia bacterium ADurb.Bin006 | reverse complement strand
CGCGCCTCAATCTGCGCCCGCGCCTTCGCCAACGCCGCTTTGCGCTCCTGTCGCCGCACGATCTCATCGGGAATCCTCAACCCCTCCTCCAACGGCGTGGCGTCCGCACTCTCGGCTTTGGCCAGCAGTTGCTCCACCTCCAAGTCCAGTTGGGCCATCATCTCCCCGGCCCGCTGGTAACTCACCGCCGCATGCTTGCTGGCGTTGGCCGCCACCTTGCTCCCGTCCACGCTGATGGTCATTTGCCCGAACTGCACCACCTTCAGTTCCTGCGCCATCTCCAGCACCTTCACGAAGCACTCGCTCAACAAGGCGCGGTTCTCCCGCCGGAACCTACAGATCGTGTCATGGTCCGGATGCGTGTCGCCGGTGATCAACCGCACCGCCACGTTGTCGTAGGTCGACTGCTCGATGCGCCGCGAGCCGAAAGTGCCCGTCGCGTAGCTGTAGATCGCCAAAGCCAGCATCATCGCCGGCGGATACTGCGCGTCCCCGCTTCCCCGCACGTTGACCTTGATTCGGCGCAAATCCAAAGCCTCCACCGCGTCCAGGATGAAGTGCGCCAGGTGGTTAGCGGGCACCCAGTCGCGCAGGTCCACAGGCAGCAGCAGGGGGGTGTCACGGTCGACGTTCACGAAGCGTGGGCCCATAGTTATCTGCTGGACTCTAAACCTCGCCCTCTTGTTCAAACGCCGGGCAAAATTGTTGGGGAAAAGTCCGACAGGCTGCTAGCCCGACTTTTTCACACGCTTCGCGCGAGCAACCGCGACGGGGCTAGTTGGCGGAACCGCGCCCAGAAAGGCGAGCAGGAGCACTCTGTCGGTCGTGAGGACTCTCTTGTTAAGTATCGCCAGGGCGCGCGATGATGTGATACGAGAACTGCATGCGATTCGTTTTTCGCTGGCTGTTCCGACTGCTGGTTGTGGGGCTTGTCCTCTCGATCGGGGTGGTGCTGCTGAAGGACCTGCTGCTGAAGGAACTGCTTGCCAGCCATATCGAGCGCGAGACAGGCCTGGAGACGCGGATCGGACGGCTCGAAGTCGGCATTCTCTCACCGAGGCTCACTGTCGAGAACCTCCGCCTCTACAATCCGCCCGAGTTCGGCGGTTCGGTGTTCCTGCACGTGGCCGAGTGTCATGTGGAATATGACAGGCTGGCGCTGCTTCAGCGCCGGGTGCATCTTCGCCTCTTCCGACTGAATCTCGCGGAAGCCAGCATAGTTGAAGATGTCGCGGGGCAGACGAACCTCGAGTCGATTCACCGGCGACTTCGCCGCAAACAAGCGTCTGAACCTCGAAGCGACTTCACGTTCGGGGGTTTGGACATGCTCAATCTCTCGCTGGGCCGCCTGCATCGCCTCAACCTGGCGGCCCCGGGCCGAATCCAAACCATAAATCTCGGTGTCCAGAATGAAATCTATACCAACCTCGACACCGAAAAGGACGTGTTATATGCCCTGGGGCGCCTCGCTTTGCGCATCGGCGTGAGCCAACTCACGAATCATTTCCCGATCGCTCCGGATGTCTCTCGCCCACGCTCGACGGAGAAGGCCCCCGCCCCTCTGAGACCGCCCGCGACAACGCCGGCTCCCGGACGCCGTTAGATCCAGAATGGCGAAACTTGTTGCAGACAAGTCGAGTTTCTGTGTTGCGTTAAACGGGTCAAGGATTCTACTGAGCGAGGCGCGCCTCGCTATACGGATTCCCAAACGCCTGCCGTAAGTATGCCAGACTCCGTGTTGCGATCGCTTCAGGACCCTCCGTGAAATCGAATACCTCGACCGAGACGTATCCGGCGTATCCGACCTCGCGCAACGCAGCGGCAATCGGACGAAAATCGACATCGCCGAAGCCTGGGCCTTTGAGGTTGCGATCATTTGCGTGAAAATGGGCGAAATGCGGCCATGCCTCGCGAATGATGTCGGGGATAGGGCGCGCCTCCGAGCACATCGCCTTCACATCGAGGATGATCTTGAATCGAGGCGACTCGAACCGTTGCACAAGAGACACCGCCTCGGCGGCCGTGTTGATGAAATCCGTTTCGGCGGGCGCCAGAGGCTCGAAGCAGATGGTCACCTCGCGCTCCTCGCCTCGGCGCACCGCATCGCGAAAAACCTCGACCGCGCTCTCTCGAGCCTGCTCGAAGCTCACGCCCGGCAGAAGACTGCGCTGTTTGGGGGAGCCAACCACAATAATGTGCCCCCCCAGATCGGCGCAGAAATCAACCAGATCGATGAAGTAGCGCGCCGTACGTTCCCGCACTGGACGTTCCGAATGCGTCAAGTGCATGCCTTCGGTCTTGAGCAGAACCCAATGAATGCCCGCAATCGCAATCCCGGCCCGGGCCGCTGCATCGCGAATCTCGCCGCGCCGGGCGGCTGGGACATCGGTCACGTGGTTTGCGAGCGTGAACGGCGCGATCTCGATGGCGTCGTAACCGGTCTGAGCGGCAAAGCGAAAGGCCGTTTCGATCGGCCAATCCCCAAATATCTCGTTGCAGATGGCGAAAGGCATAGTCAAAACTCTGGTGAGAATCAGTCTGGTCTCGTCGCCCGGTTTCGTCCAGCCGCGAGTGTCCGCACCATGTGATACGATGCACGGACCAAGCAGGACGCTCCGCTGAGCGCGATCGCGACCGCCCGTCGGGCGTGGCGGGCGGCGCCGCGACCGTGCGGGTTTCACCCGCGCGTCCACGGACGCATCACCGAGCACGAGGGCACGCGCCGGAACTGCTTATGATGAACCGACTCGCCCGTCTCCTCTGTCGTCTGGCCTTGGCAGCGTGGGCAACCTCGATGGCCCTGGCTGCTGACTCGATGCAAGGTTCCGAATGCATGGACTGTCATGGGGATCCGGATTTGACTGCGGTTAACGAGGCGGGACAGACCGTGTCGTTGCATGTCGACGGGGCGAAGTACGGCGCCTCGGTGCATGGGGCCATGCCCTGTGCCGCCTGTCACGGCGACATCTCGAGGCAGCATCCGGACGACAATCTTGCGGCCAAACGGGTGGACTGCGCCGCGTGCCACGAAGACCAATCCTCAAGCCACGGCGCCCGCCTGCACGGAGCGGCAGCCAAAGACGGGGCTCGAGCGGCACGATGCAGCGACTGTCACGGCAGCCACCAGGTGCTGCCCGACACATCCCCCGACTCGACCCTGCATCACTCGAAGATCAGCGCAACTTGTGGCGCGTGTCACCCTCGAGCCGCGCAGGCCGTGGCGGAGAGCGTGCACGGTCTGGCGGCCATCCGGGGCGAGCGCGATGCCGCCCTATGCACGGATTGTCATTTCGAGCACGCGGGCGCCGGGGCAGATGGCGCTTCCGCGCGCCGGCTCTCGGCCCAAATCTGTGGCAAATGCCACGCAGCCGAGCCGATCACCGCGAGTTTTCGCCCCGCACCGGACCCGGTGAGGACCTTCTATCAGAGCTATCACGGCCTGGCCGTGCAGTACGGTTCGACACGCGCCGCCAATTGCGCCAGTTGCCACGGATACCACCGCATTCTTCCCTCTCACGATCCCGATTCCTCGATCCATCCCAATCGCCTGGTCGAAACCTGCGGGAAATGCCATCCCGGCGCGACCGAGAACTTCGCGCGCGGCAGGATTCACGGAGACGGCGGCCTAGGGCGAGACACGGGGTCGCTTGTGAATCGCTGGGTGCGATCTGTCTACATCACAATCATCTTCACTGTTGTGGGCCTGATGGCCGCCCATAATCTCACGGTCTGGCTCCTCAAAGCGGCTGCCGCCCGCCGCGCCCCCGGACGGTCGGTGATGCGTATGGACCGGACGCAGCGCATCCAGCACATGCTCCTGTTTGTCAGCTTCATTGCCCTGGCCATAACGGGCTTCGCACTCAAGCTCCCCGATTCCTGGATGGCCTGGGTCCTGGGGGCCGACGACGCCATTCGCCGGGGGCTTCATCGCATCTTCGGTCTTCTTCTCCTGGCCACTGCGGTCTGGCACGTTCTGTACGTCCTGACCACCATCGAGGGAAAACGTCTGTTCCGCGATCTCTGGCCGCGGCGCGGCGACGTGCGCGACGCAAGGGACCGGATCCGCGCCCTGGCTGGCAAGACGCCTGTCAGGCCGCGCACCAGACGCTTTGACTATGTCGAGAAGATCGAGTATTGGGCTGTGGTGTGGGGGGTTGTGATCATGGGGGTAACCGGCCTGATGATCTGGCTCAAAATCGACGTGACCCGCATCCTGCCCAGATGGGCGGTCGAGGTTGCGACCACCGTTCATTACTACGAAGCCATCCTCGCGTGCCTGGCCGTCGTCGTCTGGCACGCCTACCACGTGGTTTTTGACCCCGGCGTCTATCCGATGAATTGGGCGTGGTGGGATGGCCGAGTCGCGGATGAATCCTGTCGGGAAGAGAGTTCTCTCGAGAGGCGCGCCTCGGACCAATCCCAATCCTGAACCTCATAGTCAACTCGACGTCTTCCCGAATCTCCTCTTCCGTCTTGCTCGATTGAGACCACCGAATGCGGCCCGACCGCGTTCCCCGAGGGTCTCGCTCCCGAGTGCCCGTCAGTTTTTGCTGTCGATACGTCAATTTCCGCTGTCGATTTCCGCTTGACACAGGCGTGCAAAAGCGAATCATCCCCCCCATATGAAGGCAGGGGAAGTCCTGCGCAGACAACGTGTTGCTGAGGTTTACCAGCGGGCGAAGAGCACTATGAAAACAACGTCAGTATTGGTTGGAGTTCTTGGGCTGACCTTTGGAGTCAACGCTCAGACAGTCTTCTACGATAATTTCGACAGTTACGCCGACCAGGCTGCCTTCAATGCGGTGTGGAATGTGGGCGTTGCCGGCGGAGGATTGATCCTATCAACAGACCAGGCCTCCAGCGGCTCTCAGTCAGTCCAACAGGACCTCACCGCCAAGGCCAGCGGCATCGACATCACACCGGTCTCGGGCTGGGATGGAGCGCCGCTCGAGTGGTCGTTCCGCTTCTATGATTCGACGCAATCGGCCAACCTGCGTCAGTTCGCCACGATCCGCGACAACGCGCCTGCCCTTGCGCAGCTCGTCGCAATCGGCGCCTATAACGATACAACGCTGACCAAGAACCTCATCACGAGCGAGCCGGTGACGGCTGCCGATCTGAACACCTACTACGCCGCCCGCGTGGCGTTCTCTCCCGGCCCCAATTGGTTCATCCTGAATATGGATGGCGTGCCCACGCGCAGCACCGGTTGGCATGAACTCAAGGCCGTGTTCTCCGACACAACCGTGGATTTCTACGTTGACGGAGTCCTGGGCATGGCGGGCATCGAGTACGCCGCCGCGGCTGGAGCAGTCACCTTTGACCGACTCACGGTTGGATCGGGCCTCAGCTCCGCCAACGGCGCCGCCTTTTACGACGACGTCAAGGTGACGGTGATTCCCGAGCCGACGACCCTCGCTCTGCTTGGACTGGGCGCCCTGGCGTTTCTGGGCCGCGCCCGGCGCGAGTAACTCGGCAACCACAACTGATTCAGCGAAGCCGCTGCGAACCCGCCAGCGGCTTCTTCTTTTATCCGGGATTCCTCCCTCCTGCATATGCCCTCCCGGAAGGCCGTTTCAGAGGCCGCGGGGGGGGAGGGTGATTATCACGCCTTCACGCCCTTCACGCCTTCACGCTCTCCCGGAGGGCCGATCCCGCGCCCGCTGAAGCGGCCCTGACGGTTGACGCCGATCGTCTCAAGTACGCGCCCTCGCGCTCCATTCCGCTCTACCGATCAAGTGCGATGCCCTCGAGGCTGACATAGACCGGCATGGGCCCCAGACCGATCCCGAGGTTGTCGACGGTCAAACGCAACATGGCATCCTTGTCCGACTCGCACCGGGCGTACAACTCCTCCTTGATTCCGTCGTCGCGCTTCGTCTCGAGCCCGAGCGTGGTCTCACCTGAGCCGAGAGTCGCGCGAACTATCACCCGCCCTTGCGCGCGCGCGGGGACCCTGACCTCATGCGGCTCACCGATGGTCCACGCGACGAGTTTCGCCGGGCCGCCGTCCGTCTCGCACACGAGGACGTAGTCCTGGCTGTTTCCGGTCTCCAGCCGCCTCGCGACGCGGTACCCATTCAGGGCGGTCGTCATCGTCCGAATCGCCGCGTAAGCCGGTTTCGGTTTGAGATCGGGCCAGACGGTGCCGAAGTTGTGCTCCCGCTCCTCGGGATCGGGGCCGTCGTTCTTCCAGTCGTACCAGATCGAGACCGGGATGCCGGCCAGGAGGTTCGCCAGTTGTTGGCGGACGATGTAGGCGGCTTGCGTCTCGGGCGAGACGCCTTTGGTGTGGCTCGCATAACCCCACTCCCCGCTGATGATCGGGAGTTCCTTTCGCCCGTCCGGCGCATACCGCCGAATCAGGTCGCGCAGCTTGGCGTAATCTTCAGCCGCGGTCTCGGGCGGTCTGGCATAGTTGCGATAGGGATGCACGCTGACGGCGTCAAGGTGTGCAAGAACGCCGGAGGCGAAGAACTCTTCGAGGAACTTGACGGGCACTTCGGACGTTGCCGGGCCGATGATTGTCGCGTGCGGATCGGCCGCGCGGATGGCCTCGCAGGTGGCCAGCGCAAGCGTTGTGTACTGACCCACGTCAGGTTTCGGTTTCCAGAACGAGATGTTCGGTTCATTCCAGATTTCCCACACCACGCGCCGGCCCTTGAAATGCCGGGCCGCCTCACCCGCCCACCGGGCAAAGGCCGCCACACTCTCGGGCCGCTGCGGCGAGGCCGTCGCCCGGTGGTCCCGGCCGGAAACCGGATCGCGCGTCGCCACGGTCTCTTCGTACAGTGGATTCGAGTAATCCAGGATGTAGAGCGGGCGAATACCCCGCGCCTCGATGTTTGCAGTGAGTTCGTCGTAGGCCGACCAGTCGTAACGCCCCCGTTCGCGCTCGATGCCGGACCACCCCAAATCCATGCGGATGAACTTGAACCCGGCGGCGGCGATCAGATCGAGATCGGCATGATGCCCGCGATTGAAGTGGATGTTCACCCCGACGCCTCGCGGCACGACCAGGGGCGGGAGATCGGCAGCGGCCGCCAGCCACGCGAACAGAACCGGACCGAAGAGGAGAGTCTTCATGGAACGTTCCATCATGGAGTTTGCAGGTACAGCAATTCAGAGGCCGGGTCAACACGGTTCCTCGAATTGGATTCTCGAATCAAAGTGGACAGAAGAACGGACCTCGATCAGCACGAACGCCGAACCCAACGCGATCCTGGACGTCAAGTCATATGGCACCTGCGGACGTTGACCGCTGCCGCGGTCTCCGCCACACTTCCGACTCCAACTACGACGCAATATGATTGATCTGGCACGATCTCTGGCCGTCCTCGTGGGCCTGGAAACCGTCCTGGCATGGGCCGCCATGCCTGCACCCGAGCCCGGCCTCGATGCCGATGCGCCCGCGGCGAATTCGCCCGCCTGCCTGGACCGAGCCGCCGCTCCGCAACAGCAATCCCAGCAACAGCGGCAGCGACGGGAGCGCGGAACACGCGCCGCCGGGCGGAAGCCCGGCGTGTATCGGGCAAAGGTCGTGCCCCACTGGTTCGCGGACAACACACGCTTCTGGTACCGGAACGACCTTGCCGACAGCCGCGAGTTTATTGTGGTGGATGCGAGGCTCGGCACGCGGGCGCCTGCGTTCGATCATGAGTCGGTCGCGCGCCAAATCGGCGAGGATGGCGCGAACGAACTTCTGTCGATCGAGGAACTCCGGTTCTCGCCCGACGGCCTGACCGTGCAGTTACTGGGCGCCTCGAAAACCTGGTCCCTCGACCTCGCGACCGACAGGGTGCAGCCTGCACCTGCTCGGGAGGACGGACCGCCCTCTGAAGGCTTGCCGGCCGACGATCGCGAGCGGCCCTCGGCCCGGACTGGGCCGGAGACCGAAATCATCTTTGACAACCGCCTCGATCGCGAGGTGCGGCTTTTCTGGCTAAATGACGAGGGCGTCCGTCAAAGCTATGGCGCTGTCCCGCCCCGCAGCCGCAGGGTGCAACACACCTACGGCGGACACGTCTGGCTTGTGACGAACGAGCAGGGTGACACGATCGCGGTCTTCGAAGCGGCAGACCGTCCGGAGACCGCGCTCATCACCGGCGCGCGCCCCCAACCGCCCTCGTCGCCGCCCGCGCGCTCGAGGGAACGACGCAGGAGCACGGACCGCTCGCCCGACGGGCGATGGACCGCCTTCGTCAAGGACGCCAACGTGTACTTACGCGACGAGGAAGGCGAGGAAATCCGCCTGAGCGAGGATGGCCGGGAAGACAACGTATACCGCGGACTCGAATGGTCGCCGGATTCCACGACGCTGGTGGCCTGGCGCGTCCAGCCGGGCGATCGGAAGGAGGTCTATCTCATTCGATCCTCCCCGCGCAACGGCGGCCGAGCGCAATTCGAATCCCGTCCCTACGCATTGCCTGGCGACCGGTTCGCCAGGCACGAACTCAACATCTTCGATGTTGCCACGCGCCGCCAGATCAAGCCCGAAGTCGACACTTTCGAGCACGAATGGGAATCGCCGCGTCTGAGGTGGCGTCTGGGCGGTCAGCGTTTTGCGTGGCAGCAGGTGGACCGCGGACACCAGCGTCTGAGGCTCATCGAGGCCGAGTGCGTCACCGGCAACACGCGGACCATCATCGACGAGCGCACGGAAACATTCATCTGGACGGCTCACACGGAGAACCTGGACCTCGCCCATGTCAACTGGCTGGAGCAGTCCGATGAGATCGTCTATGCGTCGGAACGCGACGGCTGGCGGCATCTCTACCTGGTCGATGTCAACGAAGGCCGGATTCGCAACCCCATCACCCAGGGCGATTGGGTTGTTCGCGGCATCGATCGCATCGACGAACAGGCGCGGCAGGTCTGGTTTCGGGCCAGCGGGCGCAACCCCGACCAGGACCCCTACTTCATCCACCATTACCGGGTGAACCTCGACGGGACCGGCCTGGTGGCGTTGACGGAAGGCAACGGCACGCACACGATCGAGTTCTCGCCCGACCGCGCGTGTTACATCGACTGCTGGAGCCGTGTGGACCAACCGCCGGTGAGCGAACTGCGGCGCTCTTTCGATGGCGCGCTGGTCTGCCTGCTTGAAGAGGCCGACATCTCGGAACTCAAGAGCAGCGGGTGGGAGGCGCCCGAGGTCTTCGTAGCCAAAGGCCGCGACGGCCAGACCGACATCTGGGGGATTGTCTGCCGCCCGCGGAATCTCGATCCGGCCAAGAAGTACCCCGTCATCGAGCATATCTACGCTGGACCGCAGAGTTCCTACGTGCCAAAGAGCTTCTCGCCCGAGCCTCGGTTTCGCGCGTTGACCGATGCGGGCTTCATCGTCGTCCAGGTGGACGGCATGGGAACAGCCAATCGTTCCAAGGCGTTTCATGACGTCTGTTGGCGAAATCTCAAGGACGCCGGATTCCCGGATCGCATCCTCTGGCACAAGGCCATCGCCGCGAAGTACCCCTACTACGATGTGAATCGCGTCGGGCTTTACGGCACATCCGCCGGCGGACAAAACGCTGCGGGAGGAGTTCTGTTTCATCCTGATTTCTACAAGGCCGCGGTGGCGAACTGCGGATGCCACGACAACCGCATGGACAAGGCGTCGTGGAACGAACAGTGGATGGGCTATCCCGTCGGGCCCCAGTACGCCGAGTCGTCGAACATCGAGCATGCGGCCCGGCTTCAGGGCGGCCTGTTCCTGGTCGTGGGCGAGATGGACACCAACGTGCCGCCCGAGTCCACACTGCGCTTCGTCGATGCGCTCGTCCGGGCGAACAAAGACTTTGAACTGCTCATCGTCCCCAACGGCGGCCATGGCTCGGGCGGCGAGTACTATCAGCGGCGCATGCGCGATTTCTTCCTCCGAAATCTTCAGGGCGTACAGCCGCCAAACTGGAATGCGGAAGCATCGCCGCCCGGGCAAGGCTGAACGGCAAGGCTGAACGGGCTTGCTTTGGCGGCTGCGGATGTTCATGACTCCCCCGCCACCATGAACAACAACCGCCATCCCGTGAAAGAGGATTTCACTGCCAAGTCCAAGGTCCGGCCGACCGACAGCGTGTTCGAGGCCATCCGGCAGCACGACGTCGGCATGTTCGGCATCAAGCCCTTCGCCAGCAATTCTCTTCAAAGGCAGCAGCTCGCCCGAGGACCCCAACGCGCCCGAGGACGATCGTCGGGCACGCTTGGCACTGCGCAACATCCTCTGCAACCCGGCCGTCATCGCGCCCATCCCGGGCATGATCAGCATCCGGCAAGTGGACAACGCGGCCAACGTCGTCAAGGAACGCCTACAACTCGACGCAGCCGAGAGAGCCGAACTCGACCAGGCCGCGAAGCGAATGTGGGCTCGGCTCCCGGCTGATTACCAGTGGCTCAGAGATTGGGAATACGTTTAGCGAGGCTCCGCCTCAGACCGACGAGCGGTGTCACCCATTCGTGCTCGCTGGGTTTCGACGACGGTCTGTGGAGTTCGACGCCTCGCTAAGCGGCGCCGCTGCACGGCGCAAAAACTTGACTCGATGACAACGAATTTCGTCGAGGGAGTGAGACGTCATGCTCCAAACACGCCGCGCCATCGTCGAGGAAATCGAGGCCATCGCTTCCCAACCTCGGTTGATCGTCCAAACCTCGCCCCCCGAGGGAACGGTCGTGCCGGCCGGGCCAAGGGCAGTCAACCTGCGCGGATTGGGCCCGCCTGGCGCGAAAGTGACGGTCAACGGCCAAACGGTCGCAAACACGCGCCCCAGCGGCTACTTCTCGCACGCCGTCTTTCTGGGCGATGACCAACCGACAATGATTGTAGCCGTCGACCACAACGGCGCGCAACGTGCTGTGTCCAGGACATTCCCGCTCGCCGATTGAGGCGGGCCGCACGCGGCGCAAGGATAGTTGGGCAAGGATTTGCGTCCGACAGAAAAGGCCGATTTAGTCTTGCGGGCAAGCGCCTGATAGGCAAGGAATAGCACTGGTCAGCCCTGAATGGCCAACCCGGGGCTGGCGTCGATGAATCTTACTATGGCGAAACCTGACGGATCTTGGCGCATCCGAGTCGGCTGCGGAGCGCTGGCACTCTTGCTTGTCACCTCGTGTTACCGGTCCACTCAATCGTCTGGCGCGAGCAAACCTGCCAAAGCCACGCCCACTGCCTCGAAGAGCAGGGGCCGCGCCACGAGGGCGCCCAAGGTGGTTTACACACCCTCGTACGACGAGGAAATCAAAGGCATCTTCGAGTTGGCCAAGCAGCAGCGTTGGGAGGAGGCCGAAACGCAGGCTGCGGCCCTCTGGGCGCGCGATCCGCAGGATTCAGCCGCGATTCGTTTGCGCGATTGGGTGCGGCAACGGCGGGAGCGCAGTCGGGAACAGGCGCTCGAAGACCAAATCCGCTCGATCGAGGCCAACAACTCAGTGTTCAATCCAACCCTCAAGGATCTCGCCACGGAGAAGAAGGACCGCGGGTTGCCTCCACGCAAGGACGTGCGGGACGCCATCCAGCAGATCAAGGCGACGCCCTACATCCCCGAGACCTACGGACGCACGAATTACCTGCGGGGCTTGATGTTCGATTTCGAGTCGCGCCAGGGCCGCATGGCCAAGATTCTCGAGAAGGAAGTATCGATCGTCCTCGAAGACGCCACGCTCGAGTCGATCATCTTCGACGTCGGCCAGAACGAAGGGATTAATTTTGTCGCGGACAAGTCGCTTCCCGCCTTCCAGACCAAGCTCAGTGTGAACATGAAGCAGGTGAAACTCTCCGAGTTTCTCCGCTACATTTCGCGCAACCTCAATCTGCAGTTCCAGATCGGCGAGGATCTCATCTGGGTCGTGGACAGCAAGGACCCGACGAAAGTGCTCGAGGAGACGCGATTCTACCGGCTCCAGCGGGGTTTCGTTCTGCCCGCCGAGTTCGGGCCGCCGGAGGTGCAAACCACCACAACCACCGCCAACAACGTCCGAACCGTCACGGAAGTTCAAAAGATGAGCAAGTTCGTCAACGACCAGGCGGCGACCATGCCATCGATCGAACAGGCCATCACCAATTTCTTCACCGGGACATACCTCATCGATTTCGAACGCAATGTCATCGTCGCCCGCGGCACGCCCGAACAGCTCAATATCCTCGAGAGCGTGATCGAGAACTTCGACCAGCCGATCCAGCAGGTGCTGATCGAAGCCCGGTTCGTCACGGTCACCCAGGCCGCCTTCCTGCGCCTGGGAATGATCTGGGGCACGGGCCTGGCAACCACCACCGTCGAGCCCACCTCCGATCAGACCGGCATGGCCTTTCTGGGCGTCGCTCCAGGATTCCAGTGGAACTGGACCAATGTGTTCGGAGTCTCGGAACTGACGGCCACCCTGGCGGCGCTCGAACAGAGCGGCGAGAGCCAGACATTGAGCGCGCCACGCCTCACCCTGATCAACAACCGCCCGGGCATCATCAACGACGGCAAGGTCCAGTACTACTACGAACAATACCAGGTCAAAGCGACCATCCTCGAACGGCGCTCCACATCGCAACTGGTCCCCTTCGAAAAGCCGACCAAGATCACCTCGGGGGCCTCGCTGCAAGTGCTGGCAAGCATCGGCGGCGACGGCAATACCATCCTGCTCGCGCTCAGTCCAAGGGTGAACTCGGATGTCAAAATGGTGCCGTTCATGACCATCACCGACACCGACGATGCGGGCAATATCGTGAGCAAACAGGACATCAACCTGCCCGAGTATCGCACCCAGGATCTCTCGACCCGCGTCGCGGTCCGCTCCGGCCAAACCGTCGTCATGGGCGGAGTCCTCGAACGCCAACAAACCACCTTCGTCGAGTCCGTGCCCGTCCTGGGCAATCTGCCCATCCTGGGCGCACTGTTCCGCCGGCGCAGCGAGATCGACCGCCCCCGCTATCTCCTCATCTTCGTGACGGCGACGCTCCTGGGCGAGACAGGCGAGTACCTGATCTACGAGGAGGCGACCGGACGGAACATCCCGGTCCGCGGCGACAGCCGGACCAGTTCCGCGCCCGCCCCAAGCAACTAATGGCCCGGCTCCCGGTACCCATCTTGCACCGAATCTTCCCGGTGGCGGGTCGTCGCGTCGTCGTGATCGATCCAGGCACCCGCGCGCACAAGCTCCTGGCTGTCGAGTCGCATTGGGGGCGCCTGCGCATTCTGCTCCGCCAGACGATCGAGGTGGACGACGGCGATCCGGAGACTCCCCTGAGCCTGAGAGAACAACTGGCGGCGGCCATGCCGGAGATCGAGTCCGAACGCCTCGCCCTGGTATTGCCTCAGCACCGGACCATCTCGACCGTGCTCGAGGTCCCGCACGAGACCGAGGACGCAGGCCGGTTCATCGAGTCGGAGGTCCGCAAGGTCAGCGGCCTGAGCGAAGAGGCCCTGTTCCACGCGCACGCGCCTCTCGAACCATTCGCCCGTCTGCACAACCCCTGCTCCGTCACGCTCTGCAAGCGCGAGGATGTCGACGCATTCGTAGATCGCCTCGTCCCCGCGGCGGAAGACGACGCGGAGGCGACGGATCGTGAGGGCCTGGCCGAGATTGTCACCACCGGCCAGGCCATGTTCGCCGCAATCCTGGCCGGCGCGAACCCGCCGCCCCACGCCGTCGTAGTCGATTTGGGAGCCAACCACACCGTCGTCGGCATCCTGCTCAACGGCCAGGGAGTCCACGCAACCAGCTTCGACGGGGGAACGAGTCGCTTCACCGATGCGATGGCCGCCGAGCACTCCCACGATTGGTCCGCCGCCGAGACGCTTCGCCGGTCGAAGGATGTGCTCGCCCCTCCCACCGGATCGCCCGCATGCGTTCAGGCCGTCGCCAAGTGGTACGCCGATCTGCAGCGCGCAGTCGTCGAGTGGATGGACGACTACCCCGAGTTGAGAATTCCGTGGCAGTCGCTGCCAGTGTACCTCTGCGGGGGAGGCGCTTCCCAGCCCGGCTTGTTCGACCATTTGAACCGCCTGGGCAGCCTGCGTTTCCAGCCCTGGCCCAAGTGCCCCGGTGTCGATCCGGACCTGGCGATGGATCAATACTGGGTTGCCTACGGAGCCGCGCGGGCTGCCCTGGGCCGCGCGCGATCAACCGTTTCGCTGCTGCCGCCTGAACTCAAAAGCCTGGCGCGGCGCCACCGCCGGTGGGAATGGCTGCAGGCCGCCAACATTGCGCTCCTGATGCTCATCGCGGCCGCCCTGGGCCTGGCCACATGGCAACAAAGCAAGTTGCTCGAACGTAAGGAACTCCTGATCGCCAAAACCCGCGCCGCCCTGCTCTCCGCCGACACCGTCGTCCACCTCGCCCAGCGCCTGGACGCCGGCTACGCCGCGCTTCGCCCGGTCTTCCAACGCCAGCAGCACTCTCTCGATACCATCGCGGCCCTGGCCGCCATCCGCCAAATCCGCACCAACGACGATTTCTGGCTCGCCCTGTTCGCGGACGCCGCCAGCTATGCCACCGCTCCCATTCTTCCTCCGCCAACCAATGCGGTGATTGAATCCGCGCCCCCGCCCTCGACCAACGCCTTTCCGCCGCGGCGCGAGTTCATCGCCGAACTGTGCATTCCTCAACAGGGCGATGCCGCCCGCCGCATCCTCAGTCAGGTGGTCAGCGATCTCAAACAAAAGCCGATCTTCGAGCGCGCCGACGCGTTGCCACCCGAGCGCAAGCGCGCCGTGGTCGATCCACGCGTCGTCATCACCAACCGCCTCTTCGCCATTGCAATGGAGGTGGCGTCGGGCCGCACCAACGGCGTGATCGACGCCCTGCTCCAACCGAATCGAGCCCTCCCTCCGAAACGTCCCGGACCAGCGCCGCGACCTCGCGACGGAGCATCGCCCGGCGCTACCGAACCGTAACCATGGCTTCCCGCGCGCACTCGAGCCGACTCCCGATCGCGACCGCCCTGGCGGGGCTGGTGCTGGTGCTCTATTACGCTTCGGTGTTCAAACCGTTGTCGCGCCGGGTCGACGACCTCGACGGGCCGCTCACCAATCTCTGGCATAGTTTCGTCACGACCAATCGCACACACGAGGCATGCGCCGGCCTCGATTTCACCCTGGTCGACCGGCGGGTCGAGGAGCTTCGTGGCGCTCTGAAGCATCTCGAGTCGGCCCAAATCGCAGTCCAAACACGCCTCAAGTTGCCCCCCGAAGTCAACGCAAGACTCGCCGAACCGTTCCAACTCATCGACTTCCAGAACGATCGCAGCCGCCAGGCCGAAGCCCTCACGCGCCTCGCCAAGGAGAAAGGCGTCGCCTGCGAGCCCGCTGTTCTCAACGGCCTGCCCGAGTACTCGGTCGATCTCGTCGATCCGCGCCTGCTCTGGCCGCGTCTCTATTTTGCCAACCAACTCCTGCTGGCGGCCGTGCACTCGAAGGTCGCCGGCCTGCGCAGCCTCACCCAACTCCCCTCGATCAGCCATCGGAAGGACAGCGTCGGCGACGGACTCCTCGAAGAGCTGCCCATGCGCATCGAACTGTTCGGCCCAACCCCCGCGGTCGCCCAGTTCGTGACCAGCCTCCCCCTCCGGGGCGAAGACCTCAACCTCGTCGGTCTGGACACTCTCCTCACCAACAAACCGGTCTTCTTCGCTGGCCGGATTCTCGCCCGCAAACACTCGCCGGAACGTCCGGAGGATGTCTTGCTCGAACTGACGGTTTCTGGTTGGGTCGTCGCCGCCGGCGGACCGTCGGAGTGACCGATCTCACAAGAACTCGCTGCATGCTCGGCGCCCTGGAAAGAACAATCTGGTTTTCAGCCCTCCTACTGGCGGGTCTGGCGATCTTGCTCGCGCTAGTCCTCTTCGGTTTTGGCGGTGGGCTTCCGGATCTCAAATCGCCCGCCGGGTCGCGCGCTTCGGCAAACCCGCCCCTCGTCGAGCCCATCCCGGACCTGTTCGCCACCTCGGCGGTGCCGGCGCTCGAGACCTCGAGCAACGCGATCAACCCCTTCTTCACGCTTTACTTTCAACCACCCGCGCCGCCGCCGACCAAGAAGGTCCCCCTCCTCTACCTCGGCTGTGTCGAGTCGTCCACCCGCGTGCTTCGAGCTTACGTGCGAGTCGCTGACAAGCTCCAGATCCTGCCCTTGGGCGAAAAGGTCATCGCCGACTACGCGATCCAGAACATCTCGCTCAAGGCCCTGGTCCTAACCAACACGACGGGGCAGACAAGCGTGTTCGGTTTCAAGACCAACGCAACCATTGAAGTGCCGGCAAACTGACCTGTGGATTCTGATCCTGCCAAACGAGAAGTCGGAGATCTGCTCCTGGCCGCCGGCCAATTGACCCAGGACCAGCTCGAAACGGTGCGCCGCCGCCAGCAGCGCTGGCGCGTCTCGCAACACTCCGCCATCCTGAGCCTCAGTTACGCCTCCGAAGAAGACACCTACCGCGCGCTGGCCACACTCCACAACATCGAGTTCATCGACCTCTCCAAGACCTCCCTGCCCCCCAATTTCAAGGAACTGGTCCCCGTCGCGGTCATGCTCAACCACCGCGTCGTCGCCGTCGCCGCCGAAAACGACACGCTCGTCCTCGCCTTCTCCGAGCCCCCACGCCAGGCCGAGGTCAGCAACCTGCGGCTCCTGCTCAATCGCAAGATTCGCCCCCTCCTGACCACCCCAAGCTGCCTGCGCGCCATCATCAAACAGCATTTTGGTCTGGGCGCAGAAACCATTCAACGGCTGCGCGAGGACCGGGGCGCGACCGAACCCGCCCAGGAAATCGTCTTCGATGTCGCCAAGGCGGAATCGGACGGCGACGATGCGGTCGACGCCAGCATCGCGCGTTTTGTCGACCAGATCCTCTCCGAGGCGCTCCGGCTCCAGGCCACCGACATCCACCTCGAACCGTACAACGCCACGATCAAACTGCGCTACCGCATCGACGGCGTCATGCAGGCCGTCCCTGTCCCGTCGGAACTCCGCCAGGTCTATGGCGCTCTGGTCTCGCGTCTGAAGGTCATGGCGAGCCTCAACATCGCCGAAAAACGCGTCCCCCACGATGGGCGCATCACCATGAAGACCGAGGACGAGGAGTACGATCTGCGAGTCTCGATCGTGCCAACCAAGCACGGCGAATCGGTCTGCTTGCGCGTTCTCGGACGCCAGAGCCTCATGCTCGAACTGAAGGAACTCGGTCTCGAAACCGCGCAGGAAGCGCTCATCCAGGAACTCACGCAATTGCCCCAAGGCCTTGTCCTGCTCACCGGCCCCACCGGCAGCGGCAAGACCACAACCCTCTACGCCGCCCTCGCCCATGCCAACGACGAAGGCCGCAAGATCATCACGATCGAGGACCCCATCGAGTATCAACTCGAGGGCGTGGTCCAGATCCAGACCCGCGAGGAAGTGGGCCTCTCCTTTGCCAGCGGATTGCGCTCTGTGCTCCGACACGATCCTGACGTTGTGTTGATTGGCGAGATTCGAGATTCCGACACCGCTGAAATCGCCGTGCGCGCCGCCCAGACCGGCCACCTGGTCTTCTCCACCCTCCACACCAACGACAGCATCAGCGCCATCACGCGTCTCTTGGATATGGGCATCGATCCGTTCCTGCTCGGCTCCTCGCTGGTCTGCAGCATCGCCCAGCGCCTGGCCCAAAGGATCTGCCCCCACTGCAAACGGCCTGAACCCGACCTTCCGACCGATCTTCGCCAGGAGATGGCCGCGGCTCTCGGCCTGGCTCCCGAATCGGTCGAGGCCTTTCGCGGCGAGGGATGCATCGAGTGCCAGCTCAAAGGCCATCGCGGACGCGTCGGCATCTACGAGTTCTTCGTCATGACCGACGAAGTGGTCGACCTCCTCGGCCCGAGCATCAAGACCGGCCAGTTGCGCGCCGCCGCGCGCGTCCATGGCTGGCGCACGTTGCGCGAACACGCCTGGTCGAAAGTCCAAGCCGGACTCGTCTCAATCTCCGAAATCCAACGGCTCACCCGCCGCATCAAACCGTCCGCCCTCGAAGCCGCCGGCTAGTCCGACACTGCCCCCGCCCGCACACGAACCGCTTCCCAGTCGCGCGATGGCGCCGATGCCCCAGACCCCGCCCTCGACTTCCCCTTGATCCGGTCGCCCGTGATGACGCCCTCGTATCGGGTCGTGAACCTCTTCCCAACAACCAGCCGCGTGACCTCGAATCGCAGCCGACCATCCTTGAATTCGATTTTCTCAAGAGGCAACTCCTTTCGATCGGCCCCCACGGCCTCACCGACCAGTCTGGCGTCGACCCTGCGAAGTCGAATCTCCGCTTCCAACACGTTGCCCGTCCCGGCCGCGTAACTCCATTTCCAGATGCCGGTCGGGTCCACCGCCTCCGCCTCCGTGTCCGCGCACCGCACCGTCAACACGAGAAAGAAAACGAAGACCGCCCCAAACGCCTTCAGCGCGCTCAGGCCAACCACGGGCGTCCAACCGCTCGCTGCGCTTCGTGGTCGTGAACCTGAAGCGGCGGGAGGTGCGGACGCGTCAGCGCCGTCTTTCACATCGAGTTTCATGGTCTGTCTCACCGCAAGCCCAATCCGATGACCTCCTTGCAGTACTTGAGACTGCGTTCGAGCTCGCTCTTCTGATACTCCTGCTCCGCCGTGTTGTCCGGAGAACGATGGGGCGCCAGCGGCTTTCCCCGCTTCGCCAAGGCCAGAAAACGCGCGAAGTCGGCCCCCCGCGCCTTGGGCCAGGCATCCCAGAATCCGGGCTTGAGATAAGGAAAATCAACAGCGAACCCGGAAATGATTTCGATATGGACCGGCATGCCCGGGCAAAGCCGGGCGAGCTTGGCGAAGAACGCCGGCGAATCGATGCATCCTTCCCCAATCGCCGTCCACTGCACCTTTGCGCCATCTTCATACTCCCAAACCATCGAGTCGCGGATGTGCGTGCTGACGATGTAGGGCGCGAGGACCTCGAGGCTCGCCATCGGATCCTCGAGCGCCCAGGTCGAGTTCCCCGAATCGAACGTGGCGCCGACATAGTCCTTGCCCGCGGCCTCGATCAGCGTGACCAACTCCCAAGCCTGCATGTCGCCTGCATGGTTTTCGACCGAAATCTTGACACCGGCATCCAGCGCCTGGGACCGGGCACTCTGACACACGCGCACCGTGTCCGCGATCCGCGCCTCGATGCCGCCCTCGGACTTGCGATCCTCGCGCGTGCCCAACACAACACGAAGCACGGGCGAACCGAGGGCCTTGGCTGTCCGGATGCCCAGGGCCAAATGTTCCTCAGCCGTCCCCCACTTCTTGTTGAACGCGCGTGACGTAGGGCAGATGCTCCACGTGCCAAGCAGAATGTCGATGCCCAGGTCCGCCGCCTTCGCCCGCACCTCCCGCAGATATCGCTCCTCGAGACTCTCGAGCGCATCCAGGCTCGTGATGTAGAGCGAGTCGAGCTTCTGCGACGCGGCGTAATCGAGCAACCCGCCCGCCTTCAGCCCGAGGGCCCGCACCGAGAAATTGTCGAAGCCCAGTTTCACCCCTAGCCGGGCCGGCACCTGGGCGCGCCCCCCCGCGTTGATCGCCAGCCCGGCCCCGGCCAAAGCCAGGGTCCGACCAAACTGACGCCGATTCAGACCATTTCCTGTAGACTCCATGAGCAACTCCATCAACGGTCGGGCAGTCGGCTCGAACCCGCCCGGGGGCTACCCGGCTGTCTCAGCGGTCCATCCGCCGCCCGCTTCACCGCCCTTGGTGGCATAGATTACGCCACGCTGGCAAGCGTGATCCACTCTGGGAGTTGAGAGTTGAGAGTCCAGAGTTGGGAGTTGGAGGTCAAACGTTTCTCGTTCATTGTCTCCGTGCGCATTCAACCGTTCAATGTCATCGATTCCCATGAAGCGCTCCAGGCTCCGAGAGACTCCCCCCGCACCTGCCGTACACATCCGGCCTCACTCTGTAATTGCGCGGACGCTCGATTCGCTGTTTCCTCGCACCCAACAATGAACCCCGGAAGGCAATCATGGCTGTAAACACTTTGAATCTGTCGGTTGCCGGCCCGATCTCGGCGGCAGTGGACCGCGTGCGGCTCGTCCTGTTCCAACCGTTCGACCTCGAGAAGTGGCTGACACTGGGCTTCTGCGCCTTCCTCGCCAACCTCGGGCATGGGGGCGGCGGGGGCGGCGGCGGTCATTGGGGCAGGCATGGGGGCGATATTCATGTCCAACCCATGATCGAATGGATCGAATCGAATCTGGCCTTGGTGGTATTGGGGGCCCTGGGCATCGGCGTGATCGTCCTAGCCCTGATGCTGCTGTTCGCATGGCTGAGCAGCCGGGGCGAGTTCATGTTCGTGGACGGTGTCGTGCGCAATCGCGCCGCCGTTAAGGAACCGTGGGCTGTCTACGCCCAATCCGGAAACCGCCTGTTTCTGTTCACGTTCCTGCTCTGGCTGGCGCTGTCCCTGTTTGTGGCGATCACGTTGGGGTCCAGCCTGGCTTGGGCCTGGCCCGACATCCAGGCCGACCGTTTCGGTGATCGCTCCCTCGTCGCCATCCTCTGCGGCATCGGCGTGCTGCTCCCAACATTGCTCGGTTCCTGGATCGCACATGTCGTTCTGCGCGATTTCGTGGTTCCCGCAATGTACCTGCGGCCGCAACCGGTCTTGGCGGGCTTCAGTTCGGTCTGGCAGGAGATCATGCGCCCCCACCTGGGCATCGTGCTCCTCTACTTCCTGGTGAAGATTCTTCTGGGCTTGGTCATCGGCCTGCTGGCCGTCATCGTCACGTGCCTGACCTGCTGCCTCGCAGCCCTTCCCTACATCGGCACCGTCATCCTCCTCCCTCTGCTGGTCTTCAAACGCAGCTTCTCGCTCTGTTTCCTCCAGCAGTTCGGCCCGGCTTGGGATTGCTTCGCCTCCGCGCCTTCACCAGCCCAGACACACTGATCGCGACCCGCGAAGAGAGCCAGAGCCCGGACATCAAACTCCGCGAAGCCTGATGAAGTATCCGGCTAGGGATTCCGCTCCCACAGATAGTCCAAACCCACAACACCGGGCTCGATGCACTCGATGGCCACAGCCCTTGATCCGGCTTCGAGATGCACCGCCTTGAATCCGACGTTGAGCATACGGGGGGCGTGAGCCGACTTCAGCGAGACGACCTCCGCCCCACTTCCGGTCGCAAGAGGCCTGTCGTCAACCAACACTCGCACCGTCGCCGCATCCGGACGATGCAGCGCCACAAAATGGATGGCGTAGCGCCCGTCCTTCTCGACAGGAAGATTGAACTTCAGCCGAGCACCCTTCTCCGCCTGCCACAAAACCAACCGTAATTGCGTCGCCAACGGGAACGGCACGGTCTGGATCCGGCCCGCCGTGGCTTCGAGACCGAGCTTCTCGAAGTAGTGAAAGCGCGCGCCAGTAGCGCCGCCCGCCGCCTGCGGCTCGCGTGCCGGCAATAAAGGTATTCTCAGGTCGGCAGGCATGAGTCCGCGATGATCGTCGATTGCGTTCGGACGCGCGTAATGGTAGACAACGCGGGCGTAGCTCAGGCCGGGCGTGCGATTGTGCGACCAGAGTTCGAGGAACACGGCCGCGGATCGTTCGAATGGGACCGCATCGAGCACCTGAAACCTGTGGTTCGAGATATAACCCGCGGTGTCAGGACCCGAATCTAAGGGCTGACCGCAGTACGGGTGATCGAACAGGTCCGGTCGGCTCCACGAGTAGTTGAAGTAGTCCTCGGTGCCGGTCCCGAACATCGATGGCATCAACTCGCCGTCGATCAGAATCTTCTCGTCGCCTTCACCCCACCAGTTCCCTCCGGCGGTCGGAACGCCCGACGGATTCATGATCATCACCGCGCAGCCCGCAAAGACCCCTCGGCCAAGAGCAACCAGGCACGGCAAATCGATCACTCCCGCCCCGGCGAGCAGATCGTGATCGGCCCGCCATTTCGCGCGGAAATAGAGCGAGCGTTCGTCCCAGCTCCATCGGGAAAGGCGGACCGAACCGGTGAGACGCACCGGGCGGCTGGTGTGGTTGACGATCTCGATCCGAACCGACTTCTCGAACGGCATCACAAACCGGCTGGTCAGCGCGCCGTCCGCATCCACACTGAACGGCAGGCTCGAAAACGGATTCACACCCGGGCCGGAAGCGAAGAAATCGCCCACCGGCGCCTCGACTTGCGGACGTTGGGATCCGTCGAACGAAATCCTCAAAAGGCAGCCCCGCAGCGCTGCGTCCAGCGGATCGGATTCGACACGCAGCTTGAACTCGCGCACGGCCGACGGCCCCTGACCGGGCGGCGACCATGTCCAGTTGCGTCCCGGCTCGATCGCGCCTTCGAGTGCCACTGGTTCGTCCCCCAACACCACTCGAGGCCGGGTTAGAGCCTCGACCGCGGCGCGAATTCGCGCTTCCGCCTCTCGCACGTCGCGCTGCGGATCGAAGGTCCGCACCGCGGTGCCAACCGGGTACTGCCGAATCTGGAGATGATAAAAGTGCAGATCAGACACCTTCCCTTCCCACGTCACCTTCATCCCGTTCTGGAATGGAATCGGAAAGTAGTCCGCATCCTGCTGAATGAACGCGTCCCTCGCCTCGAGATCGACCCCGGCCGACTTCATGTAGTGAGCCGAACGCCGCGCGAGAAACTCGTAGGCGTCCCCTTCCCAAACCGGCATCTCCTTCCCAGCCTCCGCTGTGTCGTCCGGCGGGTCCAGATAAACCCGCAACACGCCTCCCATGCCGGCCGACCAGCCGCGAACGATCGCACCCGGGCCGGACGCCTCCGCCACCAGGTAGAGGCCGGCCTGGCCATCCTGAGGCGGACGCAGCACTTTCAGAAAACCAGGAATCGGCTCGCGCCCGAAACCGTCCGCGTTCGAGAACCATTGGGGCGCCTCCGCGGTTGTCGAGCGCCGGTCATAACTCGAAAACTGCACTGTGCGATAGGCGGGCGCAGGCCATCGGGCCAGACGTTCCAAGTCCGCCATCTCGTCGACCAGGTGGCCCAGTGTAATGGGCGTCGCGCCGGATTCGCCGGCCAAGGCCGGCAGCACGAGCAGGGCGCAGACAAGAAGAGTCGAGGTGTCTTGCATGGGAATTCCTTTCAAACGGAGGTCGAGCGACGAAACCGCAAAAGGGCCTTGTACACCGGCGGCGGCACGTATTGACGAACGACTCTCTGCCAGCCTTGTGGACCGACCAGGCCTTTGACCATGCTCGAACTGACTTCGGCGACATCGCGCGGCGGCATCAGGAAAACGGTGCAGATTTTGGCGTCCAGATCGCCGTTGATGTGCCGCATCGTCCGCTCATACTCGTAGTCGCTCTCGGACCGGATGCCGCGCAACAAATGTGTCGCTCCAACCGACTGCGCAAAGTGAATCAGATAACGCTCGGAGAAGGTCACAACCGACACATTCCGAAATTTCCGCACCGATTCCCGGAGCATTTCGAGCCGCGCATCGAGCGAAAACGTGCACCGCTTTTCCGGATGCAGGCCCACCGCCACCACCAACCGGTCGAACAAACGCACGCCTTGGTTGATCATCCACAAATGCCCCACCGTGGCCGGATCGAAGCTGCCTGCATAAACGCCAAGCCGAAGGGGTCTTCTGGTTCGCATCCGCCCGACTCTACACCGACTCCCGATCTTGTCAGCCACCAACCGCATGATGCAGCGATCCCAGCCCGCGCACACACGAACGACGTGTTGGCAACATCCGGTTCCAGCCGCGGCTTGTTGGCGGCGGCTCCGTCGCCCCCGATAACACGCGGGCCATCGAGGGCAAGACCGCGACCGTGTCCCCCGCCGCTTACACCAGATGGTCCGGATACGGACACGCAGACGGCACCCCGGCCGTGTCGCCGCGCTGATCCTCCCGGAGGAACAGCGCCTCGCACTTCTCGGCCAGGACCCGCAGTTCGTCCTTCTCGGCGACTGTCGCCGGCTTATAGCTCTTCGCCGCGGCAATCGACATGTCCAGCAAATCGAGGTAGGAAGGCGGAATGCCAGTGATCACCCCTCGCAGCGAGAGGGAAAATCGAAGGGCCAGCGACACCTCCTCGGGCGTCTCGGTCGTGCGATACCACCAGGACCGCGTCCGCGGCACGTCCTTGGGCCACGCGCCCATCGACAGCGGTTTGATCGCAATGACCGCCGAACCGCGCTTCGCCGCCGCATCGATCACCGCACGCCCGAAATCCCGCAGGTAGTAGTCGGCGAAACTGATGGGAAACATCACGGTGTCGAACGCATAGGCTTCGAGCGCGGCGAGCGCCGCCTTGGTGCTGTGGGCCGAAAAACCAAACCACTTCACCTTCCCCTCGTCGCGCGCCGCCAGGAACGTCTCGAACGCCCCGCCGGGCCCGAACGCTCGCTTGACTTCATCGACCGTCACCAGGTGATGAAGCTGGTACAAATCGAAGTGATCGGTCTGAAGTCTCTTCAGCGAGCGTTCGAGTTCGGTCCGAGCCCCTTCCTTGTCGCGGGCCTTGGTCTTGCACCCCAGAAAAACCTTGCTGCGATCGAGTTGCCGCAAGGCGGGGCCGAGCTTGATTTCGCACTCGCCGTCGTTCCCGTAAGCGGGCGCCACGTCGTAGTAGTTCACACCCCGATCGAAGGCCTCGCGCACCGCCTTGTTCGCGCCCTCCTGGTCAACCCGGATCAGTCCCAGGCCTGGAAAGCCAACTATCGAAATTTGCTGCTGCGTTCGGCCGAGGACGCGCCGCGGCAGACCCGCAACGCGCCCCACAATGTCGTCGTCGGCCTTGAAATCCGCCAACAGCCGTTCGAGGCCCAGACCACCGGCGGCCGTCACGCCGCCGACCATGCGCAGGAAGTCTCGTCGTTTCATGGGGATACCGGTTTGAGCAGGAGATAATCGAGTCCGAACATGTACGCCTTCTCTGCCTTGTCGTTGGCGCCGACAATCGTGACGGAGAACTCGTTCTCCCCCTCCTTCAACGTGTAAACGCCCAGATCGATCTCCTTGCTAGGTTGGACGGTGGGATTGTAGAAATCGATCGGATCGCCCGTCTTCTGCCCGTTGATCGCCAGTTGATGCACGCCGTAGTCCCGGGCACGCAGGAAATGGCCCATGACGCGGTACTGGCCTTGCTTTGGTGCCGGGAAAGCAACGGTGAGAACATCCCCGGGCTTCATGCCCGCATGCCACCAAAGGTGACTCCCCCCGCTGACACCGTCCCAACCCTGCGGCTCGACCGTGCCCGTCACGCGCACAATCCGCATCCCCTCACCCTCAATCGCACCCGCGACGCGCGGCACGACATAGACGGGCATGGGACGCAGTTCGGTGTCCTCGGCACGGATGGCTTTGAAGCGGTCGGTCGCTCCGGGACGGGCGTACCAGTAGGCCACAACCGCCATGTTGACCTTACAGGTCTCGTTCCAGTGCCAGAGTTCCATGTCGAACTTGAAGTCGCGCATGAACGGAATCCGGTCCAGGATGTGAAAGCGGTTCACGCTGGTCCGCCCGTAGTTGTTGGGACCGTCGCACCGTGACTGGGCATGGTAAGCGTGCGTGAAAAGGCCGGGCCAACACCACGCATAGCCAAAGTAGTCCTCCGTCCCGGTCCCGAAGTGGCTCGGAAAAACCTCGCCATCGACGTAGATTTTCTCGTCGCCTTCACCCCACCAGTCCTTCACCGGATTGTCGATGGCGAACGCGACCCCGACAAACACCCCGCGCCCTTGCACCGTCAAATAGTTCCAGTCCTGCATCGGACGCGTCGGCACATCGAACTCGACTCGCCACTTGGCGTGCAAGTGCATCGACGACTCGGTCCAGCGATAGTCGCTCACGGTTATCTCGCCCGAAAGGGTCACGTCCTGCCCGCTGTGGTTCGTCAACTCGATCACCGCCGAATCCTGGAACGGCGCGACCCAGTGGCAGTACATCTCGCCGTCCTCGGTCATGCCCAGCGGCAGCGAAGCATATGGATTGATGCCGGGCGCGCTGCCAAAAAAGTCGCCCAGCGGGCTTGCGATCGTCTCCTGGCCATCGAACGTGACTTTCACAACCAAACCCCTCAATGCGGCTTCGACATCGGCGGCCTGCGCGCGCAAAACAATCCGGGTGATCGCCGCAGGGCCATAGAACGTGTGGCGCAGTTGATCGCCCGCGCCCACAACGATCTCGAAAGGCGTCACCTGCCCATCCGCCGCGGTGACCGAGCGCGGCTTCTCGAGCTGGGCGGCCAGCCGTTCGAGGCGCGACGCCAGAGTCTGCAGATCCCCGCGATCGAACGTCTTGACGCTCGTCCCCTGTGGATAGGTGCGGTAGTTCACATGATAATAGAAACCGCCCTTGTCGCTGGTCACCTTGCAGCTACGCGCGTACGGGATCGGCAGGTAGAGATTCCACCCCTTGCTGTACTCGCCCGCAATGGGGCGTGGCAACCCGGGGAACTTGCCGCCCAGAAGATCGGGCATCGCCGCTTCAATCACCGGCTCCTCCGCGCCGTCCAGGTAAACCCGCACCGTGCCCGCCGGGTTGGCCGACCAGATTCGCACCAGGGCGCCCGGACCCGCCGTGTCGACCATGACGAACTCCTCCCGTCCGGCCCGTTGCTCCTTCCTCAGAAAATGCCCCGCGTCGGCATTCGCAAACCAATCCTCGGTCGGCGACTTCGATTTCCGGTCATACGACGAGAACTGTTTGCAGGTGTAGGCCGGATTCGGGAACTCCGCCAGACCCGCCAGGTCGGTCATGTCCTCGATCAGCGACGCCGTCGTGATCCGCTGCGAACCTGCCGCAAGCATGGTCGCCGACACCAGGCAGGCCGCGGCGGCCAATAGCCCACCCGCCCCAATCCGGCTCCGGCGGCGGCGCGGTGTGAGAACGTGTCGGTGCCCCACGCCGGACGCGGCGGCGGCGAATGCAGCGAATGGATTCATAGTGGGCGCAAGTCTGAGGATTCGAGCGAGAGAATCAAGACTCGAGACGCGTTTCATGATCCGCAACCTCGGGGAGCCCATGCGGCTCGCGCCGGGAGCCCGCCATGTCGGCCAACAATCGAGTCTCGAGATCCTTGGCGGGATTGTGGCCCGCGAGTCGAAGCTTGACGAGGAATGCCGCCACCTCGACCAGCCTTGCCAGATCCCGGCCCGGGGCCACGGGAATGGTCACATGCGGGACCTCGATGCCCAGCAGGGGAATCTTCTCCTGATCGAGGCCCACCCGCTCGACATTGGCAACCTCGTCCCATGGCTTCAAGGTCACCACCAAATCGACCCGCTTGTGGGTCCGAATGCTCTTTACGCCGAACATGTCGGCCACGTTGATGATGCCGATCCCTCGCACTTCCATGAACTCGCGAATCCGCCGGTGCGCCGTTCCGATCACATGCTGCCCGCCGCTGACGTGCAGATGCGTGATGTCGTCAGCCACCAGACTGTATCCGCGCTCGATCAAACCCAGCACGCACTCGCTCTTGCCGACACCGGCCGCGCCCCGGATGATCACCCCGATCCCCTGTATGTCCACCATGCTCCCCATATCGGTCCCCTGCGGCGCGCACAGCACGTCCAACAACAGCGTGGCCTGGTTGATGAACCGCATCGTCACCTGCTGGCTCCGAAAGACCGGAAGGTTCGACCGCTCCGCCATCTCGAGAAAACCACCATCCGGCCGATAGCCGCGACAGAACACAATGCACGGAACCCGATACGAGAGAAGCCGGGCCAGACGCTCGTTGCGGTCCGCCTCCGGCACTGACTTCAGAAAGTGCATCTCGGCGTTCCCGAGGACCTGCACCCGGTGCTGCGCAAAGTACTTGGTGAATCCCGCCAGCACCAGCCCGGGCCGGTTGACGGTCGGCTCTCGGATCACCCGCAGCAGCCCCCTCTGCCCCGCCACAAGATGAAGATCCAATGCCTGCCGGTGCCGTTCGTAGAAATCGCGCACCGTGGCCTTCGGACGATGGGTCTGGCTCGACGATTCCATGGTCGCCTCCACTCACAGGTTGAACTCGGGTCCAAGATAAATCTCGCGCGCCTTCGGATCGTTCACCAGGAACTCCGCTGACCCCTCGCACAGCACCTCCCCCCGATGAATCAGGTACGCCCGATCCACCAGCTTGAGCGTCTCGCGCACGTTGTGATCGGTCACCAGTATGCCCAAGCCCCGCTCCCTCAATAGGCGCACGATCTTCTGCACCTCGTAGACCGCAATCGGATCGATCCCGCTGAACGGCTCGTCCAGCAGCATCAGCTTCGGGCTGGTCACCAACGCCCGCGTAATCTCCAGCCGCCGCTTCTCGCCGCCGCTCAGCGTGTAGGCCTTGCTCCTGGCCAGCCGCGTGAGGTCCAACTCGTCCAGCAAATACTTCAGCCGCAGTCCCCGCTCGTCCACCCCCAAACGGCAGGTCTCGAGAATCGCCAGCAGATTCTGCTCGACCGTCAGCTTGCGAAACACCGAAGGCTCCTGAGTCAGGTAACCAATCCCAAGCCGCGCCCGCTGGTGCATCGCCAGACGCGTGATCGACCGCGCCTCGAAACGCACGTCCCCAGCCTCCGGATACACCAGTCCAACAACGATGTTGAATGTCGTGGTCTTCCCCGCCCCGTTCGGCCCCAGCAAACCCACGACCTCGCCCGCGTCCACATGGATCGATACTCCGTTGACCACGCGGCGCCCCCGGTACTCCTTCACCAGGCCTTCGGTGGTGAGCAGGCGGACCCTCGCCGCCTGCCCTACTGCGGTCTCGGGTCGGGCAACTGCGTTCTCCGGCTGCGTCTCAGTCGTCGTTGCGGGCGTCATGGAATAATCGAGGGCAGGTTGATGAGGTTGGTCGCGCCAGGCAAGGCTTTCCATTGCGACTTGAAGCGCCCGGCAATCCGGTACAGACCCGTCGCGCGATTCCAGGTAATCGTCTCCGCCTCCGTGATCCGCCCCTCAGGCAAAATCACCGTCGGCCGCCCAAACAGACTCAGCAGGTCATTGGTCCCCGTGAAAACGGCGTGCTCGGCCTGGACAATCCGGTCGTCCTGCCTCACCACGACATCGCGCTCCGCCGTCGCCATCTCGACAAGATTGCTTCGGCCCCAGAACCTCGCGTCAAGAGCGTCGCACTGCAACCGTTTGACAACCGGATCGCGCCGCCCCTCCCGAATGTCGGTCTGCCGCGCATCCACGCCGCCCTCGGCCCTGAACCGCTCGAGCTGGCCCTCCGCATCGAATCCCGCCGTCATCGCCTCGCACTCGACCAGCTTGGCCGTGGTGCCCCCCCCCTTCCGAACCGCCGGCAGTTGCTCCAAACGCACGCCGCCCGAGGCCCGGACTTCACGAACGGAATTGCTGTAAAGCACCCCGAGAGCCGCGCACTGCAACTCGCCCAGTTTCGTCCGCTCGTCCAAATAATCCGCGCGCGTGCCCCCCTCGAACTGCAGCCAGGGCTCCCGATACTCGAGTTCGAGACTGCGAATCTCGACCACCTGGTTCGTCGCGAGCCCCAAACCGCCGCCCGACACTGCGTCCTCGAGACCGCGGACCGGCCCGGTGAGCGCGGTCGCCGGCAGCCGCACAAGCACTCCTTCGGTCACACGAAACACCTGCCCCGCCGGATCATAGCGCATCGCCCCGCCCTCGAGGCTCTGACCGCCAGAGGACCAGACCGGATCACCCGTCAACTCGAGTCCGATGCCTTCCTGATAACTGGCGCGCCGCGCCGTGGCGCGACTCCCCTGCTCAGGATTCAACAACACCACGTTGGTCTCGGCCACAACACCGCGCACCGGCCCGTTGGTTGCCGGCAGGAGAATCGTGATCAGATCCGCCGAAAGCTCGATCATCCGGTTTGTCGCACTCTCGGTCGGCCTTGGACCAGGCCCCGGAATCGCCAACAGCCCGGAGGCTCCCCCACCCCCCAACGGAAAAACGATGCGCGCGTTTCCTACCGCTTCGAGCGCGTCGCGCCTGCGATCGAGGACAAAACGGTCCGCCGTTCCCTCATGCACACCCTCGCGATACCGCGGGTTGCCGCTCAACTCGACCGTCTCCCGCTGCCCGTCAACCTGATAGACCGCCTTCCGCGCCGTGGTCTCCCCGCCCGTCGAACGGTCCACGATCTTCACATCCTCTTCCGCCACCATCCGGGCGATCCCGCCCTCCGCCGACGGCACAATCGTCAGCCAACCGCTGCTCATCCGAACGCGCGCATCCTCGACGCGCACCCGGCCGGAATAGACGATCAGATTCGACCGATAGTTGAACCGAAAACGGTCCGAGGTCACACGCAGGTCCTGCCCGCCCAGCGGATCCGCCACGCCGCCCAGCGACTCGGGCCGCCGCACCCGAGTCTCGATCCGGTTCGAGATCACCAGGTCGTTGTTGGTCTGCCACCAGGTGAAGCCCTGCCCTTCGAGATCAAGCTGCCCGTCCCCGCTCATCACCCGCAACGTCCCGGGCGACTCCGCAATCCTCCGACGCGCGTCGTACACGCAATTCGTCCCCGCAAACACCAGGTTCGTCCCGCCCTTGCCGTCGTAGTACTCGACCCGGACGGTCTCGAGTGGCTGCCGCCCGCTCAGGTCAAACTCCGCCATCGAACCGCTCAGCAAAGCCACCATCCGATTCGGATCGTCCCGGTCGTATACCGGCACCGTAAAGGGCGCCGCCTTCTCCGCCCCGCTCTGGGCCTGGCACCGGAACGCGCCCCCCCAACACGCCAGCGCAATCGCGAGCATCGCCGGCCTGAGGCTCTCCATGAACCGTGGTTCCGTAGCCGCGGACGTGAGTCCGCGCCATCTCGCTCCGTCAACAGCAGAAATCAGCGCCGACTCACGTCGGCGGCTACAAATCGGTTCATGGTCCCCGTGCGCATTGAACCGTTGAATGACAACGCTCTCCATGAACCGCCTGCGCAAGCCGTTGATAATTGACAAAAGGGGTAACCCGAACGTCCAACGCGCAGCGTTCAACGTCCAACTTTCAACGAACCGCTTCGTTGAACGTTGAGCGTTGGAAGTTGGGCGTTGAACGTTCCCCGGTTCATGGGGGCAACGCGCATTGAACCGCTGAATGCCAGCGCGTCCCTCGGACGGTAGGATTGTGACCACGAATGACACGCCCGGATTTCTACCACCCCACATGGCCAATGTAAAAACCGGTTTCTCGAATCTTCAGGCTAGGCAAACGCCATCGCCCTGTCTATTTTCCCCGCCTCATCGGCGCGGCGTGTTGAGGCGGCAGCCCCAAACCCAACGCGCCGAACCGGCAAATTCATGGCCCTTATCGTCCAAAAGTATGGCGGCTCGTCGGTCGGCAATCCCGACCGAATCAAGAACGTGGCCTCCCGCGTCGCGCAGTACCGCGCCCGCGGAGACCGTTTGGTGGTGGTCGTCTCCGCCATGAGCGGAGTCACCGACAACCTCATCAAACTCGCCAGGGAAATCATACCCCTCTCCAGCGAGCGGGAAATGGACATGCTCCTGGCGACCGGCGAGCAGACGACCATCGCGCTGGCCGCCATGGCGCTCCACGCCCTGGGTGTCCCCGCCGTGTCACTCACCGGCGCGCAGGCCGGCATCGTCACCGACGGCGTGCACACCAAGGCCAAGATTCGCAATATCACCCCCAAACAGGTCCATGCGTGGCTCGATAGCGGCCACGTGGTGATCGTCGCCGGCTTCCAGGGCCAGACCCCCGAAGGCCAAATCACAACCCTGGGACGCGGCGGCTCGGACCTGACCGCGATCGCCCTGGCGGCGGCCTTGCGGGCCGATCTGTGCCAAATCTATACCGACGTCGAAGGCATCTACACCGCCGATCCCAGGATCGTCCCTGGAGCCCTCAAGCTCGATCAGATCACCTATGACGAACTGCTCGAACTGGCCGGCGCCGGCGCCAAAGTCATGCAACTCCGCTCGGTCGAGTTCGCCAAGAAATTCTCCGTCATCTTCGAGGTCCGTTCGAGTCTGAACGACAACCCAGGCACCATTGTGAAAGAAGAAAACAAGAGTATGGAGGACGTCGTTATCCGCGGCGTTTCTCTCGACAAAAACCAGGCCAAGATCACGCTCATCGGCGTGCCAGACCGCCCCGGCATGGCCTCGCGCGTCTTCAAGGCCCTCGCCGACGCCGCGATCAATGTCGACATGATCGTTCAGAATATCAGCCACGGCGCCGCAAGCCCCACGACGGACCTGTCCTTCACGGTCGACAAACCGGACCTGCTCAAGTCGCAAAAAGTCATCGACGGCCTTAAGAAGGACATCGGCTTCAGACAGGTCATCCCCAACGAGGCCATCGCCAAGCTCTCCATCGTCGGCGTCGGCATGCGCAGCCACTCCGGCGTCGCCGCTCGCATGTTCGAAACCCTCGCCCTCGAAGGCATCAACATCGACATGATCTCCACCAGCGAGATCAAGGTCTCGGTGGTCCTCGACCTCGCCAAGGGCGAACAGGCCATGCGCGCCGTCCACGCCGCCTTCCTCAAGAGTTGAGCCCCGCGCCCGCCGGGGCTTTCCGCATCCAAGCCCGGACCTGAGATCATCCCCAGCCTTGTGAAATGCATGGGCTACCGGCATCATGAGCGCGCACCCCGACACCCCAGGCCCCGACCGCCCCTTCGGATACAACCCGTTCGAAGACCTCCAGTCCGCGGGCCTGCCACGAGGCCCGCAGTCGCCAACCACACCGCCCACCACACCCGCCACGCCCGCCCCCAAACCAAAATCGCGCGGTCGCGTCGAAATCCGCCGTCAGAAGGCCGGGCGCGGCGGCAAGACAGTCACCGTCGTCAGCGCCTTCGTCGGCATCGGCTTGCCAGAGAAGGAACAACTCGCCCAACGCCTCCGCAAGGCCTGCGGCACAGGCGGCACAGTTAAAGAAGGGCGCATCGAAATCCAGGGCGATCAGCGCGAAACCGTCGCCCGCATCCTCGCCGAAGCTGGCTTCCGCCCCGTCTTCGCCGGCGGATGATCCCCGATCCCGAACCTCCGAACCAACGCGTCATACTCGGCGCGCCGAATCGGGATCATGCATCCGTGCCGCACCTTGGCTGGCAGGCTGTACTTGTCCCAATCCCGGTAGTTCGTTCCACCCGAGGCCTGGAACCAAGGCCCCTCGAGCGTCGAGGCCACCGACAAACCGTAGGCAACCCCTGGATACTGCTTTCCCCAGAGCGTGGGTCGTGTGCCAGGTCAACAGATACTGCGCACTGACTTCGTCGAAGAACAGCTTGGGCGCGCCGATCCGCGCCATCGCTTTCGGATAGTCTGGCACCCGCGTCAGGTCCGGAACGTAATCCCCGTGCTTGGTCCACGTGATGAGACCCTCCGAGACCCAGAAATTGATGTCCGGCTGGTCGTCCCCGCGGTTGCCAACCAGGTAATAGCGTCCGTCGTGCCCTCGGGCGATGTCGGCATGGCCCCGGTAATCCTCGAAAACCCGCTTGCCACCGTTGAGGGCCTTCCAGTGCAGGCCGTCCAGGCTGACGCTGTAGTACAGCCGCCAGTAGTCGCCATGCATCATGTGGGCAAATAAATACGCCTCATGCTTGGGCGCAACCCCCTGAGCCGGTTGGCCGGGCGGATCCGGCATCTGGGCGCGCCCCGCCATTCCCACGCCCAGAACCAAGGCGGCAGCAAACACGCATCGAATTGCGTTACAGGCGGCAAGTTTCTCGGTCGTTTCCATACCTTCAAATCACCCTATTCGAATCCTGCTCTTAATCCCACTCTGAATCGTGATTCCAGATCGAATCCCGCTGTCGCGTTTGGGGCTTGTGAGCAATCTCCCATCTGCTCTACCCTCCCTCCGAAAGTGTTTCCGAAGGACCAGACGCACACAAACCAATGAAAGCTTCGGCCTCGCCTCGCACCTTCGCCTCTGCGCTCGCCGCAGCGGTCGTCCTCGCCTCAGATTCCACGACCCAATCGCAATCCGCCCCCCAACCTGCCATGTCCATCGAAACCTCCTCGTTCGGCCAGATGCCCGACGGCACCCCGGTCAAGCTCTATACCCTCCGCAATGGCGGCGGGATGACGGTCAAGGTCACCGATTACGGGTTGATCATCACTGAAATCCGGGTCCCCGATCGGACTGGCAAAGCGGGCAATGTCGTGCTCGGATTCGACAATCTGGACCGCTACCTCAAAGGCCATCCGTTCTTCGGCGCCATCGCCGGGCGCGTCGCCAACCGCATCGCCAATGCCCGCTTCATCATCGACGGCAAAGAGTACACCGTCACCAGAAACAGCAACCCCAATCACATCCACGGCGGGGCCAAAGGATTCGATAAAAAGGTCTGGGCATCGACGCCGCTCCCAGTCACTCGAGACGAGGCGACGGTCGAGTTCTCCTGCCTGAGCCCCGACGGCGAGGAAGGCTATCCCGGCAACCTCACGGTCACGGTCCGGTACACGCTGACCGCCCGTAGCGAACTGCGCATCGATTACTTGGCCACAACCGACAAGCCGACCCCTGTCAACCTGACCAACCATAGCTACTTCAACCTGGCCGGGGCCGGCGACGTGCTCGGACACGAACTGACCCTCGCCGCCGATTTCTATACGCCTTGCGATGATGCCCTCATCCCGACCGGCGAGATTCGCACGGTCAAGGGCACCCCGCTCGATTTCACTCAGGCCACAACCATCGGCGCGCGCGCCGCCCAAACCGGGCTCAAACCCGGCGGCTACGACCACAACTTCGTCCTCCGCAGCGGCGGCCAATCCCTCGCCCTGGCCGCCACGGTCTATGAGCCGTCAGGCGGGCGCGTGCTCGAAGCGATGACCACCGAGCCGGGCGCTCAGCTCTATACCGCCAATCACCTCGACGGCTCGATCGTGGGCACTGGCGGCGTCAAGTACCCGCGCCACGCCGGCTTCTGCCTCGAGACTCAGCACTACCCCGACTCGGTCAATGAACCGCATTTCCCATCGGTCGTGTTGCGTCCCGGCCAAACCTTTCGCTCCACCACCGTCTTCCGTTTCTCAACGCGTTAGCAACTCATCCACACGCACGCACGCATACCCGCGCCCCTCGAGCCAATCAAGAAACGCGTCGAAGCGACTGTGCATCTTGTCGGCGCGCCCGGGTCCCGCGCCCAGGTGCAGCACCTATAGCCCTCTTTCGAGTCAGAAATGAGGCCGTCCGCGCCGCATCCTTGACCACCATGCCAATGTCGATGCGGGGATTGGAGAATTCGACAGATGCGACATGCCCTCGCCCACCCACCGACAACGACGCCGATTCGACTGGCACCGTACGCGCATGCTCACTACCTTTCCAACAAATCGAACCATGTCCGCGCCCTTCCTCTCGATCGTACCGCACGCTCCGCGGCGGAGAATGCGTCACACCACAACCTCCCTCCTTTCGCCGCTCCTCGGCACGTTCATCGGAGTGATGAGCCTCGCGCAGGATTTGGCAAAGGACTTCGCCAACCCGCCCGATTCGGCCCGACCGGGCGCTTACTGGTACTTCATGGACGGCAACCAGGACCGCGAGGCGATGACGGCCGACCTGGAATGCATGCACCAGGCCGGCTTGCGCAAGGCCCTATTCCTCGAAGTCAACATCGGCGTGCCCCGCGGCCCGGTCGATTTCATGAGCCCGATCTGGCAGGAGAATTTCGCCCACGCCGTCCGCACGGCAGACCGGCTCGGCATGGAGATCATCCTCGGCACCGGCCCCGGCTGGAGCGGTGCCGGCGGTCCCTGGATCGATCCACCCCGCTCGATGCAGCACCTCTGCGCCAGCTCGGTCCGGGTCGTCGGCCCCGCCCCGTGCACCGCCATTCTCCCGGTTCCTCCCCCGCGCGCCCCATCCCAATTCGCCGGCCTGTCGCCCGACCTAGCCGCCCAGCGCGACGCTTGGCACGCGGATGTGGCTGTCCTGGCGTTTCCGACGCCGGCTGCGACCGAACCGCCGGAGAATCTGGCCGTCAAGACGCTCTATGAGACGCAGCCCTACTCGATTTGGAAACACGTGCCGCGCTTCATCCCGGCCCCGGCCAGCCACAGCGAACCGCCCGCAGGCGCCATCATTGACCTGAACCAGGTTCTCGATCTGACAACGCGCTTGCGCACCGACGGCTCGCTCGACTGGACTGTCCCGCCAGGCGATTGGACAGTGATGCGATTCGCCGCCCGAAGCACCGGGGCAACCACCCGCCCAGCCCCCACGCCCGGACACGGCTTCGAGACCGACAAATTCGACGCAGCGGCATTCGCTTTCCACTTTGACCAGTTCCACAAGAAGCTGCTCGAACAGGTCGGCCCACGGCGTCCCGGACGCGGCTGGACAGCTCTGCACCTCGACAGTTGGGAGATGAGTTCCCAGAACTGGTCAGCCCGGTTTCGCGCCGAGTTCCAACGCCGGCGCGGTTACGATCCACAACCGTTCTTCCCCGCCTACACGGGGCTGATCGTCGGCTCGCGCGAGAACACCGAGCGTTTTCTCTGGGATTTGCGCAAGACAGCCCAGGAGCTGGTGATCGAAAACCACGCGCACATCATCCGCCGCCACGCCCACCAGAACGGCTTCTACTACTCGAATCAGCCCTACGACATGAACCCCGCCGGCGACATCGAGTTGGGCGCGGTCGCCGACATTCCGTCCTGCGAATTTTGGATCGCCGAGGTGGACACGGTCTATAGTTGCATCGAGGCGGCCTCGATCGCCCATACGATGGGCCGCCCGGTCGTCCGCGCCGAAGCCTTCACATCGCCGCCCCGCCACGGTTACCCGGATAACCCCAACGATCTCAAAAACCAGACCGACTGGGCGTTCGCCATGGGAATCAATGACCTCATCTTTCACACGTTCCAACATCAGCCGCTGGGTCTCGACGCCCCCAAACCAGGCATCGCCATGGGACCGCACGGCATCCACTGGCACCGCCACCAAACCTTCTGGCCCATGGTCCGCCCATATCACGATTACATCGCCCGCTGCGGCCAAATGCTGCGTCAGGGTGCCTCGGTGGCCGATGTCCTCTACCTGGTGCTCGAGGGCGCCCCGCACATCTTCCTGCCGCCAGACGACGCCTTCGAGGGTCAGGGATTGCTCCGCGAAAAGAAGGCCTACGGATTCGATGCCGTCAGCCCCGGCATCCTCATGTCCCGCGCAAAGGCGGACAACGGACGCATCGTCTTCCCGGAAGGCACGACCTATCGCCTCTTGGTCCTGCCGATCGTCGAGACCATGACTCCGGAACTGCTCGCCAAACTCGAAGACCTGGTTCATAAGGGCGCCACGATCCTCGGCAATCCCCCAGTCAAGTCCCCCAGCCTGTCCCAGTATCCCCAGTGCGATGCTCGCGTCCGCGCCCTGGCCCGGAAGATGTGGGGCAAACTCGATGTCCCCGACACAGCCGTCGAGCGCCCCTATGGGAAAGGCCGGATCGTATGGGGCGGCCCGGCAACCGCCCCGGAACGGCCCAGCCATCCCAGCCTCATGCACCAGCGCAGCCACTGGATCTGGACGCCCCAGGACGATCCCGCCACACACGCCCCAGCCGGCGTGACGCGCTGCTTCCAAAAGACATTCCAACTCGAGAGCGGACGCACTCCGCGGACCGCGCGCCTCCACGCCACAGCCGACAACGGATTCGAAGTCTGGCTCAATGGCGTCGCCGTCGCCTCAGGCAATAACTTCAACGAAATCCAACAGGTCGATATCCGCCCCGCCCTCAAACCGGGAACCAACCTGCTCGCCGTGGCCGCCTCGAATGCCGGGTCCGAACCCAATCCCGCCGGCTTGATCGCACTCGTTCACATCGAGTTCGAAAACGGAGACGATTTCTTCGTGGGCACCGACTCCGACTGGCGTGTCGCGGACAACCCCGAAGAGGCCTGGCAGGGCGAACCTAAGACGGGTCCGCACTGGCGCGCCGCACGGGTCCTGGGGCCCGCCTCGATGGCACCTTGGACCAATGTCATCCCGAAGTCCGGATCAGCCTCCCTTTACCCGAGCTACGAAGCCACTGTCGCGTTGCTGAAAACATGGGGTGTCCCGCCGGCCTTCGACACCACCGGCCCGCTGCGCTATCACCAGCGCCGCACCCCGACCCGCGACATCTTCTTCGTGGGCAATCGCACTGCCGAACCGGTCGCAATCGAGTGCGCGTTCCGTACAGACGGCGCCGCCCCTCAACTCTGGGATCCGATCACGGGCGCCCGCCGCTCGCTGCCCCGCTACACCAGCCGCGACGGCATTGTGTCTGTGCCACTGCAGTTCGCCGCGTGCGAGAGCTGGTTCATTGTGTTCGATCGCCGGGCAAACGGCACGGCGGCGAATGTCCAGGGCGAGAATTTCTCGGCCGAAACGATCCTGGCGACACTGGATGGACTCTATGAAGTGACGTTTGATCCCGCCTGGGGCGGCCCTGCCAAGCCGGTTGCCTTCGACACTCTGCTCCGATGGGACAAACACGCAGACGAAGGCATCCGCTACTACTCGGGCCAGGCCGTCTACCGCAAGACCGTCAACCGCCCGCACGACCTGTCGGACGCGGAGCGCGTCGTTCTGGACCTGGGGATTGTCCACAAGCTGGCGGGCGTGAAGCTCAACGGGAAAGACCTGGGTATTGCCTTGACTTCCCCGTTCCGCGTCGACTTCCCTGCCGACCTGCTGCGTCCCACGGGCAATCTCCTCGAAATCACGATCGTCAACACCTGGGTCAACCGGTTGATCGGAGACCAACAACCCGCGCACAAGGCGGTCCGACAACTCGAGTGGAAGTCCGGCTTGCTTGGCGGCGTCCCGCATGCGGCCGGCCGCTACACCTTCACAACCGCCGCAGGCGACTACACGGCCAGCTCGCCTCTTGAACCATCCGGCCTGCTCGGTCCGGTAACGCTGCGGGCCGTTCGATGACGCATCGGGATGCGGAAATGATGTGCCGAGACCAACACAAAAGCGCAGCGCTACCCCGCATATTTCACACCCCTATGGCGCACAGGGCACTGAGACTACGCAAGAGGACTGCTCGATTACTTCGACCACACGCTCGACCGCGACTTCCTGCAGAACACCGCGCTGCCCTTCGCACGCGAGATTCTGACCTTCTTCGAGCAACACTATCCGACCAACGCGCTGGGCAAGCTGGTCATGCACCCGTCCCAAGCGCTCGAGACCTGGTGGCACTGCACAAACACCATGCCCGAACTCGCCGGCTGCGTCGCGGTCACCGAGCGAGTCCTCGCTCTGCCAACCCAAGTGACCTCCCCCGCCGACCGTGGACTTTCCCAACCGGTGCATCAGCGTCAGAAGGATCGCCCGATCAACTTCGAATTCCCGCCGGATCACCCCCTCCGGTTATCGGGCCGTGAGACTCTTGCAGTCCAGGGTGTTGCTGGCGCCGAAAGGCCGGAGGAATTGGCTCCAGAGAGAGGGCTCGAACCTCTAACCCGCCGGTTAACAGCCGGCTGCTCTACCATTGAGCTACTCTGGAACTCAGAGAGCGCATAAAATATCGACGCACCCGCCTCGCGTCAACCGATTTTCGCGCTTGCCAGCCGCCCGGCGACCGGTATGGTTCTCAGTCTTTAACGTATGCGTGACGGGATTCATCCGAAGTATCAGGAAGCCGAGGTGCGATGCGCTTGCGGCAATAGTTTCAAGACCCGGTCGACCCGACCGGTCATCGTCCTCGGCATCTGCAATGTCTGCCACCCCTTCTACACGGGCCAGCAGAAGTTCGTCGACACCGCCGGACGCGTGGACAAGTTCCAACAGCGCATGGCCAAGACCAAGGCAGCCCAGGACGCCATCGCCGCCGCCGCTGCGTCCAAGAAAAGAAAACGTTAGCCTTTTGCCGAGCCTCCGCCCGTCCGGCTTCCCGCCGAACGGGCGGACTCTTTTTCTGAGCCTGTCTCTCCCGGTTGATGGTTGATGGTTCATGGTTGACCGTTGCTAGTTGAACGTTGGACGTTGAACGTTCCTGGTCCACGGTCCCCATGTGCATTAAGTCGTTGAATGTCGATGCTCTCCATGGACTTACGCCCGTACATCGCGCAGTTTAACCAGCGCCTTGCCGAGATCGAGAGCGCCTTGAGCGATCCCAAGGTCTTCACCAACACCCAGCGTACCCAGGAACTGGCGCGCGAACATTCCCGGCTCAAAAACCTCCAGGACCAGGGGACGGCTTACCTCAATGCCCTTGCCGAACTCGACGCCAACCGCGCCCTCCTCGCCGCGGAGACCGACCCGGAACTGGTCAGGATGGCCCAGGACGAAATCGCCCGCCTCGAACCCGAGGCCCAGCGCATGGCGCAAAAAGTCCAGGCGGGCATCATCCCCCCCGACCCCTCCGACTCTCGCAATACCATCGTCGAGATCCGTGCCGGGGCCGGAGGGGCCGAGTCCGCGCTCTTCGCCGCCGATCTCTATCGCATGTTCAGCCGATACGCCGAGATCCAAGGCTGGAAAATCGAGACCATCGACGCCAGCGGCTCCGACCTTGGCGGTTTGAGGGAGGTCGTCTTCAGCGTCACAGGCACGGACGTCTTCAAACGCCTCAAATACGAGAGCGGCGTCCATCGCGTCCAGCGCGTCCCTGCCACCGAAGCCCAAGGACGCATCCATACCAGCACCGCCACCGTCGCCGTCCTGCCTGAAGCCGAGGAAGTCGACATCGAACTCAACGACGCCGATCTCGAATTCACCGTCTGCCGCGCCTCCGGCCCGGGCGGACAGGGCGTTAACACCACGGATTCCGCGGTGCAACTCGTGCACAAGCCCACCGGCACGATCGTTCGTTGCTCCGACGAACGCTCCCAGCAGAAGAACAAGGCCAAAGCCCTCAAGGTTCTCCGATCGAGGCTCCTCGACCAACGCGTCGCCGCCGAAAACGCCAAGTACGCCGCCCAACGCCGCGCCCAGGTCGGCACCGGCGAACGCAACGAGAAAATTCGCACCTACAACTTCTCTCAGAACCGCGTCACCGACCACCGCATCGAGTTGAGTGTCTACAACCTTTCTGCCGTCATGGACGGCGACCTCGACTGTCTGATCGAGCCTCTGATTGCCGATGACGTTCAGCGCCGGCTCGCCGCGCTCAAGACTTGAACCTGGGCATTTAAGACTTGCGCCCGCGCGCAGCCGTTTTACCTTCGGTCTGTCACGGCGGCGGGGTAGCCAAGTGGTAAGGCAGGGGTCTGCAAAACCCTTATGCGTCGGTTCGATTCCGACCCTCGCCTCCAACTCCAAACAAGTTGTTTTTCAACGAGTTGCAGAATCCAGGGGAGACGCCAGCCAGACCCGTTGCCAGACGGGTTGAAACTGGCCATAACTCAATAATCACTCGGTAAATACTGGCAAAAAACGCGATCGCTACCTGCAAGGTTATTTCATTTAAATTCCTGAAGGGTTGCTGTTGTTGAGGTTGGAAATAACGCTTATCAATTGGCGTGGTTTGGTGCGTTGTAGGCGTGCGATGATCTCGACAAACCACTGTCAAATTAAGAACCTGTCTCTTTCTCTATCCCACGACATTCACCTTCAAATCCCGCATCGTCGCCAACTCCCCCAACGCTTCCAAGCCCCGCATCGGTCGCGCCCCGTCACGCCGCCTCGCCCCAAACCGATCCCGGAACTCCCGGAATACCTCGTTCACGTAGTTCCGCGACCCCAGCACCACTCCGTCGCTGAAATACCTCACCCGCAGCC
>MWFF01000185.1 GCA_002071485.1 Verrucomicrobia bacterium ADurb.Bin006 | reverse complement strand
CGCGCCTCAATCTGCGCCCGCGCCTTCGCCAACGCCGCTTTGCGCTCCTGTCGCCGCACGATCTCATCGGGAATCCTCAACCCCTCCTCCAACGGCGTGGCGTCCGCACTCTCGGCTTTGGCCAGCAGTTGCTCCACCTCCAAGTCCAGTTGGGCCATCATCTCCCCGGCCCGCTGGTAACTCACCGCCGCATGCTTGCTGGCGTTGGCCGCCACCTTGCTCCCGTCCACGCTGATGGTCATTTGCCCGAACTGCACCACCTTCAGTTCCTGCGCCATCTCCAGCACCTTCACGAAGCACTCGCTCAACAAGGCGCGGTTCTCCCGCCGGAACCTACAGATCGTGTCATGGTCCGGATGCGTGTCGCCGGTGATCAACCGCACCGCCACGTTGTCGTAGGTCGACTGCTCGATGCGCCGCGAGCCGAAAGTGCCCGTCGCGTAGCTGTAGATCGCCAAAGCCAGCATCATCGCCGGCGGATACTGCGCGTCCCCGCTTCCCCGCACGTTGACCTTGATTCGGCGCAAATCCAAAGCCTCCACCGCGTCCAGGATGAAGTGCGCCAGGTGGTTAGCGGGCACCCAGTCGCGCAGGTCCACAGGCAGCAGCAGGGGGGTGTCACGGTCGACGTTCACGAAGCGTGGGCCCATAGTTATCTGCTGGACTCTAAACCTCGCCCTCTTGTTCAAACGCCGGGCAAAATTGTTGGGGAAAAGTCCGACAGGCTGCTAGCCAGCTACGCCGCGTGCCACCTGGAGCGGATGGGCGATTTTCAGGCCGGATTCGTCACGCCGTTGTTGGGAAGCGGCGCCGCAAGCCTTCTGATCTTTGTCGAGCAGGATTGGGGAACAGCGCTGCTGCTGATTGGCGCGAGCGTGATAGTGCTCACGGTGGCCGGGACGCGCCCCGTCTACCTGGGCGGGGCCGGGTTGGGAGGGCTTGGACTTCTGACGACCCTGGCGCGGCACGATCCGCATCGCTGGGCGCGCCTGATCTGCTTTCTGGACCCCGAACGCTACCAGGACGGCATCGGCGCCCAGCAATGGCATGGGTTGCTGTCATTGGGGACCGGCGGGCTCTTCGGCGGCTTCTTCGGCAGCGGTCGACACAAGTTCGGGTTCGTCCCTGAGCAACACACGGATTTCATCTTTTCGTTAATTGGCGAGGAATTGGGGCTTTCAGGGACGCTGTTGGTCCTCGGTTTGTTCTTTTTGGTGTTCAAGTCGGGGTTGTGGATTGCCTGGGGAGCCGGTGATCCTTTTGGCCGTTTGCTGGCAGCGGGCTTGACGAGCCTGATTACGTGCCAGGCCCTGGTGAACATGGGCGTGGTCACGTGCCTGTTGCCCAACAAGGGAATCCCCCTCCCGTTTATCAGCTTTGGCACGTCAGACCTGCTCTGCATGTGCGTGGCTACGGGGCTCCTCGTCTCGATTGCCAGGCGCTCGCCAGGGCTGCCCGCCGGCCAGGCGCCGCCACTCTCTCCTGAAGACGATGCCGCGCGCGAACGGCGGGCCGCCCTCCATGCGCTGCCGCTGGGCGACGAGAAGCGTCCCTGGTGGAAGCGGATCAGCCTGCGGCTTGGCAGGGTCGGCGCGCGAAACGCCTTCCGCGCGGCGCGCAGCTATCAACGCCCGCCGCGCGCGATTGCCGTGCGACCAACAGAGGGCACTCGGCACTGCGAGCGTGTCGGCTCATGGAAAACATTGAAAGTCAACGACTTAATGCGCATTGGACCCGTGAAAAAGGAAACGTTCAACGCCCAACTTCCAACGCTCGACGGTCAACGAAGCGGTTCGTTGAAAGCTGGACGTTGAACGTTGCGCGTTGGACGTTCGAGTTGGACCCTCTATTGATCATCAATGGCCGACGTGGATGTCGGCGGCCTGGCCATCGAGGTAGGTGACGGTCTGCCCGCCGGCCAGCCCGGCGTTGCCGCTGTATGTGGCCGCCACATGGAGCCAGCGGTTTGTCGTCAGAGCGGCCTGGGGAATGCCCGGCCGGGCGGCATGCCCCGCGGGAGTCAAAGGCAGATCCATGCGGCGCGAAGACAGACACCGATGTTGCAGGCCGCGTGGGGGCACGCTGGCTAGCCTGGATGTATCACAAAGTTTCGCGGAGTCTGACATCCGGGCTCTGACAAAACCGCGACCAGAAATGGAACGGGGAGCATTCTGTCGGTCCTGATTTGACATCCCGGATCACCTCGCGTATCTATAGTCGGGTTCGCCGAGGAGGGCGCGTCCAAAAAATAGAGCAACACGAACCAAGGAGTTGTTATGTTTGGCATCCGCTATATCAAAGTCCCACCCACCACCTACCTGCTTCAGTATCGCCGGGGCCAACTCGTGCGCGAGGGGCCCGGTCTCGCCTTTTTCTATTACGCCCCGGTCACGTCGCTGGTCGCCGTGCCGTCGGGCAGCGCCGATGTGCCGTTTATGTTCGAGGAGCGCACGGCCGATTTCCAGACCGTCACAGTCCAGGGACACATCACGTATCGTGTGGCCGACCCTAAGCGTCTTGCGGGGCTGCTGAACTTCACGCTGGCCGGCGACGGATCGACCTACACCTCGGAAGACCCCGGCATGTTGCCGCAGCGCGTGCTCCACGTCGCGAATGAGTTGGTGCGCGCCCAACTCCAGACTCTGCCGCTGTGTGAAGCCATCAACGCCTCGGCCAGGCTGGTCGTGGCTGTCCAGGCCGGGCTGGCGGGCTCGCCCGCCCTGACGACCCTCGGGCTCGAATTCCTCGGCTTGTCGATTCTCGCCATCCGGCCGTCGCCGGAGACGGCGCGAGCCCTGGAAGCGGAGGCGCGCGAGCGCTTGTTGCGCGCGGCCGACGAGGCGATCTATGCGCGCCGCAACGCCGCCGTCGAGCAGGAGCGGGCCATCAAGGAAAGCGAGTTGAACACCGAGATCGCGGTCGAGAACAAGAAACGCCAGATCCGCGAGACCCAGATGGATGCCGAACGCGCAGTACTCGAGAAGCAGCACCTCTTGCAGCAATCGGACATGGCCGCACAGATCCAACTCGAGTCGGATCGGCGGAATCTCGTCAGCCTGGCCACTGCGAATGCACGGACTGAGGCTGACGCGCGCGCCTACGGGATCGCGGCCACCATGCAGGCGCTGGCCGCGGCCGATCCGCGGGTGATCCAGGCCCTGGCCAGCACCGGGATGAAGCCCGAGCAACTGATTGCAGCCGCGTTCCAGGATCTGGCCGGCAAAGCCGAACGCATCGGCCAACTCAACGTCTCGCCGGACCTCTTGCGCGAACTCATGGACAGAGAAGGCGGTCGCTAGAATCCTTGACCGGTGAAACTCGTTGCAGACAAGTCAAGCTTCTGTGCTGCGTTGAAGGGGTCAAGGATTCTAAGGAACGAGGCGTGGGAGAGAGGGCGAGGAAACACGGGGACTCCTCATGGAAAGAAGGATTGGATTTGGTCTGAGGTGCGCCTCGTTAGAGTGATTCTCCAAATGAAATCTGTGGCAAATGAGTCAGGTGTTGGCGCCATATGCAACCACGCACAGAAACCAAGATTGTCCTGGTGATTCGGCCCAGTCGCCTCGCGGAGCTGGTGGGGCGATTCAACACGGTTGCCCAGGCGCGATTCTACGTCGAGCATCTGGGCGCCGACTTTACCGATTACGAACGGGAGGACGCAAGGTACGGGGAGGCGCTGCGCCAGGCCAAGCAGCGCATCGCCGAATGGGGCCGAATCCAGGTGCTCGAGCGCCGCTTCCTGCCCAATTTCATTTTCGGTCCGCAGGATGTGATCGTCGCCCTCGGCCAGGACGGCCTGGTGGCCAACACACTCAAGTACCTCGACGGGCAACCCCTGATCGGCGTCAACCCGGACCCCCAGCGCTGGGACGGACAGTTGCTCCCGTTCCGCGTCGAGGATCTGACCGCGCTCATGCCGGAGGTCCTGGCCGGGCGCCGCTCGACGCGCGCCGTCACGCTGGCCCAGGCGAGACTCAACAACGGCCAGAGCCTGTGTGCCGTCAACGACCTCTTCGTCGGGCTCCGCACCCATGGTTCGGCTCGCTACCGCATCCGGATTGGCGATGCCGCCGAGGATCATTCCTCGAGTGGTGTCATCGTCTCGACCGGCTTGGGCTCGACCGGCTGGCTGCAAAGCCTGTTGGGCGGCGCCACAGCGATCAGCCGCAGCGCCCAGGCGGCCTTCTACGGATTGAGCATGTCCGCGGGGGCTGGAACAACTGCCCCCGAGCCGGCCCCCCTCGCGCAGGCTGAGGCACGCGCCCGTTGGCAATTTCCCTGGGATGCCGACTACTTGTATTTCACCGTGCGCGAGCCGTTCCCCAGCCGGCGCACCGGGTGCGCCCTGGTTTTCGGAAGGATCACCGCCGACACGTCATTCAGCTTGGAGTCCCAGATGCCAGAGAACGGCGTCATCTTCAGCGATGGCATCGAGCATGACTTCCTCGAATTCAATTCCGGCGCGCGCGCGGCCATCGGGCTGGCGAGCCGAAAGGGTCTGCTTGTTGTGTAAACACGAGGGGGAGCGAAGAGCATTGTGGCCATCGAGATCAAAGGCGGCACCGACAAATCGAATATCTGGAATCGCCTTGGAGAGGCTGAATCTCGTTGGTGGGCATCAAAGCCGCGCACAGCCAGGATCGCAAACATAGGCGGCGGCTGAGTTGAGCTTTCAACGTTCTCTTTCCGAATTGCCAAATGGCTCAACAAGCGTCTAACCTCCGACCCATCAATAGACGGAAATCACCAGGATGCGCTCCATTGCCACCTCTCCCTGCGCCGCTAATCGCGGGGCCACTCTCTGGCGCCAGCCTGCGTCCGGGTTGTGGCTGGCAAGATGCATGAGACGCAGGAGCGGACCGAGGGCTGTCTGGAATCCTCGTCGCCACCCATTATGCCTGCCACCGCTCTTCTGACCGACTTGTACCAGCTCACCATGGCCTACGGTTACTGGAAGACCGGGCGGGACCAGCGCGAGGCCGTGTTTCATTTGTTCTACCGGAACAATCCGTTTCGGAGCGGTTTTGCGATCGCGGCGGGGTTATCCGACGTGGTGGACTACCTGCGCAACCTGAGGTTCGCTCCGGACGACCTGGCGTATCTTGGGTCGTTGACGGGGCAGGATGGTCGGGGGTTGTTCGAGGCCGGTTTTCTGGATCATCTGGCCGGGCTGCGGCTGACATGCGACATCGACGCGGTGCCGGAGGGGACTGTTGTGTTCCCGCACGAGCCCCTTGTGCGCGTGCGCGGCCCGATTCTCGAGGGGCAGATACTCGAGACCGCGCTTCTCAATCAGATCAACTTCCAGACACTGATCGCCACCAAGGCGGCGCGGGTCTGCCTGGCGGCGCGAGGCGAGCCGGTGCTCGAGTTTGGACTGCGGCGGGCGCAGGGGGTGGATGGCGCGCTGACGGCCAGCCGGGCCGCCTACATCGGCGGTTGCAGCGCCACATCGAATGTGCTGGCCGGTAAGACCTACGGCATTCCCGTCCGCGGCACCCATGCGCATTCGTGGGTGATGAGCTTCGACACCGAGCGCGAGGCATTCCAGGCCTATGCCGAGGCCATGCCGCACAATTGCGTTTTTCTGGTCGACACCTACGACACGCTGCAGGGCGTGCGTGAGGCGATTGGTGTGGGCGGGTGGCTGCGCGAGCGCGGCCACGCGCTGGCGGGGATTCGGCTCGATTCAGGAGATTTGGCCTGGTTGAGCATCGAAGCCCGCAAACTGCTCGATGAAGCCGGGTTCTCGAAAACCGCCATCGTCGCCAGCAACGATCTGGACGAGCATTTGATCGAGAGCCTGAAAGGACAGGGGGCCGCCATCGGCATTTGGGGCGTGGGCACCAAGCTCGTGACGGCCTATGACCACCCCGCTTTGGGCGGAGTCTACAAACTCGGCGGCATCCGCCGCCCGGACGGCACATGGGAACCCAAGATGAAACTGTCCGAGCAGGCGGTGAAGATTTCCACGCCGGGCATTCTCCAAGTCTGCCGCTTCCGGTCCGACACGGAGTGTGTGGCGGACGGCATTTACGACGAGGAACGAGGCGCGCCGCCGGAGTTCACCATCGTGGATCCGGTGGATCCGACGCGCCGCAATCGGTTTGCCCCGGCAACGGCACGCGAGACCCTGCTGGTGCCGGTGTTTCGCCGCGGGGAGTGTGTGTATTCATCGCCGGCTTTGCCGACGATCCGTGAGCGTGTCCGCAGTCAGCTCTCTCTCTTCCCACCGGGCATCAAACGCCTGGCCAATCCGCATCGGTACCCCGTCGGGCTGGAACTGGGCCTGCACGAGCGAAAGACCGCGCTCATCATGCAGGCCCGAGGTTTGTCATGACATGAAACTGGTGAAGATTGCCGCTGCCGTCCTCAATCAGGTGCCGCTCGATTGGCGCCACAACCTGGCCAATGTGCGCGCCGTTCTCGAAGACGCCCGCGCCGCGGGTGTCAGCGTGGTCTGCCTGCCCGAGCTGTGCCTGACCGGGTACGGATGCGAGGACGCCTTTCACTGCGCGGATACCCACCGGCGCGCCTGGCGCGCGCTGGCGGCGCTTGTCCCCGAGATCGGCGGTCTGGTGGTCTCGTTCGGATTGCCGGTCTTGCACCAGAACGCCGTGTTCAACGTGGCGGCCCTGGTTGTGGACGGGCGCCTGGCCGGATTGGTCGCGAAGCGGTTTCTGGCCGGTGACGGCATCCACTACGAGCCGCGGTGGTTCAAGCCGTGGCCTGCCGAGGTCCGCGACACCTTTGTCGCCCCGGAGCCTTGCGGCGGCGAGCGGCAGTTCCCCATCGGCGACCTGCTTTTCGACGTGGGCGGAGTGCGGATGGGATTCGAGATCTGCGAAGACGCGTGGGTGGCGAACCGGCCGGGCGCGGCCCTCGCGCGCCGCGGGGTCGACCTGATCCTCAACCCGAGCGCCAGTCATTTCGCATTCGGCAAGCTCGAAGCCCGGCGCCGCTTCGTCCTCGAAGGCTCACGGGCCTTTGGCGCAAGTTACATCTACGCCAACCTGGTGGGCAATGAGGCTGGCCGCGCGATTTTCGACGGCGGTGCGCTGATCGCGTCGGGCGGACGCCTCCTTGCCGCGGGGCCGAGGCTCGGTTTTCTCGATCGGGATCTGACACTTGGGGTTGTGGACATCGAGGCCACAAGGATGAACCAGGCCCGCACCGGCAGTTACCAACCCGAATTGCCGGGGGCGCATGCCCTCGAGGTCCGAACCGATTTTGACTGGCCCGAACTGACCCCGGACCAGGCCCGGATTCGCAATGTGCCTGGGTCTGTCCAGAGTCGATCGGCGGGTCCGCCTGCGTCGGCAGCGCCCGTTTCTCCGGATTCCGGCGATGTGTCCTGGGAATCGAGCGCGACGCTCAAGGAAGAGGAGTTCACTCGGGCCGTGGCCCTGGCCCTGTTCGATTACCTGCGCAAGAGCCGGTCCCAAGGATTTGTCGTGTCGCTCAGCGGCGGGGCGGACTCGTCCGCGGTTTCCTGTCTGGTGGCGCTATCGTTCGAACTGGCCCTGGGCGAGTTGGGGGCCGAGGGCGTTCGTGCCAAGCTCGCCCACGCGCGGGATCTGCCAGCCGAGATGACCCCGCGCTCTCTCACCGGGCGGTTTCTGACCACGGCCTACCAGGCGACCGAGAACAGCGGGGCGGTGACGCGCGCCGCGGCTGCGGCGGTTGCCAAGGCGCTCGGCGCCCGGCATCACGAACTCGACGTGGGCCCATTGCATCGGGGCTACGTGCAGTTGATCGAGGCCACGCTCGGGCGCCGCCTGGACTGGGCCCGCGACGACATCCCGCTGCAAAACATCCAGGCCCGCGTCCGGTCCCCAGGGGTCTGGATGCTGGCCAATCTCGAAGGCGCCCTCCTGCTCAGCACCAGCAACCGAAGCGAGGCCGCAGTCGGCTACGCCACCATGGACGGCGACACCAGCGGCGGCTTGTCCCCCATCGCCGGCATCGACAAGGCCTTTCTCCGCCATTGGCTGCGTTGGCTCGAGACCGACGGCCCCCGCGGCTTGCATTCGTTCCCCGTGCTCGCCGCCATAAACGCTCAACAGCCCACCGCCGAACTGCGTCCAGCCGAGCAGGCCCAGACGGACGAAACCGACCTGATGCCCTATCCGGTCCTCGATGCGATCGAGAAAGCCGCGATTCGCGACAAGCGGTCGCCGATCGAAGTGTTCCAGTTCATGCGAGCCCGGTTCCCGGACCTTGAAGCCGCTTCGCTGGCCGTGTGGGTCGAGCGTTTCTTCCGCCTCTGGAGCCGCAACCAATGGAAGCGCGAACGCTATGCGCCGTCGTTTCATCTGGACGACGAAAACCTCGATCCCAAGACATGGTGTCGATGGCCGATCCTGAGCGGCGGGTTCGAGGTCGAACTCGCCGAACTGACCGAGTTCGTCAAACAGCAACCGCATCCCTTCCCATGACCGCACTCGTCCTTGTCGACATCCAAAACGACTTCCTGCCCGGCGGCGCCCTGGCCGTGCCTGAGGGGGATCAGATCATTCCGATCGTGAACAGCCTTCTGCCGCGATTCGAACTGATCGTGGCGACGCAAGACTGGCATCCGCCGGGGCATGCCAGCTTTGCCGCAAATCATCCCGGTCGGAAACCGTACGAACAGATCGATCTCGACGGTCTTCCGCAAACCCTCTGGCCCGTGCACTGCGTCCAGAACACCGGCGGCGCGCTCTTCGCTCCAGGACTTGACACGCGCCGGGTCGATCGAGTGTTTCCCAAAGGCACTGATCCGCGCATCGACAGCTACAGCGGGCTGTTCGACAACGGCCATCGACAATCCACCGGCTTGGCGGAGTGGCTGCGCGAACGCGGTGTGAGCGACATTGACGTTGTCGGATTGGCCACAGACTACTGCGTCAAGTTCACCGCACTCGATGCCGTCCAGGAAGGATTCCGCGTTCACCTGATCGAAGATGCCTGCCGCGGGGTGAACCTCGCCCCCGACGACACCGGCCGCGCCCTGGACCAGATGCGACAAGCCGGCGTCCGAGTGATCCGGAGCGGGAGTGTTTAGCGATGCTCCGCCTCAGACCAACACGACATGTGAACGACTTGTCTGCGCTGGGCGGCCACAAATGTCACTGGCGCCCGACGCCTCGCTAACCGCCCCCACGGTCTTTTCATTTGGAGCGGTGCTTGACGAGTATCTGGAAAGGGATTTGGGGATTGTTCTGGCAGCGCTCCTGCAGGGCCGGCCAAGAAGGCTCGGGGTGAAGGTCCGCCTTGAGCGCGATCAGGCAGATGCGCAGGGCCGAGAGGTTGCAGTTGTATAAAGTGACAGGTTCTTAATTTGACAGTGGTTTGTCGAGATCATCGCACGGCTACTACGCACCAAACCACGCCAATTGATAAGCGCTATTTCCAACCTCAACAACAGCAACCCTTCAGGAATTTAGATGAAATAACCGTGCCAACCACCCCCGCTGCGAGGCGCAAGAACTTGACTGATTTGGCACGGATTCCATGCTGAACCGGTTGTCGTCGCCCGAGTCGCGTCGTGTCCAAAGCATCGAACGCGGATGCAACTCGGCGACAGGGCCACCCGGTTGGACGTGTCTATTCGATTCCGTCGGTCCAGAACATCCGGAGACCCGGAGGAAACCGAGCCGTCGAGTCATCGCCGAGCATCGCCCGACATCCTGTGCGATCGGATGCCGGTGGGCCTCAACAAATCCGAGGTAACTGCTCGCCGCTGAGCAGATCGAGAATCCGGCGGGCGCCAATCCGGCTTTTCAGCGTCACCAGGCCCGGCGAATCGGAGAGAACGGACCCGATCCTGCACGCACCGTCTCCGACCGGCAAAGCGCGCATGATCGCCAGCGCCCGGTCGGCATCGGATTCGGGCACAAAGGCGATCATCCGGCCTTCATTGGCCACGTAGAGCGGATCGAAGCCGAGGATTTCGCATGCGCCTCGAACCGGCTCGCTCACGGGCACGGCGCTTTCGTCGATGTCGATTTGGATACGGGCGGTCGCCGCGATTTCGTTCAAACCGGCGGCGAGGCCGCCGCGGGTCAGGTCGCGCAGGCAATGCACTGCGATTCCGGCCTCGATCAACCCCATGACGATGTCCGCCAGCGGGGCGCAATCGCTTTCGATCGGCCCCTCGAATTCGAGCCCATCGCGCACGGATTGGATCGCCATCCCGTGTCGTCCCAGGTCGCCGTTGAGCAGGATCGCGTCGCCAATCCGCGCGTGACGCGGGCCAATCGGCATACTGTGATCGATCGTGCCCAGGCCTGCGGTGTTGACAAACAGGGAATCGCCTTTGCCTTTCTCGACCACTTTCGTGTCGCCCGTGACGATCTCGACGCCCGCAGTTGCGGCGGCTTGTCGCATCGAGGCCACGATGCGTTCGAGGGTCTCGATCGGCAGACCCTCTTCGAGGATGAAGCCGGCGCTCAGCCAGCGGGGACGCGCGCCGCACATGGCTAGGTCATTGACCGTGCCGTTGACCGCGAGCGTGCCGATGTCGCCACCCGGAAAGAACAGAGGGCGCACGACGTACGAATCGGTTGTGAATGCGAACCGGCGTCCTTGGGCATCCAAGATCGCGCCGTCGTGACGCTCGTCCAGGCGCGGATTCGAAAATGCGGAGATGAAGACCTGATCGATCAACTGTTGCATCAGGCGTCCGCCGCCTCCATGGGCCATGAGGACGTGCGTGTACTGGCCGATGGGCAGGGGGCAAGCGGCGGTGACGTCAGAGGTCATAAAGATCGGTGCGGTTCCTGTTGGCGTCGGTAGCGATAGTAGGCGGCGCAGGCCCCTTCATTGGAAACCATGGTGGCGCCCAGCGGATGCTCCGGTGTGCATCGGGTGCCGAACGCAGGGCAATCAACCGGCTTCCTGACGCCCTGGAGCACGAGCCCGCTCAGGCACTCGGACGGCTCATCCGCGTGGTAGTCGGCGACCCCGAATCGACGTTCGGCGTCGAATTCGGCATAGGCCGGGCTCAGCCCGAAGCCGCTGCGCGGGATGACACCGATCCCGCGCCACTTGCGGTCGATCACCTGGAAGACCTCGCGGACCATGTGCTGGGCGGGAAGGTTCCCTTCCCGTTTCACGGCGCGGGCGTATTGGTTCTCGACCTTGGCCTCGCCCGCTTCGAGTTGGAGCACGCAACGCCGGATGCCCTGCAAGATGTCGATCGGCTCGAAGCCGGTCACCACGATCGGAACGCGGTATTCCCGGGCCAATGGCTCGTACTGATGGTAGCCCATGACGGCGCAGACGTGGCCTGCCGCCAGAAAAGCCTGGACACGGTTGTGGGGGGCGCCGAGGACGGTCGATATGGCGGGCGGCACCAGGGCATGCGAGACGAGCAGCGAGAAGTTGGTCAGTTGCTCCCGTCGCGCCTGGAACGCCGCCATGGCGTTGGCGGGAGCCGTGGTCTCGAAGCCAACGGCAAAGAACACGACCTGTCGATCCCGATGCTCGCGGGCGAGGCGGACGGAGTCCATGGGGGAGTAGACCATGCGCACATCGCCGCCGCTTGCCTTCACCGACAGGAGGTCGGTGTGGCTTCCGGGAACGCGGAGCATGTCGCCGAACGAACAGAAGATGACACCGGGTTTCGAGGCGATGGCGATCGCCTTGTCGATCAACTCGAGGGGCGTGACGCAGACGGGACAGCCGGGACCGTGGACGAGGGTGATGTCCCGGGGCAGAAGCTCGTCGATGCCGAACTTCACGATGGCGTGGGTCTGCCCCCCGCACACCTCCATGATCGTCCAGGGACGGGTCACCGAGCGTGCAATGGCGCGCGCGCATTCCTGTGCGCGATCGGCGTCGCGATACTCATCGATAAACTTCATCGGCACCCCTACGGTCGCGGACCTGGAGCCGTGCCGTCAAGCGAAGAGGAGGGAACTTCAATCCTCGCCCAAGCTCACCACGAAAAGCACGAAGGCGAGCATCAAGGTGAGGATAGGCGTTTCAGCGATTCTCCATGGAACGGCATGAAGTCCGTTCATCGGCGCTCCTTCGTGCGACGATCCCCCGGAATTCGCCCGGCCGGCGACGGGTCACAGAGGGTCGAGTTCCACGAGGCCCTTTCAGCGAATGGCGGAGTCGGCCCTCCGACTTTTGGTTGCGGCTGCGCACAAATATGCCAGCCGGATGATCGGCGTCTTGGCCAGCACTCACGGGCGCGGATTGAGGGACGGCCCCGGCTGGCTGCGCCCCTGCCACCATGCGACCAGGCCCGCACCGGCGCAGACCGCGGCTCCCACTGTGATTGTCCAGGGGACGCCGACCGCCTGGGAGAGCACGCCCGATTCGAGTCCCCCGATGGGCACCATGCCGCCGAACACCAGCCCCCAGATGCCCATCACGCGTCCGCGCATCGCGTCGGACACGCTGGTCTGGATGAGCGTGTTCGTGGTGGCGAAGTAAAGGAGCAAGCCCCACCCGCCCACCGCCAGGCAGAGCAGGACGAGCGGCAACCAACGCACAAAGGCCAGCAGCAGCAACATGGCGGAAAAGGTCCACAGCCCCCCCAGGATCAGCAGGCGGGGCTGCATCCGGCTGCCGAAGGTCGCCACCGTCAGGGCGCCCAGCAGCGCCCCGAGACCGTTTGCGCTCAAAAGCGCACCGTATCCGCTCTCGCTCACGCCCAGAATGTCCGTCGCGTACGCCGGCAAAAGGACGGAGTACGACCACCCGAAAATGCCGACAACGCCTAAGAGCAGAAACAGGGCGCGCAAACGCCGATGAGCGGCCGCGTAGGCAAAGCCATCGAGGATGTGGCGGCCGGCCGAAGCCGGCTGCGGAGGAGGGACGAACTTTGGCAGGCGCATCATGAGCAGGCCGGCGATGACGGCGAAGTAGCTGATTCCGTTTAAGACGAAGCAGAGCGTCATGCCCACATTGGCCATGAGGAATCCCGCGACGGCGGGGCCGATGACGCGTGCGCCGTTGACGATCGAACTGTTGAGCGACACTGCGTTCATCAGGTCGTCGCGTGCGGTGATCTCGACCATGAAGGCCTGTCGTGCCGGCATGTCGAAGGCCATCGCGGCCCCGTCCAGCGCCGCCAGAACGAGGATGTGCCACGGCTGGACCTTTCCGGACCAGACCAGCGCCGCGAACGCGAAGGCCAGGAGCATCATGGCGATTTGGGTGCAGCAGATGACGACGCGTTTGGGATGGCGGTCGGCTACCGAACCGCCCCACATCGAGAGCAGCAGCATGGGCAGCGATCCGACAGCCGCCACCGTGCCCAGCAGCACTTTCGACCCCGTCAACTGGTATACCAACCATCCCTGGGCCGTGTTGTGCATCCACGACCCGATCAGCGACACCAGTTGGCCAACGAAAAAGAGTCTGTAATTGCGATACCGAAGCGCGGCGAACGTGTCTCGCCACGTTACCCGGCCCACGACCACGCGACGGGGCTGTCCCGTGACTTCCTGTGGGACGCTGACAACTTGCGTCGGCGATTGGGATATTGGGGCAGACATCGTTGCCGGACTTCATTTCCGGCGAGGCGCGTCTCAGGTCAAATCCAGGTCCTCGACCGCAGGAGCGGCTCCCGGCGTCTTCCGTCCGTCTTTGTCCCGCGCCTTCGCCCTCTCCTTCACGCGAGTTCACTTCTTCCACGTGCGCTCCGCGCCCACCGTGCCGTCGCTGGCAAAGCGCGTGATCTTGAGCGTCGTTGCGTCCGCATCCACTCTAAAAACGGTGGCCTTGGCGAGAGACGGTGCTCCGCCGATGAACACCGGCCACTGGAAGCCGCGGCTCGCGTCAGGACACGGCTCGACAACCTCCGGAGCGTGGGTGTGACCGCTGATCACCGCGGTGACTTTGCCCGCGTCCAGGAGCGGGGCGAATCGCTCATTGACGCGACGCTGACCGTGCCAGAGCTTGGCCTCATCCATGCGCCAATCGGGCGGCATGTGCATCACGACCAGGCGCCAGGTCGCCTGCTGGAAGGCGTCGCCCGCGATCTCTCGTCGGAGCCAGTCCGTCTGCGCCTCGATGTACGGATCGAAATCGACCAGGCCGCTGTATTCCTTGCTCGTGTCCGGCTTGTCTTCGCCCGTGTCGAGGAACACCACACGCGCCGAACCGAACGTCATCGCGGCGTAGTAGCGTTCCCCGGGGAGGATGAGATAGTCCTTCAACCGCCGCGCAAATGCGCCGCGCGTTTCGTGATTGCCGCGCAGAAAGAAGCAGGGGATCGACTTCGCGGCGAACCAGGCCATCGGCATCAGCAGGTTGTCGACGACCTCCGACTCGGTCTGCGGATCGTTGAGCACATCCCCGTTGAAGACCGCGAAATCGACCGGCATTCCCGCTTTCTCGACCAGCAGCGGATACAACTGCGCCCGGTTGTGGATGTCGTTGAAGACGAGGAACGAGACAGCGCCGTTCGGACGTGAGCGCGCGGGCAGGCTGCGGTCCTGGGAGACTGTTGGCTGGCCGAACGCAACACTGTACGGCTTGAACGACTCGATGGCCCGGGATCTGGCCCGAAAGCGAATCGGCTTGGCCGGGTCGAAGCCGCCGATCACCGCGCGCTGCATCGCGGTATTCGCCTGTCTCAAACCGTCCTCCGAAAACCACGCCTGCCGCCATTCGCCGCCGTTCTCCGACTGCGTCCATTCCACCGCGCCGTCGGACGGTTGCGACGTGATCCAGCCCACCCCGAGCCGGTTCGAGTCGAGGAGTTGGACCCACGGCTGCACGGTGATCAGCCCGTCGGTGCGCTGCGCGCGGATCGCCGCCAGCGCGTTGGTTTCAGCTTCAGTGATGGGTTGCTGGGCCCAGACGCCCGTGGCCAGCACCCCCAACATCGTCAATCCGATTTTGCGAATGTCCATTGTGGCGACAGGTTATGCCGCAGCCCGGTGTCTGGCGCAATCCTGCATCTCGTGCCGCACATCGTCCTGGGATCGTGGATCGAGTGGGGCCAACGCCGCAGTTTGGCGTTGATTGCCCGAAGCCGGCGCGGGTAGGCTCAATGGAAAATCCAGAGAGCACTCGATGCGACCGGGGCGTAACAGCAAGCCAAAGACCCTTCTTGCCGCCTGATGAGAGTGTCGAAGTGCCTGCTTTGAAAGGTTCTGTGATGAGCAACTCCGCCAACAACTACCCGAAACTGCACAATGCAATGTGGCCCGGCCTCGTCGGCAAAGGCGGCCCCGGCGCCGAGCCCGGCATTGATCTGGATACCATGCTCGATTTGACCGCCAAGGCCGAGGCCAACGGCGTCAAGTTCGACGGCGTCGACCTGTTCCTGTCCGCTCCCCACATCGACATCGATTCGACCGACGACGACTTGAAGCGCGTGGCGGACAAGATCGCGGGCAAGGGCTTGGCGATCGGGTCGGTCGTCGCCCCGGTCTGGAAGGGGACAGGCGGCGGGTCGGCCATGGGCGGTGAGGAGGAGCGGAAGAAATTCGTCGGGCAAGTGCGGAAAGGGTGCCGGATCGCAAGCGCGTTCCGAAAACTCGGCTTGCGTTCGGGCGGCGTTGTGCGGATCGATTCGTCCGCTAGCGTGACCGAGTGGGACAAGGATCCCAAGGGCAACACCAAGCGCATCATCGAGACGTTCAAAGAGGCCGCCAAGGTGGCCAAGGGCTGCGGGGAACGACTTGCGGCCGAAGGGGAGATTTGCTGGGGCGGCATGCATTCCTGGAAGTACATGCTTCAGGTCCTCGAAGGCGTCGGCCAGCCTCGGGTGCTCGGGTTCCAGGCGGACATGGCGCACACCCTTCTCTACCTGCTCGGCTCCAATGCTCCGGAGCACCGGTTGGTCCCCGAGAAGTTCAGATGGGAACCGGAGGTCTTCCACAAGGCCATGAAGAAGCTCACGGCGGCCTTGCGTCCGTGGACAATTGATTTCCATGTGGCGCAGAACGACGCGACAGTCAAGGGATCGGGCGCCCATGAGAAGACCGGCAAGCACTGCATGGCCACCGATCCGAACGGCAAGCTCAACATCGCCCGCGATGCCGGTTACTGGATGCGGGACGGCGCCGGCAAGGTGACCAGGAAGTTCAAACACATATGCTGGGATGGATGCATGTTCCCCAACGCCATCATGACACAGCAACAGACATGGAATGACATCCTCGCCGCCATGATCCAGGTGCGCGAGAACCACGGCTGGAAGGCTTAGCACGGACATTTTACGGGGCTGGGCGTGATCTAATGCCTGGGCTTATCTTGCTTGATGACCAGGTCCCACCTCTTTTTGGCCTGTGCGCTCTGGGCCTCGGCTTCTGGCATCCCGGTGCACCCAGGCCCGGTCGAGCCTGAGCTCAAGTCGACGGTCGAGGCGGATTGGGCAGCTCAGGAACGCCGTTTGGGCCGCGAGCCCGGGAGCATCGAGGCCCTCGAAGCCGCGGTGGTGCGGGGGCAAAGTCTGCTGAACATTCTGGCGTCGGCACTCCCACCCGCGGAGTTGGACATCGAGAGGCGCGCATGGGAATCACTGCGGACCGAGGCGCGAGCGGCCGGTCGGTTGCCGTCTGCTGAGCGGATTGCCTTGTACCATCGCGTGCGGTGGAGCGGACGCGTCCTTGCACTGCGGAATCCTGCCGTTACAGGGCAGCCGATCGCTTTCATGAAGCGGCATCGGTTTGTCTGCCAGATGCTGCACGAATACCTCGGGTACTTCTACGACTACGGCGACGTGGCCGGCGGCGGCGTCTTTGTGCTCGAACGGCCCGGGGTCTCGTTCGAGGTGCGCGATCTGATTGCGGGTCGGCTGCCCCGAGGCAATTACACCACGCTGGCGCTCGGCTATGACGCGCGCACGCTCTACTTCGCGTTTGCCGAGCGCGCGCTGCGCAAGCCGGACTTCAACTCGGCCGATCGGCGCTGTTTCCAGTTGTACGCGATCGAGGTCGATGGCTCCGGCTTGCGTCGGTTGACTGACGGTCCCAACGACGACTTCGATCCTTGTCCGCTGCCCGATGGCGCCCTCGCGTTCATGTCGACCCGGCGCGGCGGCTATGGCCGGTGCCACAATGAGTGGGAACCGCTTCCGGCCTACACGCTTCACCGGATGAACAAGGACGGATCGGATGTGAAAACGCTCTCGTGGCATGAGACCAACGAATGGCATCCGTTTGTCCTTCACGACGGTCGGATCGTGTACACGCGCTGGGATTACGTCGATCGCTCGGCGGCGAATTTCCACGGTCTCTGGGCCAGCAATCCCGACGGCTCGAACCCGGTGTCGCTGTTTGGCAACTACACGACGCGGATCAACGCATGCTATCAGCCGCGCGCCATCCCGGGCTCCCAGCGGATTGTCTTCGTGGCCGGAGCCCATCATGCCGACGTTGGCGGCTCGCTGGTGATTGTCGATCCGCAGCGCGCCGCGCTCGATCCGGAGACGGGCGAAGATCGGCTCGAGGATATGGAAGTCCTGACGCCGGAGGTCTGTTTCGCCGAGGCGGCGGGATGGCCGAAGAGCTATTTCCACAGCCCCTGGCCGTTGTCGGAAGACTGGTTTCTGGTCGCTTTCAGCCACGAGCCGCTGCCCGGCATGAGTTCGGGCGAATTGCGCGACACGCGCACCGGGCTCTATTACCTGGATCGCGCGGGGAACCTCGAACTGCTCTACCGCGATCCGGAGGCGTCCTCGATGTACCCGATCCCCCTGGCTCCGCGGCCGGCGCCCCCAGCCATTGCGAGCACGCTCGATCCGGCTTTGGGCGACGAGGGCGAATTCCTCCTCACCGATGTCCGCCTGAGCCTCCGCCCGATGCCTACCGACCGTCCGGTTCGTCAGCTCCGGGTCTTTCAAGTCCTCCCCAAGACGCACACGCACGTCGCCAATCAACCCCGCATCGGCCATGCAAATGCCGAGAGCGCCCGCCTGCTCCTGGGGATCGTGCCGGTGGAGTCGGACGGATCGGCTTATTTCCGAGCTCCGGCCCGCAAGCCGCTGTACTTTCAGGCCGTCGACGCCGCCGGTCGCGCCATTCAGAGCATGCGCAGTGTGACCTACCTCCAGCCGGGAGAACGCAGGGGCTGTGTGGGTTGCCACGAGCCGCGGCGCAATACGCCGATCACGCGTCCGACCCTGGCCTCGAAACGCCCGCCTTCACACCTCGAACCCGGTCCTGACGGCAGTTGCCCGTTGAGCTATCCACGGCTGGTGCAACCCGTCCTCGACCGGCATTGCGTCCGCTGCCACGACGGATCGACCGGCGCCGACACAAGCGCGCTGATTCTCACGGGCGATCCGGCGCCGCCCTTCACGCGATCCTACCAGAACCTGAGGCCGTTTCTGCGGTGGTTCGAGTGGGGCGGCGCCTCGATCGCAGAGGCCTCGACGCCTCCAGGTCGCATCGGGGCGGACGCCAGCCCGCTGACTGGCATTCTGGAGGACCCGACGCATCGCACAGAGGCGGCGCTGCCAGACGGGGATCGGCGCTGCCTCTATCTCTGGCTGGATGCCAACGCGCCTTTCTACGGCACCTATTCGAAAGACGAGCAGCTTGCCCAATTCGAGGGCCGGGCTGTGCCGCCCCCGAAGGTCCAGTGAACGAGCGGCGCTCGACGCCAACCCAGGGGGCGGCGCTCACCGCCCCATGTAGCGCGCCACGGCCTCCGCACGGGAGCGGACGTGCAGTTTCCAATAGATGGCGGACGTGCGTATTCACCGTACTGACCCCTATCCGGAGGTGCTTGGCGAATTCCTTGGATCGGCAGCCTTTGGCCAACAGACGGAGTATGTTCTCCTCGCGCACCGTGAGCGCCTCGCCGACGCCACCCTCGCAGGGCGGCTGGTGAAACGCCGTCACCACCCGGCGCGCAATGGCGCTGGACATCGGCGCGCTCCCGCGCTGGAACTCGGCCACGGCTTCGAGGATCTTCTCCGGCCTGGCATGTTTGACCAGGTAGCCCGTGGCGCCGGCCTTCAGGGATTCGAACACCCGGTCGATGTCTTCCTCGATTGCGAGCATGATGACCTGCGTGCGCGGCAGGAGTCGCCACAACCGGGCGACACACTCGATGCCGGACGCGCCGGGCTTTGGTGTGTCGAGCTTTCTTGTTGACCATCCGCTTCCGCTTCCTAAGCTCGCCCCGATGCTCAGCCTAAGCATGCCCTTTCGACGTCTTGGAGGCCTCGTCTGCACCGCGGTCGCCATTCTCCTCTTCCTGCACACAACAAACGCCGCGGATGGCTCGGGAGTACGGATCACCGATCTCGATGGCAAGCTCCGCATCGAAATCGGAGGAGAACTCTTCTCCGAGTACCGCTACCGAGGCTTCTCCCGTCCGTTCCTTTACCCGGTCCTCGGCCCGGCCGGCCTGCCCATGACGCGCAACTGGCCGATGAAGGAAGTCGAGGGGGAGGAGCGCGATCACCCTCACCAGCGTTCGTTCTGGTGGGCCCACGGTGCCGTCAACGGCCATGATTTCTGGTCCGAGGGAGCCAATGCCGGCAGGACTCTCCATGACAAGTTCCTCGAGGTGAAGTCCGGTCCGGAGTTCGGCGTGATCCGGGCGGCCAACAAGCTGGTGGCCAAAGACGGCACGCTCATTGCAACGGACGAACGCACCATCCGCATTCACAACCGCACCGCCGATCGGATTGTGGATTTCGAGATCACAATTCATGCTTCGGAAGGTCCGCTGACGTTCGGCGACACGAAGGAAGGGACCATGGCTCTGCGCCTGAACGAGGCGATGCGCCTGACGCGCAACAGGAAGCCGGCCGAGGGGCACATCGTGAATAGCGAGGGGCTTCGCGACGGAGCTACCTGGGGCAAACGCGCCAAGTGGGTTGATTACTATGGACCTGTGGAAGGCCAAACCGTCGGTGTCGCCATTTTCGATCATCCGTGGAATCCGCGCCATCCCACGCACTGGCACGTGCGCGACTACGGTTTGTTCGCGGCGAATCCGTTCGGAATCCACGACTTCGAGAAGAAACCGGCGGGGACCGGTGACCTCGAAGTGGCGGCAGGCCAGAGTGTCACGTGGCGCTACCGCTTCTACTTCCATCGCGGCGACGAGCAGGAAGCCAAAGTGGCCGAGCGGTATGCCGAGTACGCGCAGGTGAGTCCGGCATCAGCCCAGCGTTAGAACGAGCCTCTCGCCCCTTTTCAGTTCGACCAGATCGTTGAAACGAATCTCGGCCTGGCCTTCCCGCATCTCAAGGATTGCAGGCACGTCGCGCCCGGCGGCTCGCACCCTCAGAGATGCCGGCACCGTTCCGTCCGCCGGCTTCAGCTTCACGACGCGCAATCGCAGCGTCCCCCACTTGAGGTCAATCGCCGCTTCGAGTCCGCCCGGTGTCCGCTTCTGCTCGAATGATCCCCAGCCTTCCGCGGTCGTGAACGCCGCTTTGAATTGCTCCGGTGTCAACCGCGGCGCAAAGCCCAGGTGTTCCTTGGGGCCGTGATAGGAGAAGCCGCAGGCGGCAAGAAACACGCCGTAGCTCGCCATGCTCCGGGCATAATGGTCGCCGCACTCGACTTCGTTCCACGGATTGCGCCGGGAGGCGTGGTAGCGGTCATGCACCGCCCGCGTGATCGCCAGTCCCTCCTGGACCATCCCTTCCCAGATCATGTGACCCGCGACCTGGTATTCGAACCCATTCATGCACTCGTTGAAGTAGCCTGCCGCCCAGTCCGCCCCTTTTCCCTTCGCCTGCTCGTAATCCCAGTCCGTCCGCGGGAATGTGCACATCAACAACCCCGCCTCGCCGGGCATCGCGTACCAGCGCCCCGGCTTGTAGGCCGTCCGATACGGCCCCACGTCCGGCGTGAAGTTGTAGCGCCACAACGCCCTCAATGCCGCACGCGTTTCGGTCTCGGGAAGAACGCGAGGAAGTCCGACCTGAAACGCCCAGCTTTGTCCCATGACCTGATCGATGTGACACCCGCTCCCGGAGTTGATCGCCTCGGCGTGTTTGGGATCGGGTTTGTTGATGAAGTAGTCGCCGTCAAAGAGTTCGTGCACAAGCTTCGCGCGCCCGACGTCGAGGATCGCATGGCACCTGTCGCCGAACTCCTGATCGCCCACCTCGCGCGCCATCGCCTCGGAGGCGGCGAGCGCCGCAAGGTACAGTCCGCTGAGCCATGCCACCGGGCCGTACCAGTCCGTGTCCAGGGTGTTGTGTTGATTGCCCGTGATCAGTCCGTCGCCGTCTTCGTCCTTCGCGATCAACCATTCCATCGCCCGCCTGATCCGCGGCCAGTTGCGCTTCAGAAACGCCGCGTCGGCCGACGTCTGGTGTTCGCGCAGCGCGCGCAGGATCGTGCCGGCCTGGCCGTCAATGGCCGGGATGTTGTTGAACTCGCCGCGGAAATAGATCGCGCCGTTCTTCTGCTGCGCGAGGCCGAAATCCACCTGTTCGCGCGTGATTCGTTCGAGTTCGGGAAACAGCCGCGCCATCGCCTGGGCATATTGCCAGACGTGACCGCACGTGCCGTGGCAGCAACCGACGCCCTCCCACGCCCAGAACCGACCGTTTCCGAGCCGATGGCACGTCGAGGTGGCGAGAATCGAAGTGTTCAGAAACGTCCGATCGAGGAACCAATAGGGCAGGGTCGAGTCGTACCACGTGTCGTGCCACAACCGCGTCTCGCCACTGAGCCTCGCCAAATGCCGTGCGATGTACCGGGCCACGGCCGCGGCAGACTCGAACCGCGTCGCGTAATGCCGGCCCGGCGGCAGCCGATCCATCTTGAGGTTCGGCATGTGCCAGGTCAGCAGGAAGGTCACAGCGGCCTCCGTGTTGGGCGCCAGCGTGATGGTGCGCGTCAAACCGCCAATTGGATCATCGCCAAAGGGCTTGCGCGTCGGGGCCGCGGACGTCTTGTCGGAGTTGAACAAGCCCGTCAGCTCCGTCAGATTGGTTTGTCCCACGTCGTCAGGCCGCGCTTCGAGCAACGCCAAACAGATGGTCCCGAAATCCGTCTCGTTCGCCAGCGGGCCGAGCGGTTCTCGCGGCCGATCGCTGAACACAATATCGTCGATCCCCACGTTGCCCCAGCCGCCAGATTCTGCATCCACAATCTCGAGCGACGCCTTCTTCCCCATCCAGCGGCGCACGTCCCAGCTCATCGGGCGCATTCGGTTGTCATTGGCGCCGGTCGCGCTCAGCACCGGTTCACCCTCGATCAGCAAGTTCATGCACGTGCGGCCTGCATGGGCCCCCCCGCCGATCAGAAACGTGATGTAGTCCCGCTCGATCGAGAAGACCCTGCTCGTAAGCGTCCCCTGTGCCCGGTCCTTCTCCTCGACCGACCCGCCCGGCGCCGAGGCGTGGCTGTTGACCACCCGACGCCCTCGTCCCCCCACATCGCCCTGGTACTGCGGAATGCGCGTCATTTCGACCGGCCCGCTCCCGAACGCCGCGCCGCCGGCCAGCCAATCGCCATAGCTCTCCCGCTCGAAATCGTCGAAACCGATGTCGGCTCGCGCCGTGGACGGCCCCGCGGGCAAATCCTCGGCCGAGGCTTCGAGGATCAATGCGTTTTCCTCACGGACCAGCCGGTTGCAGCGGAATCCCTGCCGGGTCTTCCCTGTGTGAAGGCAGATGGCATTCTGCAGTATCCCACCGAGCTGCACTGAAACCCCCGCATCGCTCGTGTTGCGCACTCTGAAGCGCATGACCGTTGCCGGGAGCGACGAATCCGCCGTATTCAAAGGGATGAATGGCGAAAACGCCTCGAGATCGACACTGACCGGGAACTCCGGATCACGATACTCGACGCGCCCGATGGGGTACTGCCCGTTGAACGATACGTCGCGCCAGTCGTCGCGGCACAGTCGGCGGACCCGGCTCCTTGTGCCCGAGGTCACGCGGATATGAAAGTCCTGCATGAAAGGCTGGTTCATCGCCATCGGCTTGGCGTAATGCTCCGCCCCCGTGCCAATGTGCTGGTTGAAGATGTCCCAGTGCATAAGCCGCCCGTCGCCGCTCAGATACACCTGGCCCGCGCATAGCCCGCCAATCGGCATCCCGATGTGATCCAGGTCCGACCCCCGATAGACGGTCCGCTCGCCACGCTCGAACAGCGATTTCACCCATTCCGGACGCAGCTTCTTGTCGCGCGGGACCAGTTTCTCGAAATCGGCCCTGGTGAACGGGCCGGCCATGGCCTCCCATGGATGCACTGCAGCCGCAGCCGTTCCCAGGCCGACGGCTTTGAGAAAGTCGCGACGCGGCCAGCCGCCTGAACACGCGCAGCCCCCGTTCGAAGACGATTCCGAGTTCGGATTCATAGGATGCCTTCTCGAATTGCCTCTGCTTCAGCGGAGGATTCGGCGGCGATTCTGGGAGGAGAACACGCGGTAGAGGACCCATACGGCGCCGGCCAGGAAGCCGAACACGATCAGGCCGGCAATCCACTTGAACCAGAGGGCCTGCTGCCGCAGGCGCTCATTCTCGGCCCTGGCCTCCTGCTGGAAGACAGTCAACTCTCGCTCGACCACCTCGGCCAACGCAGTCTCGTCGATCAGCGCGACGGTGAACCATGGCCCCAGTTCGCCTCCCAGAATCGGCGGCAGCTTCTTCAGGTCTTCGGCCATGGCCCGCTTGAATCCGAGCGCCTGCCAGCCGGGGGCGGCTTCGCCATGAATCCAGAGCCGGCCCAAGCGCTGGTTGCGGGCCAGGATTTGCAGGCGCTGCCAGGCCGCGGACCGGACCGGATCGGCGAGTTGCTGTGAATAGAACGCTTCGCTGTGGACCAGCCCCTGGGCGCCGCAGGCGCGCAGCCCCACCGCTCCCGCAAGCACGCCGTCCGCCCGCAAGACGAGTTGAAACTCCGTCAGATGGCGTTCGAGATCGAGGGCGGGAAGCCGATTGACATCCCAGAGCCCCTTCAACGTCGGCAGGTCATCGAGCGTGGCGCGGCGCACCGTGAAATCGTGTGGATCCACGGGTCCGAACCTACGCGTGGTGCGGTCAGGGGTAAAGCTTTATGGTGTTCCAGTCGTGACAAGAGCCCTCGAGTCTGGCAGAGATGCGGATCATGCATTATTTCAGGTACGTGGATGGGCATCTCCACTGTGAGGGATTGCGGGTGGAACGACTCGCCCGAGAGTACGGCACACCCCTCTATGTCTATTCCCAGAAGACTCTCGAAGACCATTACGGACGCCTCGATGCGGTGTTGGCTCCGCTGGACAACCTCATTTGCTACGCCGTCAAGGCAAACTCGAACCTCGCCGTCTTGAGGACCTTCGCCGACCTCGGATCGGGTTTCGACATCGTCAGCGCGGGCGAACTCGAGCGTGTCATAGCGGCGGGCGGCAACCCGGCGCGATGCGTCTTTGCCGGTGTTGGGAAGACGGAAGCCGAAATCGCCCTGGCCCTGCGCCGCGGGATCTATGCGTTCAACGTCGAGAGCGAGGCCGAGTTGGCGCGGATCGACCGGGTTGCGGCTCGGCTCCGGAAACGGGCGCCTGTGGCCGTGCGCGTCAACCCGAATGTCGACGCTCAGACCCATGCCAAGATCACCACCGGCACCTACGAGAACAAGTTTGGGATCGCTTTCGAGAGCGTTCTGCCGCTCTACCAGCGCGCCGCCCGGCTCAAGCATCTGCGGCTTCGGGGCATCCAAATGCACATCGGATCCCAACTGACCGAGGTGAAACCGTTCGAGTCGGCGGTGCGCCGGGTCGCGCCTTTGGCCGCCACGCTGGCGAAGAAATACGGAATCGAGTTCTTCAGCATCGGCGGCGGGATTGGCATCGTCTACGAATCCGCTCTGGCCAGCGGCCAGCCCGACTGGTGGGTGACGCCCGCGGCCAAAGGACTGCTCACCCCCGTCACGTACGCATCGAAGCTCGTCCCCCTGCTGCGTCCGCTGGGCCTGAAAATCCTGGTCGAGCCCGGCCGGTTTCTCGTCGGCAACGCGGGCATCCTTGTCACTCGCATCGAGTACGTGAAGAAGACAGGCGAGAAACGGTTTCTCATTGTCGACGCCGCCATGAACGATCTGGTGCGTCCGGCATTCTACGACGCGTATCACGAAATCCTCCCGCTCCGCTGCCGCTGCGGAGCGCAAGCCTTGTTCGACGTGGTCGGACCGATCTGCGAGTCGGGCGATTTCTTTTGCCGCGACCGGCTTTTGCCGGCGGTGGACGAAGGCGAATACCTCGCGTTGTTCAGCGCTGGGGCCTACGGCGCGGTCATGGGCTCGAATTACAACAGCCGCCCGTTTCCCCCGGAGATTCTGGTCAGCGAGCGTCGGGCTGATTGCGTGCGGCGACGTCAGCCTCTCGAACGCATCTGGGAAGGCGAACGGGCTGCGTCCTGGCAGGCCCGGCCGGCCTCGAGCCGCCGCCGGCCGCGGTGAACTGTCCTTCGATCGACTCCGGTATTGAGCGGGGACGCACTCCCTGCTAAGCCAGACCCAGCCTGTGAGCAACATCGTCTACTTCGATCTTGAAACGCAGAAGTCCGCCGAGGAGGTCGGCGGCTGGAACAAGATTCGCGACATGCGCATGAGCGTCGGTGTCACCTTCAGCACCGCCCGCGGGACCTACCAGATCTACCCCGAATCCCGCGTCAACGACCTGATCGAGGAGTTGCGCCGGGCCGACCGTGTTGTCGGATTCAATATCCTGCGGTTCGACTACGAGGTCCTGGCCGGCCATTCTCCGTTCTTCGATCGATCCCAAATCCCAACGCTCGATATGCTGGTCGAGCTGCAGAAAACGCTGCCGCATCGGCTCTCACTCGATTCGATTGCCACGGCTACCTTGGGCATCGAAAAGACGAGCGACGGCATGCAGGCCATCCGGTGGTTTCGGGAAGGCAAGCTGATCGAGATCGCCGAATACTGCTGCTACGACGTGAAAATCACCAAGCTCGTCCACGAATACGGTCACACCCAGCACCACCTGATCTTCAAGGACCGCTTCGGCAACACCAGGAAGATTCCGGTAAGCTGGTGATCCCGACGCCGTACCGGCGCCAGTGAACTCAAACGTCCTTGTCCGATTCCGGGGGTGCGGATTCGCGGCGGGCGGATTCGGGGTGTTTGCGATGTTGCTCGACCGAGCAACCGTCCGACATTCAGGTGCGGAGGCCGAATCGCGGCAACACCCACTTCATCAATACAAACCACGCGGCAAGCACGCCGATCAAGTATAGCACGTCCATAGCTCGTTCTGGCCATCAGGGCTGGCCCGCGGGCTTCATCGTGTCCTGACCGCCGCGAAGCGGAAGACTCCGAAACCCGAGCCAGTGCGGGCAACAGTGTCTCAAAACGGGAGAAATGCAAATGCGCCTGCATGGTTCATGGAGTTGTGACCGCGGCGGAGCCGGAGACTCGCTGATCCACTGGTGCCGCGGGTATCCCGCTTTTTTGCCTTCATCCTGGGCCTGTCCTGGGGGATGATGCATTGGTGATCGCACTTTCACCCCAGGAAATCCGGACGGCGGTGCGGCGGGCCTTGACCGAAGACATTGGGCAAGGCGATGCCACAACCCTGGCAACCGTCCCGGCCGGCGCCCGCACCCAGGCGCATGTGGTTGCCCGTGAGCAGTTGGTGCTCGCCGGCTTGGGCATCGCTGCGGCGACCTTCCGGTGCCTCTCGCCCAGAACTCGCATCCAACCGCTCGCAGCCGACGGGGATCGCATCGGGACAGGCCAGCCGGTTATGCGCCTGGAAGGCCCCGCCCGGGCGCTGCTGACTGCTGAGCGGGTCGCCCTGAACTTCCTGCAGCGGCTCTCGGGCGTTGCGACGCTCACCTCCCGCTACGTGGCCGCCATCGCCGGCACGCGCGCGCGCATCCTCGATACCCGCAAGACCACACCCGGATGGCGCCGCTTCGAGAAGTACGCCGTCGCGTGCGGTGGCGGACTCAACCACCGCCAGGGACTCGACGATCTCGTGCTGATCAAGGACAACCACCTTGCCGCTCTGGCCGGCGAACAACCCAATCCCATCGCCGCCGCTGTCATGCGGGCCCGGCGGCGGTATCCGCGGCTCAAGGTCGAGGTCGAAGCCGACACCCTCGCCCAGGTCAAACAGGCCGTGGATGCCGGCGCCGATATCATCCTCCTCGATAACATGTCCCCGCGGCGGATGCGTCGCGCCCTGACTCTGATCGCCGGCAGGGCCCTGACCGAGGCCAGCGGCGGCATCGACCTGGTGTCGGTGCGCGCCGTGGCCGCAACCGGGGTCGACTTCGTCTCCGTTGGCGCGCTGACCCACTCGGCGCGGGCGGTCGATCTGGCGCTGGATTTTGCCGCCGCGCATCAGGATTCGATGACAGGCTCGCGATGAACATGGACGCCGAGATTCTGACCGCGTTGCGCAGCTCCGGCGCCGGTTCCCTCTCCGGGACCGAGTTGGCGCAGCGTCTGGGAGTCAGCCGCGCGGCCGTGTGGGCGCGCATCGAGGATTTGCGGGCGTTGGGCTACGAGATCACGGCCAGCCCGCACGGCGGCTACCGCCTCCTGAGCACGCCCGACGTTCTGCACGCGGATGATCTGCTGTCGCGCCTCGGCAAGACTCGAGTGATCGGTCGCGACATCCGTGTCTTCCGCGAGACCACATCGACCAACGACATCATCGAGAAGCTCGCCCGCGACGGCGTCAGGGAAGGCGTCGTGGTGTTCGCCGAGTCTCAAACCAAAGGGCGCGGTCGCCTCGGACGCCGCTGGGTCTCGCCCCGCGGGGCCGGACTCTGGTTCTCGATCCTGCTCCGCCCCGTGCTGCGTCCGCACGAAGCCACTCAGCTCACGATCATGGCGGCCACCGCGCTGGCGCGCGCGATTCGGGAGCAGACCGATTTCACGCTGGAAGTGAAATGGCCCAACGACATCCTCGTGGGCGGACGCAAAGTGGCCGGCATCCTGACCGAACCCACTGCCGAGCTGGATCGCATCCGGCATGTCGTGCTCGGGATCGGGCTGGACGTGAACCAGGCGGCTGGCGACTTTCCGCCGGACCTTCGGCGCATCGCCACGTCGTTGCGCGCCGAAGCCGGCCGCCCCTTTGACCGGGCCGAATTGGCCGTCACCGTCCTGCGCGCGCTTGATCGCGATTATCTCCGGCTCAAGGAGGGGCAATTCGAGGGGCTCGCCGCCGAGTGGGAGCAGCTCTGCACCACCCTGGGCCGCGATGTCACCATTCTGCTCGGCTCCCGGCGCATTCGCGGGCGAGCCGAATCGCTCGATTCCGAAGGCGCGCTGTTGGTGCGGACCGAGCACGGCCGCCTCGAACGAATTACCGGCGGCGACGTCACGCTCGCCAAATGATCCTTGTTCTCGACATTGGGAACACCCACACGCACCTGGGGCTCGCCACGGCGCGGCGAATCGACCGAAGTCTCGACGTGGCGACATCCGGGTGGTTTGACGGCACTGCGGCCAGGGCCGCCGCCCGATGGGTCGGGAGCCGCCCTCTGGAAGGGGTGGCTCTCTGCAGCGTCGTGCCTCGCGCCACCCAACGCGTGCGCCGCGCGTTGTCGGCCGCCTGGGGCATTGAACCCTTCGAACTCACGTATCGCACCGTGCGCGGTCTGGGGATCGACTATCCCCATCCCGCATCGATCGGGCCGGACCGCCTCGCCAACGCGGTGGCTGCGCGCCGCCGATATGGCGCCCCGGTGCTGGTTCTCGATTTCGGCACGGCGGTCACCCTCGACGTTGTCAATGAGTCCGGCGACTACGTCGGCGGCATCATCGCCCCGGGGTTGGCCGCCCTCACCGATTACCTCCACGAAAAGACCGCGTTGCTGCCGCGCGTTCGAATCCGCGAGGTGCGCAAGGCCATCGGACGCAGCACCGCCGAGGCCATGCGGATCGGCGCCGTGCTCGGTTACCGCGGTCTGATCCGCACGCTGGTCGCCGAAGTGCGGCGCGAATTGGGCTGCTCCCGCCCGCCAGTCGTGGCCACCGGCGGCTACGCCCGGCTCATGGCGCGCAGCCTGCCGGAGATCATGGCGGTCGCGCCCCGCCTGACGCTCGAAGGCGTGCTGCAAGTCTGGCAGGCCCGCCGCACGCCTCGCACCCGACAGGCGCGTGGTCCCCTCTTGCCGCGCCGATGAATCCTGATCGCACGATCCGGAATCTGGCGCTCATCGGTTTCATGGGCACCGGCAAGTCCACCGTCGGCCACGCCGCCGCGTATCACCTCGGCTTCGACTTCGTCGACACGGATCGGCTCATCGAAGCGCGCGCGCACAAGTCCGTCGCGGACATCTTCGCGCAGGATGGCGAGGAGGTTTTTCGCGAACTCGAGCGCCAGGTGGTCGAGGATCTTGCTCAGTGCGACCGGACCGTGATCGCCACGGGGGGCGGCCTCGGAGCCAATCTCGATCACCTCGTCAGCCTCAAACGCCACGCCCTGGTCGTCTGCCTCTGGACAACCGCGGACGTGATCTGGGAACGCGTCCGCCACCATTCCCATCGCCCGCTCCTCCGAGTTCCCAACCCCCGGGCGCATATTCGCGAACTCCTCGCCCGACGCGAGCCGTTCTACCGACAGGCCGACGTCCTCGTGAACACCGGCCCGCGTCGACTCCGTGACGTGATCTGCCACGTCCTCCGCGAATTCGCCTCAGCCAGGCGCTCGGCCCGGCGCAGATGAAAGCAGCCCTCTGCCAGCGTGCCCGCCAACTCGGATTCGACGCATGCCGCGTTACCAGCGCCGATCCGCCCCCCCATGCCCCCCGATTCATAGCCTGGCTCGAGGCCGGTCGGCACGGGACGATGGCCTATTTGCTCCGGACTGCCGCCCAACGCGCCGATCCCCGGATTCTGCTGTCCGGAGCCCGCAGCGTCGTCACGCTCGCGGCGAGTTACTGGCAGGCCCCGGCCCCGCCGTCTGCCCGGGCGTCACCGCAACTCCGCGGCCTCGTCGCCCGCTACGCGCGCCACGCCGATTACCATGACGTCCTCGCCCAACGCATCGAGCAGCTAGCTGCCTTCATCGCCACGCTCGATCACCCCGCCCCCCGCTCGATGGCGTGCGTCGATGCCAGCCCCGTGCTCGAACGGGATTTGGCACAGCGGTCTGGAATCGGCTTCATCGGCAAGCACACCAACCTCGTCAGCCGCCAGCTCGGCAATTGGTTCTTTCTGGGCGAAATTCTCACCACGCTTGAACTCGAGCCGGACCCGCCTCAGGCCAATCGCTGCGGTTCCTGCGCCCGGTGTCTCGAGGCCTGCCCCACGCGCGCCTTGATCGCCCCGTTCGAACTCGATGCCCGGCTCTGCATCGCGTATTTGACCATCGAACTCAAAGGCCCCATTCCCGCCGAGGTGCGTCCCGCCATCGGGAACCGCATCTTCGGTTGCGACGATTGCCTGTCGGTGTGTCCCTGGAACCGCTTTGCTCAGGCCGGATCCCTGATGCGCAAACACGCTCGCCCCGACCTGGCTGAACCCGATCTCATCGAGTTGCTCCGCCTCGACGACTCCGGATTCCGAAGCCGTTTCGCCGACACGCCGCTCGCTCGAGCGAAGCGGCGCGGCCTTCTGCGCAATGTCTGCGTCGCCCTTGGCAACATTGGAACCGCGGTTGCTCTCCCCGCCCTCGAATGCGCTGCGCGCGATCACGAGCCTCTCATCGCCGAACACGCCTCCTGGGCCCTCACGCGCATCCAACAACGCCAGGGGGCGCACTGACCCTAAGGAACGATGCGCTGGTTCGCACCCCAACCGGGGCCGCAGACCACAGCGTTGAGGAAGATTCTCAGCGGGCCGCGGGTCCCGCCGCGGAAAGTCGGCGAAATCGAGAAGAGAATCACCTGGCCGCGCCCAAGGCGTTCCCGGGTGACGCAGGCGGAGTTGGCGAGTCGATGGGCCGCCTCGGGCCAGAGCAAGCCGCTCATGCGGAGATAGGTTTCCGTGCCGGGCGGTGGCGCGCACCAGCCGAGTCGGGCGGGCTCCTTTCCCTCTTTTTTGTCGCTGTCTTGCGTTGTCTTGGCTTGCGGATCGGACGGATCGGACGGATCGGACCGACTCCGTCGCTCCCCAGTCCCGGCGTCGGCGGACGCGTACTTCACAGGGCGGGCCGCCACCCAGTGACCGTACCGCACCGGGGCTTCGACGCCCTCGGCTGCCATCAGGACGGGTTGGGTGTCCGCCAGAATCGGCAGCATCTCGTCGCAACCGGCTGTGAGCCAGTGGTCGGTGTCGACCCTGGCGGCGAGAAAGGCCCCTTGAGGCATGAAGAGCGACTGCCAGGCCTCACGTTTCTTGAGTTCCTTTTCATCGGGATGCGCCCCCTTGACCGTTTGCCAAGGGTACTCGAGATCGGGCTTGGCCATGTGCCGCCAGACCTTGTCCAGAGGCGGGACAACGCCGGTCCAGCCCTCCCACTCGCGCAGAATCGCCAATTCGTACTCGGGAAGCCTGTCGAGGACATCGCCCAACAGTCTGGCTTTGCTGAACTCGGCTTTCGGGGCGACAAAGGCGTTGACCGAGGTCGCAACGACGATCAGGGTTCCGCCCCCGCGCACCCACTCCTTCAGACTGTCGAGCAGACCCGTCGGCAGGGCCGACCACGTTTTCGGAACGATCAGGACATTGTAGCGGGTGAGGTCGCCGGGGTTGCTATCGATTTCGAGGTGGCTGTGGCGGATACCGAGGTGTTGGTCAATCGCCTGCCAGATCGAGCCGTAGTCGGTCGAACTGAATCGGCCCCGCGCCAGCACGCCAATGCGCGGCGGTTCGAGGCGGCGGAAGTGGCGGCCGCCAAGATCCGGAAGATCGCCCTCGCCCAGGCCGGTTGAGAGCCCCACGGCCGGGAGGCCCAGTTCGACGGCCGTGTGCTCGATCGTCTCGCGCCAGTTGCCGCTGAAGTCGCGGTTGTCCAGTCGAGTCACAACGATCGAACCGCGGGCGAAATCGCGGTCGTCCAAGCGAAAGGATTTGTCGGATGCGCGGACCTCAATCCCCCGCTCCATCAGGCGCGCGGCGGCGGTCACCGCATGATCGTCGGCCCCGTCGAAAACGAACGCGACCGGCGCATCGACCTCCCCGAGGATGGGGGCGGGCTTCGATGGCGATTCGAATGGCTTCGTGCCTTCGGGCAGGTCGGTTGGGAGCGTGAACGCTTCGAGCCCAAAGAGCATGGTCAGATTCCACGCGGTGGTGTCATAGATGCGTGACCGGCCAAAACGCAGAAGCTCCTTGCGCTCCTCGGCGAGCATCTCTGGTTTGAAGTGCGGATCGAATTCGAGCAGGGCGCTGACGAGATGGGCCAGCGGTTGGCGGTTGGGGATCAGGAGCGTTCCGGCAGGCAGCGCGCAATTCTGCCGTTCCCGCCCCAACTGATCCAGGGCGCGCGGCGCGCTGATTTCAGCGGTCGCCTGGTGGAGTTCGATGCCTTGAAGCCGGAGCAGATCGACGAGAGTCGCCAGCCGGCTCTGGTTGGCGGTGGGCAGGATGGCGAACGTGCGCTGACCGTATGGGCCACCGGGGTCCAGAGCCGCCTTGCGGGTTTGATAAAGGTACTCGCGGAGCTGCCGGGCATTGCGTTCGAGGGTTCTCAGGTTGGCCATCGCCCCCACGATGTGGTGGTGGACGGATTCCCTGTAACTGAGAAGGCGTCCGCCGGGGCGACGCACCCCGTCCTCCGCCACGCGCGCCTGCTCGTAGAGAATTCCCACGGCGCCACGGCACGAACTCCAGCCGTCGGCATACCCCGGATACCACTCCTCATGCCACTCGCCCGTGTAGTAGAGGAATGGAATCCGATCCATGGCGCGCGCTTGTTCTCGGGCAAAGAGGAGTCCCCACTCCGCCCGGCCCGGGGGGATGTTGGGGTTGACGGGCTCGCGCGGGGGCGAGAACAGGTGGGTCGCCTGGGATCCCATGCCATGGGCGTCAACAAACAACTGGGGATTCCAGCGGCTGATCTCGCGAATCCGGCCGCGGGTCTCGGGGTGCACCCCCAGAGCCCAATCCCGGTTCAGGTCGAACAGGTAGTGGTTCCCGCGCCCGTAGGGCCAGTATCCTTCGTGGACCAGCGATTGGTCGTCGAGGTTCGGCAAAGCGCCGCGGTGCTCGGCGATCATCTTCACGAACCGGTCGCGCCCGTCCGGATTCATCAGCGGATCGATGATGATCACGAGGTTGGCCAGCAGTTGCGCTGTCGTCGAGTCCTCCGCCGCGACCAGGTGATAAGCGAGCGCCAACGCCGCGTCCGAGCCCTCAGTCTCGTCGCCGTGAATCGTGTGCGCGAGCCAGGCAACTGCCGGCAGTGTGTCGATCAAGCCGCGCGCGTCCGCTTCGCTGAGGCTGCGCGGATCGCCAAGACGAGCCAAGCTCGATTGAATCTGGTCGAGCCGGGCAAGGTTGGCAGGGGCCGTGACCAGCAGGTAATGGAGCGGGCGGTTCTCGTGGCTGCGGGCGTACTCGACCAGGCGTGTCCGATCGGGTGCAGCAGCATTCCAGGCTTTGAGGCAGCGTTCGATTTCGGCGGCGGTGCTGGCGCGTTCCCCGGCGGCAAATCCGATCAGGCTCTCCTGGGCGGGCACGTCAGCCCGGTAGGTCGCGCCGGGGAAAAAGGCGTTGGTATAAGCCAAGCCCGAGACTGGGACCGGCGGGAGGCCGGCCGCGGGGCGATCGTGTTGGCCCAAAGCGGTCGACACCAGGCCGACGGCCAGGCAACCGGCAAGACGATGAGCGTGAGAAATGAACAAACGCCAGAGGTGTAAGCGAAGGCGAGTCATCGGCGCCATCATGGCGAAGCAGAATCGCCGACGCCACTCGAAAGTCACTCGGGACCGGCCTTGTGGTGTCTCTGTTTGATGCCGGCGTTCAGTCGCCCGGCGAGGGCTCCGGGGCCCGTGCTCTGCGACGGACACACTAAGGCGTAGGAGTGGGAACGTCCTCGTCCCCGACCATGGCAGTCGCCGATGGTGCTTGCGGGCGACGAGGACGTCGCCCCACCGGAGGGATACTCTCGGTGATCGGGTCGGGTGCCCCCACGCGGCGCAAACTCCATTCCAACCAACAAACCACAGATGCACGGCCGGCCCTGCCCTCGCCAATTCATGAAGAGGAAAAGGCCGACGGGGGGCGCATCTTCTCCCCCGCCATCGCAAGTGAACACGGTGCTTGGCGGCTACGGGCCCTGCTCCCCGATCGAAGAGGTGGATGAGCCCGCTGCACGAGGGTCCGCTCAGTCCTCTTCGACGGGGATCGCTTGCCACTCGTGGACGCCCGCGGCCCATTGTTCCTGGAGTTGAACAACGAGACGCAGCGCAGTGGTGGTCACTGGCTCGAAATCGACGGCGCACCAGGAATCGAGTTTGATTGGGTATTCCGAAACCCCGGCTACAGGCTTCCACTGCTCGCCATCAAGATGCTCGATCCGCCACGAGGCGGGAATCCGGCAGGCGCCGCGTCCGGTGTCATCGAACCAGTAGACGCGGGCGCCGGAGACTCTGACCGGCTGTCTCCAGGTGTACTGGGCCCATTCGGTCTGGTTTTTGTGTGGCCACCAATGGCAAAGGGCCGGCGGCTGTTCGTCCGACTTCTTCGGTTCGAGCCCGTCATTGATCCCCTGCGGCTGACTGTTGCTGTTGGCGAACGAGACGGCGACGGCAGCCTGGGTCTCGAGTCCGCCGACGAGAGGCACGGGCGGGACGATTGGAAGCCACACTCGCATAGCGCCTGCGGCCCGGTTGTCCCATGCAAAGTACGGGATTGCGGTGACAGGCACCCGCCGGGTCGGCACGGAGGGTTGGTAGAGATGGCCGGTCCAGACCCGATCCGGGGCGATCTCGCCCGTGCCCTGAAGTCCGACAACGCCCCCCGGAAGGTGCGGGGATCGGACGGTTGCCAGTTCGGCGGAGACAGGGACGGAAATGGAGGCGAGCGATTCGGTGTGATCGCAGGCCTCGAAGCAATAGACCAGCGGTCCCCGCTGAAGCGCGACCAGGCCGCGATTCTCCTTCACCAGCGGATGCGCCACCATGCGCTGGACGGGCATCGGCAGGTTCAGATCCACCGTGTCGCCGGTCCGCCACTCGCGCGCCAAAACGGCATAGCCTCTCTCGATGGTCAAGGGCGTCACCGGCTGCTGATTGACCGCAATGGTCGCCCCCTCGCACCATCCTGGCACCCTCAGCCGCAGCTCGAAGCGGCAGGGCGAAGGAAGCTCCGGACGCAGCGTGACCCGCCCCTCCCAGGGATACTCGGTCGCCACCTCGAGTTTGACGGGGCTGCCTCCGAGGGTGGCTTTGGCGGATCCCTGAATGTAGAGATTCACCCAAAGCGACTGATCGGACGCCGCATAGGCATAGCCGCCCAGGGAGGCCAGGGTTCGGGCCACATTCGGCGGGCAACAGGCGCAACCGAACCACGGCGATCGGTGGTGGGTGCCGGAGCTGGCGAGAGGGTTGACGTAAAAAAAGAGGGTTCCATCGAGCGAGACCCCTGCCAACACGCCGTTGTAGAGTGATCGTTCGAGAACATCGGCATAGCGGGCATCGCCATAGAGCAGAGCCAACCGATAATTCCACTGCGCCAGCGCCACCGACGCGCAGGTCTCCTGGTACGCAGTCGCGTTGGGCAGGTCGTAGTCGGTGGTGAATCCTTCGTTATGACTCGAAGGGCCAATGCCGCCGGTCAGGTACATGTTCTTTTGGCTAGTGTTGCGCCAGACGCGCCCCAGCATGCGCAGGAGACCCGGATCCGACGTCTCGGCGGCCACATCGGTGGCGCCGCTCATGAGGTAGGCCGCCCGGACCGCATGGCCCTTGATGTTGCGGTGTTCGAGGATCGGCATGTCATCCTGCCAGTAGGTGCCGTCGTAGCGGTCGAGGGGCGTTTTGTGTTCCTCGGCAAAAAAGCGCCGTCCCCGATTCTCGACAAAGAATCTGGCGAGATTGAAATACCGGCGCTCTCCCGTCACGCGCCAGAGCTTGACCAGCGCCAGTTCGATTTCAGGATGACCCGGGTATCCCATCCGTTTGCCCGGGCCCTCGCCGAACAGGGCATCGATGTGATCGGCGAATCGGATGGCGACATCGAGCAGGTCGCGCTTGCCGGTGGCCTGGAAATGGGCGACGGCGGCCTCGAACAGGTGGCCGGCGCAGTACAATTCGTGCCAATCCCGAAGATTCGCCCACCGGAGATTCGGCTCCTTCACCGTGAAGTAGGTGTTGAGATAACCATCCGGTCGCTGGGCCTTGGCAATGGCGGCGATGATGCCGTCGAGCCGCCGCGCCAATTCGGGGTCGGGGTCCGTGGCCAGGGAGCAGGACGCCGCCTCGAGTGCCTTGTAAAGGTCCGAATCCATAAACACGGGGCCCGTGTACCCGTTCGTCGCACCGGCGCCCGCCAGTTCGAAGTTCCGGAGATTGCCGGATTTCTCGAGCATGGCCAGATTGGCGGGGATCGAGGCAAGGCGATTGGTCGCTCGCCGGGGCGCCCAGAACGAATCGGCAATAACAACGTCGGTGAACGGCACGGCGCGCAGCTTCGGCAAGGCGACGGCCTCGCCCGCCGCGATCGGCTGGGCGCATGGCCCGGCGAGCATCAGGCCGGCACACAAGGCGAGAGAACAACGGTCAGCGATCGGGTTCATGAGTTGAGTCAACACCAACACGGCAGTGTGTTTGTCGCGGGCATCGGTAGAACGCTCGCCGGGGAGCGTCAAGCAGATTCGCCGATTGCAGGGCGTTGCTTTTGCGTTTGACCGTCAGCTTGCGCGGCGGATACGTTGTCGCTTTGCTTTGACCTATGTTTGCCGCGATTCGTAAACATCAGACTTGGCTGTGGGGCTTCATTATCGCCGCGGTCATCGTCAGCTTTGTCATTTACTTCACGCCCATGGCCAGACAGGGCCGCGGGGGAGGCGGCAGGCGATCCCAGTTCGGGACGCTCAACGGGCGCCCGATCTCCCGACAGCAGTACATCGATGCGCTCGGCGATGTCCGCCTTTCTTACTTCCTGAGGTTCGGCTCATGGCCGGACGATGCGGACGCGCGGCGAATGGGCTTCAATGTTGGACAGGAGACGCAGAACCGCCTGGTGTTGATCGATCGGCTCGATGCTCTCAACATCCAGGTCAGCGAATCGGCGGTGGCCCAGTGGATCATCGACAATTTCGGCGGCGACCAGCCAGCCACGGCCAAGGCGAAATACGACAACTTCGTCGCCGAACTCCGCCAACGCCACGGAGTGTCCGAACAGGCCCTCCAGGGCTTCATCCGCCGCGATATCGGCATCAACCACCTGGCCGAGATTGCAGGACTTCCGGGCAAGCTGATCACGCCGCGCCAGGCGACCGAGCTGTTTCAGGAGGAAAACGAGAAGATCGTCGCGGAGGCTGTGGTCTTTCCCGCGTCGAACCACATCGCCAGCGTCCAGTTGGATCCCGCGGCCATCGGCCAGTTCTATTCGAATCGACTGAGCGTCTATCGCACCCCTGACCGCGTCCAGTTGCACTACCTGCGCTTCGACGTGACGAATTATCTGGCGCAGGCCGAGGCTGCCCTGGCCCGACGCACAAACCTGGCCGCCGAAATCGAGCGCATCTACCTGTCGAGCAATCCCAACGCCTTTGTCGACACCAACGGACAGGTCATGGCACCCGAGGCGGCCAAGGAACGAATCCTCAACCAAACCCAGCGCCAGCAATCCCTCGCAGAGGCCCATAAGGCAGCCGCCCTCTTTGCCAGTGCGTTTGAGACGATGACCAATTTGACCGCGGACACCTTCGTCGCCCAGGCGGCCGAAAAGGGGCTGGTCACGGCCCTCACCCAGCCCTTCGCCGAGACCGAGTCCCCGCAAGGGCTTCGAGTGCGCGAGAATTTCGTCAGCATGGCTTTTAAGCTGACACCCGAATACCCCGTCTCACTCTCTCCCATCCGCGGCGAAGACGCGGTTTATCTGATTGCGCTCAAGCAACGCATCCCGAGCCAAATCCCCGCGTTGGAAGACATTCGGACGCGCGTCGAACAGGAGTACATCCAGGACCAGGCCGTGCGGCTGGCGCGCGAGGCCTGCACGAATTTCGTGATTCAACTGACCAATGGATTGGCGCAAGGCAAGACCTGGGCCGCCATCCACGCCGAGGCGGGTTTGACTCCAATCGCCCTGCCCAAGTTCGGAGTCGCCTCGGGCCCGGTGCCCAATTGGGACCGGCAGGTCGATCTGAACCAGGCGCGCCGGGCGGTGCGCACGCTCGATGCCGGCAGGCCAACCGACGCAATCAGCACACGCGATGGCGGTATGGTCCTTTATGTCAAGGAACGGGTGCCAGTCACCGACGCTGAACTCAAGGAAGAGCTGCCCGGATACCTGGCCAAACTGCGGCAAACCTCGGAATACCAGGCCTTCAACGACTGGTTCCGCAAACAGGTCGAACAAAGTCGCATCGATACCGGCTTGGCCAAAGAGGAGACGGATTAGCCGTCTCGCATGACCAGTCCAATCAAGCTCTCATCGCGGTCCACCCACGAGTACTGGGAAATCCCGGTCCTCTTCGAAGACGATTCCCTGCTGGCGCTCGACAAACCGGCCGGACTCCTCACCTCGCCCGATCGGAATGAACCGGCCCGCCCCAACCTGATGGCCCTGCTTCATGCGGGCATTCGAGCAGGCGCTCCATGGGCAAGAACGCGCGGTCTCGCCTACCTCGCTCATGCGGATCGGCTCGATGCCGACACCTCTGGCGTGCTCCTCCTCGCCAAGAGCAAGCAGATTCTGATCACACTGGCCAATCACCTTGGCAGCGGGACGCCGGCCAAGACCTTCGTCGCCCTGGTCCAGCGCGCCCCAGCCAAAGCCGCTTTCGATATCATCGCCAAGCTGGCTCCCGATCCCCGCCAGCCGGGACGAATGCGCGTGGACGCCCAACGAGGCAAGAAATCGATCACGGCCTGCCTGGTCGAGGAATCGTTTGTGGGGTACACCCTCTTGCGGTGCTCGCCGCACACCAACCGCAGCCATCAAATCCGCGCGCATCTGTGGTCGCAACGCCTGCCCATTGTCGGCGATTCACTCTACGGCGGCCAGCCGCTGTGGCTCTCGCGCCTCAAGCGCGCCTATCGCTTGAAACCAGGCCGTCAGGAGCGTCCACTCATGGGACGCGTGGCGCTGCATGCGGCAAGCCTCAATCTCCCTCATCCGGTGACCGGGGAGAACATCGAGATTGTCTCCCCATGGCCCAAGGACCTCCGTGTGGCCGTGAAGTACCTGCGCCAGTTCGCGCCCGCGGCCTGAAACCTGCCCAAGCCATTCCGGTCCGAGTCTGACATCGAGAACCGCACAGGCGCCGGGTCAGGCCTGCCTGCCGGCAGGCAGGCGACCCGGCCCGCGGAGCAGACATCGGCGTTGATCGGCCGGCGTGCCCACAGGCGGCCTGCCCTCCGAGATTGTGCAGGAGAAACGCGACTTTGCCCGTCTGCGGTCCCAACCGCTCGCGGAGAGACAAGTTGCTGCTTTTTCTCTCGATTCGCCCGGTTCGCCTCTGCTAAAAGCGGACTGTTGAGTCAATAACTCAAGAAAGTGAAACTAATGAAACTTCCAAAACTCAAAATCACCTGGGCCGCTCTGTTGACGGCGGTGGCCGTTGTGTCCGCCCGCGCGGATTACCCCGGCACCGTCCTTTCACAGGGGCCCGCCGCGTATTACCGACTGAACGAAACCACGGCTCCGCCGCCCCTCACGCTTCAGGCGGTGAACATCGGCAGCGTCGGCGCCGCCGGCAACGGCGAGTTCCGCAACGGCGTCGAGCGGGCTGTGGCCGGCGCCATTGTCAGCGATCCGTCGAACCTCGCCGTTTATATGCCGGGCGCCGAAGGCAACCGCGTCCGCATCCCATGGAACGAAGCCTGGAACTCGGAGACTGCCATCAGCGTCGAGTTCTGGGCCAAACCGGGCCAGACCAACGAGCTCGCGTGCCCGGCGGCCTCGGTCGACTTCATCACGGGCCCACCGGCGCAGCGCAACGGCTGGCTCTTCTACCAGGGCGACACCACCCTCACTGGCGGCAACGGCTGGCTCTTCCGCTATTACAACAACAGCAGCCTGACCGCCGTGAGCGGCGCGGCCGTCACGATGGATTTGAGCACTGACCAGTGGTACCACGTCGTCGGGGTCTACGACGGGACGAATATCAAAATCTACGTGAATGGCATCGAGCGCGCGACCACTGTCTTCACTTCAACGCCCCGCGGCAACTCGAACACCGAGATCCCCCTGACCTTCGGTGCCCGGGCCGATGGCGCCTCCGGTTATTGGAACTACCAGGGCAGCATCGACGAAGCCGCCGTCTACACCACCGCCCTGTCGCCAGAACGAATTCTCGCCCACTACGAGGCCGGCATCGCAGCCGCCCCCGCGACGCCCTACCAGCAGGTCGTCCAGGGTGACGCGCCCAAAGGGTATTGGCGGTTGAGCGAGGCAGGCGACGCCTTTGCGGTCAATGCGGGCACGCTCGGCAGCGCCGCCGACGCCAGAATCATCGCCCCCACGACCGTGGCCGTGGCCGGACCGACCGGCCCCGGTTTCGAAGCGGGCAACAAGGCCTTTCAGTTCACGACCGGCGGTTTTGTCCAGGTCCCCCCTCTCGATCTGAACACCAACGGAGTGACCATTACGTGCTGGGTCAAGCCCAGCGGGGCGCAGGCCGAGCACGCCGGCATTATATTCCATCGGGCCAGCCTGGCCATCGGCGCCAGCGGCACCACAGCCGGTCTCAAGATGGATGCCGTCGCGGGCCTGAACCTCAGCTACAACTGGGACGGCGACATGGCCACCTACAACTGGAAGAGCGAGCTGCCCCTGACCGACGGCGAGTGGAACTTCGTCGCCCTCATCGTCCACCCCGACAAGGCCGTTCTCTTCGTGCCCAGCAACCCGAATTACTTGCCGATCACGCGACGAGGCTACGACATCAATCATGCCGTGCTCGAATTCGAAGGGAGCACCTACATCGGCATGGACCCCGCGACCGACAACGCCACAACCCCACGCAAATTCGTCGGCTCCGTGGACGAGGTCGCGATCTTCGGCCGCGCCCTCTCGATCGGCGAGACCTACACCCAGTACGCCGCTGCCGTCGGCAGCCTGGCGCCCAAGATTTTCGCCGACCCCGTGGCCCCGGTCGACCCGGTCTATGCCGGTGACTCCGTGACCCTGACCGTAGATGCGGGTGGCACGCCGGACCTGACCTACGCCTGGCGCAAGAATGGCACGCCCATCGCCAACGCGACTTCGAGTTCACTCACCATTCCAAACCTCGCCGCGTCAGACGCCGGCGATTACACCGTGGCTGTCAATAACAGCTTCGGCCAGGCCGTCAGCGCTCCCGCCAGCCTCTACGTCCTGAATCAGGAGACGCCGAGTTTCTACAAGGACATCGCCGTTGCCAACCGCACGCTCTACCCGGGCGGAACGATCAAGCTCGGCGTGGTCGCCGTGGGCGGCGGCCTGACCTACACCTGGAAGAAGAACGGGAATCCCATTCAGGATGCTACCGGCCCCGACTTCGTTCTGTCCAACATCACCGCGGACGATGCCGGCACCTACCTCGTCACGGTGAGCAACTCCGTCGGCACCACCGACAGCGCCTCGACCACCATCGCGATCGCCGCCCCGGCGGCCGGCTCCTACGAGGCTGAGGTCGCCGCCGACGCGCCCCGCGCCTGGTTTCGCATGGACGATCCTGCCGACGCTGAGCTGATGCTCGACGCCACCGGCCGTTTCGACGGGTATTATACCAATCGGCTCGGGACACCGGTGACGCTCGGCGCCCCGGGAGCCTTGGCCGGCAACGATAATACGGCTGCCACCTTCCTGCACACCGATCAGGCCTGGGGCGAAACCTATCCGCCCCCGGTCACCACGGGCGATTACACCTATGAATGCTGGGTCCGAACCGATGACACAACCAAGTTCCTTTCCCCGCTGTCCTCGTTCCGGCCTCAGTACGGGCTGGTTCTTTGGAAGGACGGCGCAGCCTGGCGCAGCGGCGATGGCTACGGTGACCTCGATGCCGGAGTCAAGGTGCGTTCCTCCGGCGCGGGTGGCGCCCAAGCCGGCAAGTGGATGCACTTCGTGATCCTCTACTCGAGTTCTGGAGGTCATCGCACCTATGTCAACGGCGTCTGGGACGGCAATGCCTACATCGATCACTCGCGCAATCGCAACACCCCGCTTCGCATCGGCGCCTATGACCCCGTTGTCGGCGGCGAGAACGTGTTCTGGACTGGCGAGATCGACGAAGTGGCGGTCTACGACAAGGCCCTGACCGAAGAGCGCATCCTCGCTCACTATCAGGCTGCCCTCTATCCCAGCACCAAACCGTTCTTCAACCGTGAACCGGTCACTCAGGCCGTACTCCCGTCCGCCAGCGTGACCTTCGAGTCTCAGGCCGACGGCAGTTTCCCGATTGCCTACCAGTGGTTCAAGAACGGTGCTGCGATCGAGGGCGCCACCAACGCATCCTACACCGTCACCGCATCGAGCACTCCCAGTGGCCCCGACGAATACTACGTCCGCGCCAGCAACAGACTCGGCGAAGTCCTCAGCCGAATCGCCACCCTCACCGTCCTGCCGCCCGCACCGGCCTCGTGGAACGCTACCAAAGACCTGGTCCTCCACATGAAGTTCGACGGCGACACCAAGGACGCTTCGGGCCGCAACAACGACGGAACCGCCGTCGGCGCCCCGACCATGGTGGCCGGCCTGATCGGCCAGGCCTTGCACTACAACACCGACACGGACACCTCGACGTACAACTATGTCACGCTCGGCGCGCCCGCCGACCTGCGGTTTGGCACGGACGTCGATTTCTCCGTGGCCTACTGGGTGCGGATGCCGCAGGGGGCGCTCCCCGGCGACCTGCCGATCCTGTGCAGCGCAACCAACGCCTATGGCAGTCCCGGCCTCACCTTCGCGCCCTCGTATGAAAGGGGCGGCTGGTCCTTCAGCCTGAATGGCATCGCCCAGGTCTACGGACCCGACGGAAGCATCAATGATGGCAAGTGGCATCACTTGGTCCACGCCGTCAACCGCAAGGGCAATGTGATCACCCTGATCCTCGCCTAATTTTCTGAAAGTGTGAAAAAAGTGTGTGTACATGCAGGTTTTTTGTTGACAATGAGCT
>MWFF01000184.1 GCA_002071485.1 Verrucomicrobia bacterium ADurb.Bin006 | reverse complement strand
ACACAGATTGATCCCGGAGAGTGACCGGCTGCGACCTCCGGAAACAGCCCTGTCTCGAAGGCCCGCAAGCTCCACTCGACTACGCGCTAAACCCTCTACCCCGCAGACACCAATGGCCGACTGTACCCTGCTGACCCGTTTCCAGCCGCGAAAGAACACAAGGACCACAAAGAAGTGAACGTGTCGGCTTTGCGCTCTTTGCGTTCTTTTGGGGCTAAAGACCTCCCCCGCAAGACAAGCCGCATCAACGGAGGTGCGTTGCGAGTCCTCGCGGCCATTGATCAGGGGGTGGAAGGCTTCCTGGAGGAGGCGCTCCAGATCAGCGCGGCGCAGGTCGCGGTGCAATTGCAGGCCGAAGCATTAGGCTATCTCTGATTCGCCCAGAACGGCGAAATTATCGCCAAAATGTCAGGTTCATATGGGCAAGGCGCATTAAATCGTTGAATGTCAATGCTCCCCATGGACATCGTTCAGCGCCGCCAGTTCTCCGGCTGTCGTTGGCGTCCGTTTCGGTCCCAAGCGCGAGAAGCTCTCGCCAGCGCAGATTCCCTTGCTCCTGGAGGAGGTGAGTCTGATGACGGAAGAAGTCGAACAAGAGGCGCAGCGCCCTGCCGACCAGAAGCAGAACCCACTGCCCAGGGCCAAGCAACCCCGTCCCAACCATCCGGGCCGGGAACGATTGCCGCAGAGCCTGGAGCGACGCGAAGAGATCATTGCCTGCTGCCCAGAAGATTGTCGCTGTCCAAAGTGCGGGGGCGAACGGCCGATCATTGGTTACGAGACGCGTGAGGAGTTGGCCTGTGAGCCGGCGAAGTTTTGAGTGCGGGTGATCAAACGGGAGAAGCGCGGTTCCCACTGCCAGGAAGAGCAAGGCGTGGCGACCGCGCCAGCTTCGGCGCAGATCGTGCCCAAGAGCAAGCTTTCCGATGAGTTCATCATCGAGGTACCGGCGCGCAAGTATCGGGAGCACCTGCCGGTCGGAGCATCACGCATGAGCGCAGGGCTTCCGTCTGGCCCTTGGCATGCGGCACTCCGCTGCGGCTTTGCTCCGAGCACTCCTCCGCTCCGCCTCCGTTCCGCTCCCGCGCAGCCAACGGCCAGACCGAAGCCCATCTTCATCGGCTCACAGTTTCCACCCCTCCTTGATCTTCCCCAGCACCTCGTTCGCCTGCGTGAGGTCCATCCCCGATTTCGATTTCACGGAAACGGCGACTTCAAACTGCACGTCGCAACCCGCCAGGGATTTGCTCAGGATCGAAACATCATCCGCCAAATTCTGAAACTCTGCGGGCGACAAGGCCACGCGCGGCGAGAGCTTGCGGCCGGGGATTGGCTCAGGTTCTGGCGGCGGCACGTTCCCCACCGATTTCACCGTCAGTTGCACGCTTCCGTCGGCAGCCAGCGACACCAGCGGACCGCTGCTGCTGGCGCGCTGCACCAGTCCGCGACCGATGGCCTCGCTTAAGGTGTTGATGAAGGCCTTCGGCGGCCACGGGTTGCCCTTCGTCTTTTTCAGTTCCGTGTAAAGCGTCGCCACCGTCGTCTTCGGTTCCGCATCGCTGCTCCAGGCGGTCTTCAGCGCGCCGGGCAGCAGTTCGATCGCGTTCAGCGGCGCGGGGCGTCGGAACAGGCGGGCACTGGGATCAAGCTGGATCGCCGTGGGCTCTTCCAGCCACACGCTGTCGTTCCCCAGCACCAGCCACAGGTCGCCCGCTTTCACCGCCTGCGCTACGGCCTTGTGCACCTCTTCCACGGCCACTTGGGGAATGGGCCGTGACTCCGGCGGATACCCCGGTTGCGTGACTTCCTGAAAGGCATGGCTTCCATCGAACCAGGAGCACAGGGTCGCCAGTTCCACGCCATGCGGTTCCGCGGGCCACAAGCCGGGCAGCGCCTCGGGAACGATGGCTTTGGAGCTCACGCTGTTCAAAACCGCCTTGCTTGGCAGCCAGGCCTCACCCGTCTTCTCCCAGTCCGCCACGTCAATTTTCGAGCGCCAGAACCACTGTTCCGAACCATCCGGGCGGACATGCCGCAGCGCCAGCACACCGCGCTGCACGGCGTCGGCAATCGTGTTCATCACCGTCTGTTGGCTCAGCAGCTTCGGTAGGTTTGGTCGTCGCGCAAACTGCTGATAGAGCGCGCTCACCTGCACACGGTCGTCGCTTCCTGGCCAGACGGCATACGGCCCGCCGGGCATGATCGTCTCCGCGTCAATCTTCTCCTTGAACAGCCGCAATTCCTTTTCTTGCAGCAGGGTTGGAAACAGGGCCTGGGCGCCCATCGTGAACTTCTTCACCTGCACCCCGCCGGTCTTGTCCACGTGCAGCGCCAGTTCGAAGGCGTTCTTCACCGCGGTCTCGGCGAATTGTTTGGTTTCCTTCTCCCGCTTGTTGACCGTCGCCTGCACATGAGCCTCGTAATCCTTGAAGTCCTTCGATCCTTGAATCTCCCGCCATGCCAGCCAGTCCGCGATCTGCTGCTCCGCTTGCTGCAAACCAGCCACGCTGGGAGTCACGACCAACAGCACGTTCTGATAGGTCCGATTGTCCGTCGCGGACGAATGCGTGCGCAGAAACGCCTCAGCCCCGGTGTGCGGTTTCGCACCGGGTTGACCGGCGTAATCCGCCGCCAGTACCACCAGCCGAAACACCCCATCGTCCTCCACATCCGCCGGTGAATTCGGCTGATTGTGGAATTTGATGCCCTCCTGGTCGCAGCCCTCCTTGAGCGGGCCGCACTTCTTCGCCAGTTCGTCGAACTTCCCCTTGGCAATGCTCAGGGCTTTGGTCCGGTAGCTGCAGTGGACCTGGTTCAGGTTCGGCTTCGGCCCCAGCCGCCAGTACTTCGGCACATTCGTCGTCGGTTCGGTCGCATCGGTTTCCTCCAGATACCAGGACGCCTTCGCCCACGCGATCAGCCCGTTGTTCAACACTGCCGGCAGGTCGCACGTCGGCCCCACCAACCAGCGCAAGTCGCCAATCTCCGCCTGCTCGCCGATCGGCTGCGAGTAGATGAACGCCGCCACGCACGCGGCCTCCAGTTCGCGCCCTGTCAGCGTGCCGGCCGCCGCCTTCTGGGCGTCCACTACGCGCGGCAATTCTGTCTTCAGGTTGCTCGGCCATTGCGGCTTCTTCTCTGGTTGCGATTCTTTCGCCACTTCGGCCAGCTTTTGCAGCGCCGGGCTGAGGTCGGTGCTCCCCGGTTCCGCCAGGAACACCTGCGGTCCGATCAGGGGCGACTCATCCCACTTGCTCGCTTCGCGCAATGCCGTAGCAAAGGTCTGCAGCACGCCGCGCGTGCGCTGGAACTGGTTCAGTTCCGTCCACTTCCCGAAGAACCGCGCCAGCAGATCCGGGTGGAACGGATACGCATCCCTCAATTTCTCCTCCGCGTTGGGCAGCTTCGCTTGCGTGGGATCAATCGCCTTCATCCGGTCCCAGAACGCCGTAACGTGCGTATGCCGATCAGCGGGATTCTCCGGGAACTTCTCGAACATCCGGCGGCGCAGAAGCTCGGCGAGATCACCCTTTTCGACGGGCGATTGCACCGACGCCTGCCGGTTCAATCCCTGATTGCAGGCATCCAGGATCGCCTTCCCCGTTTCATCGTTCTTTGCTGGTTCTGTGGCCAAGAGCGATGCCACGAGGCATGATCGTTCCGAGCCGTCCACCGCCTGGGACAGGCACTGGAAGAAGTTCTTTAGCCGTTGAATCCAGTCTGGCCCACGGCCCCTGTTTGCCGGATCGGGGTCCGGCGTGGCCGCCGTGTGCGCCCACATCAGGAACTCGTCCAGCAGAATCAAGGCGCCCTTGCCGCTATTCTCAACTTGGGCCAGCAACTCCACCCACAGCGGCGTGGCCGGCGGCGTGTCGAAATCGGGCTGCGACTCGTCGCGACCCAGAATATCCAGTCCCTGCTGGCCGAGCAGTTGCCACGCAATCAGGTTCCACGGCATCCGAAAGAATCGTTCCGTGCCGTCCGGCGCTTTGGCCTTGCCGCCCTTCTTCCAATCCACCCAGTCAAAAGACACCGAGGCCACGACCGCCCCCGGCGGGTTCTCCAGCTTGGCCTCCGCCAGGATGTGCTCCACTGCCGTCGCCTTGCGCGGCAGCTTCGGCCCGAGCGTCGTCAAGTAATAGAGCGTGGTCAGCGTGTGCGATTTCCCGCCGCCGAAGGTCTGAGCCACGTTGATGATCGGCTCGCCGCCGTCCTCCTTGGCCAACCGCCGTAGCACGTCCCGGCAGAAGCGGCGCAGGTTCGGGGTGGCATAGCTCGTGGCGAAGAATGCCTCCGGGTCGGTGTAGTACTTCGCGCCGCCCGGCTCGAAGATGACGCGGTGCAGGTCCACCGCGAAATCGGCCATGGTCAGCGTCTTCGTCCGGATCTCATCCTGCAGGATGCAGACCTCTTTCCAGGGTTTCAGAATGTGCTTGGCCATAAACTCGCTTTCTTAGGGTCTCAACCGCTCGATCAGACTACCGATGTCCTCAGGGCAGCGGCTCTTGATGCGCGCCCAATTCCGGACACCTTCCTTCATCAGCCGCTTTCGGCCATCATGAGGCAGCCTGTCAGTGCCCTTCTCCCTTACCAAATCCCGAAACGCCCTGTTCTTCACATCGGGGTCGCTCCTGACCTGTTGCCACGTCCAACCCCCAGGCAGGTCGTGACCGGCGAGTACAAACACTTCCACCTCTTGCCGAGCCACTTCTGCCACGAAGCGACCGTTGCGAGCCCGGAGATCGGTCGTCAATCCCACTTCGAGACTGGCCGCCTTGAGTTCCCGCCCAGCCTCACCATCCCGATCCACCAGCAGGATGAACAAGTCCACCATCGGATAACGATCGACCACGTTCTTCTTCAGTCTCTCCTTCTTCATCGCTTCGCCAATCCCGCCAAAATTCGGATCACGGCAGACCACAACCGTCGGATTAGCCCGGCCAGCATCTGAGAGGATTCTCTCCACCACCGGCTTTAGAACGTGTTCGTCCTTCGTGAAATCCTCGGGGATAACCAGCACATTGAAGCTCACGGCTTTCCCTCCGATTCCAGGAATGCCACGGCGTTCTCGAACCATCCCGAGCCCTGCAAATCCCCCGCCGGGGGCCGGGGCGAAATCTGCCACAGCGCCGGAATGTCAGCCAGCGCGCGAACCCTTGAAATGGCCCCGGCACGGTAAACGAGCGACGCGTCTTTCAACCCTTGCTCGTCCAGGAAATTCAACAGTGCGGGCGAGTGCGTCGTCCCGATCACCTGGATCTTCCCGCCACGAGTCGCGGTCTGAAGCAGATTGATGAGCAAGTGCGCCCGATTTGGGTGGATCCCATTCTCAATCTCCTCGAAAAAGTAGCACCGCGCCGGTTCGGTCCCCAAGACTGCTGCCGCGAACGCCAGGAACCGCAGCGTACCATCACTCGCGCTCTCAGCCGAGATCTGGCGTCCCCCCGCTTCGACAATCTGCAACTGCACTTTGCCCTCCAGGCTTACTTCGGGAAACTGAAAGTCCTGAACATCCAAGGGTGTCAGTTCGCGCGTCCACTCGATCAACGCCTCCCTCGAGGCCGCATCCCCGCAGATCGCCTGGAGTACCGAGGAGAGATTCTCACCCTTGTCTCCCAGGACGGTCTGGCCCGGAATCGAAGGCTTCCTGAGCGAGTTAGGGTCCAGGTCAAGAAACCGAACGGACGAAATCGTGCGCAAAAAGGCTCTGCATTCAATCTGAACCTCGTCCACGACGTCCTTGTCCTTTGCGCCGCTCAATTCGAGGATTTGCGTCAGAGCCGGGCGATCGTTTCTCATCGTGAACCTCGGCCCTAGCGCCTTCTTAGCAGTCCATCGTCGCAAATGGATCTCCATCTGACCGGGACTTGCGGCTGCTTTCCATTCGAATGTCCTCCGGTCATGTCTATCGAACCTCAGCCACTCGTCCGTTACCACCGGCGGTCGGTTCTTGTCTCCCACGTCCACCGTGATGTCGTAGTGCGCTGTCCCGCCCCCGTCTTCCGGACGCAACGCCGTCCGGACTTCAATGGCGAAGCGGGCGGCCGGATAGCCATCGCGCGTCACGGTCTCCCGCACTCCACCCCGGATGCCCTTCCATTGCAGCACGCCGCCTTCGACGTATTTCTCTCCGATGATCTCCGCCAGCGTGTAGCCGCGCGAAATCCCGTGGATGAACCGCAGCCCGTCGCGAATGTTGCTCTTGCCGCTGGCGTTGGTGCCAATGATGAGGGTCAAGCCGCCGAACTTGACCGTGACGCCTGGCCATAATCCCGGTATCCTCATCACACCGGGCGGTCCTGTCTCACACGACGACCCCTGCCCGAAGCTCTTGAAGTTCTTGAGAACCAGCTCTTTTATCATCGTTTCCTCCGGTCACTTCCGGTGTCTGCGGTAGCTTACCCTCGTCCGGGTCGCTTCGTCGATAGTCGGGAAGAACGGCCCTTCCTTCATCACCCCCTCTTCCACTACTTGCCGTCGGGTCAGTTTCAGTTGTGTCGCCAGCGCCTCGACCAGCCGCTGTTCGGTTTCGTTCCCATCCTGCAGGGCCAGCTCGCGAATGGCCTGCAACAGCGGAGGAAAGGCTTGTTCGCTCGCCAACCCCCACTCGTCGTAGAGGCGCTGCACGTCCACGGCCCGATTCCCTTGAAATAGCGCCATCAGCCGGTGCAACTTGTCCACCAGCGGCGACGCTAACCCGCCCCGGCTTTGGCCAAGGTCCTCGCGGGCCACCCGCTCCGACCAATCAAGCAGCCGATACTCGCTCCCGCTGCTTTCCTCGCTTGCTTCTTCCGACTCGCCTTCTTCTTCGTCCTTGCGCGGGCGGCCCTTCTTGCCTGGACCGGATTTCCCGCCCTGTTCGAGGATGTTCCAAACCACCTTCAACTCGGTCTCGTTCTTTCCACACGCATTCGCGTAGAGGATGCATGCCCCGGCGGGCGCCGGCTCCAATCCGAAATAGGCCCGGTGCAGCAGGTAATACTGCGTCACCGGGTCCAGTGCCACGGTCTCGCCGCGGCCCTGGGTCTCACGTTGGAGTTCCCGGAATCCCGGCAGTTCGCCCAGGGCGAACTGCAGCACCAGTTTCCGCACTTCATCCAGGAACTCCTGCACCGTCATGATGCCGCCCTCGGTCTTCTTCACAAACGGATGTTCACTGTAGGCCTGCAACGCCGGACCGAGCGCGGCCCAGATGAAGTCCGGCCCACGGATGCCCAAATCGAAGTAGTATTGCAGTACGTTCCTCCCTCCTAGTTCCTCGCGGCGGCCGAACAGGATTTGTTTCATCCGCTCCAACACCGGCTCCTCCCAGCCGGCTGGTGCGGTCTTGGCCCGCTTCCGGCACACAATCCACACCGAACTGGAAAGCGCGGCGGAGGCCTGGCCGCGAGTGCGGCCTTCCCGCTCGGTCTGAATCGGCCAACTCGCCGCCACCTCTGCTCCACCGCGAATAAGCGCGCCGACCAGTGTTTCCCAGGCATCAACGGATTTGTTGGCAAAGACTATGACCAGACGCCCGCCTTCGATAAGAGCCTCGCAGAAATTGTGAAACGCTCGCGCCATACCGTCTTCGTAGGTGCGCTTCGAAAGCTGCTTGTCGCCACCAAACCGAGAAGCGTCGTCCACCAGCTCCCCGTCATTCTTTGTTGTATCCCATTTCGGAGAGGTTGGCTCAGAAAACGCCGCGTTGATGTCCGGAGATACGTCCCAGAGCATCCTGCGCAGCCATACTTGGAAGAAGTCCATCAAGACGGCATAGCCAATGGCAGCGTAGTAGGGTGGGTCGGTAGCCACAATTGAGAGTCGATCTGGAATTGACTCGATCGCCGAACGCTGGAGCACGCTGGTTGCAGTGGAGGCGAGAGATTGTGCCGATGCCTCAGCAACGAACTTCGCAACGAGTTCAAGTTGGCCAGGATAACCGCCGGACGCCTCCACGGTCGTGACACATTCTGCGAAGTCCCAAGCGACAGGGAGTGCGAAACGAACAAAGGTATTCCGAATCTTGTCCCAATCGACAGTCCATTGGCAGATGTTGCTGGAGCGGTCGACTACCCGATCGAGCGCGACTGCCAGGAAGCCCGCCATCGCCTCCCCGAGGGAAGGGTCCACCGTCTTCACCCTAGCCACAGCTTCACGGTTGTGCCTGATGAAAACCGAAATTGCGAGAAGTTGCCGAGGCGTGAACAGCTTGTGCCATTCATCAAAACCGTATCCAACACACCATGTGTTGCGCTTTGCATCTTCAACGATCTTTTCGCGCGGGATTCCGAAAGGAACCGACGAGTATGACTCTTCGAGCTCTTCCGGCTCAACCTCTGCCGCTCGCAGTTCATCGTCGGTTGGAAGCCTATAGGTCTTGTATGTTTGTTTTCGGTTCGGCTTCTGTTTCTCGACGACCACTGCGGTCATCTGTACGCCGAGCAATCCCTGCAATCCCTGCCGCCGCAAATCGTGCTTTGTGAGCGCAACAACGCCAGGGCGCCCAGCACAAGGGCTCCAAACACCCGCGCTGTTCATCGTTCCCTTCGCCAAGAAGTCCTCCAGTGTTTCAGCAGTCACTTCCCAGCGCTGCAAGAAACAGTGCTCCTCAATTATCCTCTGAGGCTGCGCCAGGTCGGATTCGCGAAGCAGTTTGAAGGTCACGCCCATGCCCTCGGCCATCGGGACCGGCAAGAGGGCAGCTTGTTTCCCCTTCTTCTTGCAGAGCCAGAACGTCTTCAGCAGCGGGATGCGCCCGGTCGTCTGCGGATCACGCGCGGTCCGCGCCCAGAGGTAGGCCACTGTCGGCTCGCCATCCACCACCGGATACCGCGCCGCCAATTCCTGCCGCGCCCGTTCCAGCACCCAGCGTCCCCAGGCGCGCACGTGCCACGCCAGATCCGCATCCGGTAGGGGGAGGAGTTGCCGTTGTTGCGGGTCCGTGAAATGCGGTTTCTGCTCGCCCTTGCGCCTCTTCACTTTGCCGGCGAGGAAGTCCTCCACGAAGTCCGGCCATTCCCGCACGAAGTCCGGCAGGGGCCATTTCTTCCCGGCGAACCGCTGCGGGTAATCCAGCGTGCACTTCTGAATGAACCACGCCACCGGGTTCAAGTCCGCCGACGTGACCTCGCACCCGAGCCGCATCGCCTCCAGCGGAATCGCCCCGCCGCCGGCAAACGGGTCCAGCACCTTGGGAGCCTGGCCACCGTAGAACTTGCGGATTGCGGCCCGCAGCGTGTCCATGGCGGCATCGTTCTCGTTCCCCCACGCCAGCACCCCGCCTTCCACAACTTCCTTTTCTTCGGACACCGAGTTCCCGTCGTCATCCTCGGACGTGACGACCTTCTTCACGACCGTCCCGCCGATCAGGTCCAGCAGCTCCTGGCGCTTCTGCGCATCGCCGGGGTCCGGCAGGAGTGTGCAGAGCAGTGCCGCGCGGCAGGCCGCCAGCGGCCGCCGCGCCGGCCAGATGTGCAGAGTGGAGATGTGCCCATGCCGCACGTTCTTCTCGTGCACGCTTGCCAGGGATGCCTGCCGCAGGGGGAAGGCGACCTCAATGAGGCGAGGGGAATCGGTCATGGGCAAGTACTTGAGAAATCGGCGGCTGTAGCCGATACCAAGAGAGTGCACGCGGCCAGTTGGACGATTGGCCGGAATCGTGCTACCATAAAAACGGTGAAAGTGCTTGCATGGCTGCCGAAAGCCGTGCTAGAAGAACACGTTTTTACGAAGGATCTTGCGTTGAGAGCTGGGCTTCCTTGTCCCGGCCGCGGGCTGAAAAGCTGCTCGGCGCTTCCTTCGGATGATTTAGTCGGGTGCTGCATGTCAGCTTGATATGGTTCGCCCAGCCTGACTTCATTTCGTATCGCCCGCTCCTCCGGGAGCGGGCTTTTTTGTTCGGTAGTCCAGCCAACCCTTCCGCGCGAATTCGAGGAGATCCTCTTGAAGAGAATGTCGTGATCCACGTAACCGTGGAGCTTCCGTTTGTCCACCACCACGCTGAACAAATGCATCCGCATCGACTCCAACTGCGCATAGAACGTCTCGCCCAGTCGTGTTCGATCCTTGTCGCACAGGGCGTGCAGGAATGGACTCTCTTTCGCGCGCAGCCCGGGCAAGCGAAGCCAGGTGGATTTCGTCTCGCACTGCGATAAATCGAATCGCGTGCCATTCCGGCGGAACAAATGATCGGACAACTCGAGTTTCACATTGGTGATCTCGCGCTCGAATTTCCGCCAATTGAACTGGAACAGGGAGACAGCGGTCAGGACGTAAAGGTGCTCCTTCGTCACGACAGTTCCGTCCGCTTTGGTGGCGCTGACTTCAGGGTCTTTCGTGCCGGATTCGTCTATGTAGAAGAAGTACATGGTGCCTTTGCCTGACCGATCACACTGATCTCCGCACTCGATTCCTGGCAGAAGATGCAGGGGCAGCCTCCGAAGAAGCTGCCCCGCGTCCCGCCGTCGAAACGCACAGGAGGGATGTGGAACCGGTAGGCGGCAATTCTCGGTGGGCCGTCGAGCCTGCCTCCAGCTTCGCATTCGTGCAGATTCGTGTGATTCGCAGGCCAGTCATTCCGTTTCCGCCTCCTTCATGATGTCTCCGATGGTCAGGGTGAAACTCAGCCGGGTTCGAAAGGCCAGCCGTACAGGGTCTTGCACCCGGTAGAGCCTCGGTTCAGTGGCGCAGTCGGTCACCACATAGAGCCAGTACTTGTCCCGCACGTTCGCTGCCGTCGGCCATTCATTTTCCGTCAACTGCACCGACCCCCGCCCCGAACGGCCCTTGACCTCAATGACGATCTTCTCGCCGTTGGCGCGGTGGCTCTCCAGATCGTAGCCGCGCGCCAGGTGCGGAGCCGAAACGTCGAACACCTTGGCCTTATGCCGGTCCACCTCGAAGTTGATGGCGACGCGCATCGCGATGGCCTCGATGTTTTTGTCGTAGCATTCCAGCGCCTCCGCGCTTTGGTCCGGGATGACTAAGGCCACGGCGATCCGATCCAGGGTCACGATGTCCAGCAAGTCGCCTCGACGATGCTCATAAAGTAGCGCCTCCGCCTTCTCCTGCTCAATCCGGCTTTGCTCGCGTTTGACCAGATCGAGCTGATGCGCCGCTTGGGCGTCCCCATCCCGCGCTCGCCGGCTCAGTTCCACCCGTAGCTCCGCCATTTCGCCGGCCGAGAAGTCGAACCCGCGTTGGAGATCTTCCAGTCGCGCCAACGACTCGACCCGCACCGCGGCCCGGGCCTGCTGCAAGAAACTGGTTTCCGCCAGCATCCGGGCGTGCGCGTCGGCGCGCTGGACCTGCTCGATCGGAGATTGCAGCAAGTTGCCGGCTTTCCAAACCACCGCGGGTGGGGCACCCACCAGCGCCAGCAAATGGTTGGGAGCGCAGGCGGTGAATTCCCCGTTACCCTCCCAGCGCAGCCCCAGCAGTCGGCGCTCCATCAAGCGCGGCTTCGTCTCGTCAGGCCGGAGGGATCGTTCGCCCAATTGGCAGACATAGACCGCCGCGAAATACGGCCGCTCGGCGGCCGGATCGAGGAAGAAACCTCCGCGCCGCGCATCGAAGGCGAAGCGGCGAATCGTCTCGTCGCAGAAGGCATCGAAGAGCGGTTCTCCCGGTCGCAGGAAGGCCGTGGGCGCCGCGCCGTTACCCGGGCCTTCGTCGCGCCGCACCGACACATAGGGCGGGAGGCCACCTCGCCAGTGGCTCGCCAGGGATTCGATCCACGCGGAGCCACTCGAACGGTTAAGGCGCGCCCTTTCGTTCAAGTTACCTTCGATTTCAAAACCCAGGCGAGGCGCAGCCTTCTCAACGAAGTTCTGCACGTAAGCCGGGAGCAGCCGGTTGAATCGCTCGACCTCGATCTCCGTATTGAGTTGACCGAGCCGTTTGCCCACGTCGCCAAAAGCCGAGGCTTGGCGGCGCTGCTCTTCTACCGCCGCACGGAGCCGTTGAGTGGCAAACAGGGAATCAATCTGCTTCTGCGCCGAGTAAGGCGCCCTCTCGAACAGTGCGTCGCGAAGCAGGTCACGGATGGAAAGCTCCTGAAGTTGCTGCCCGACCACATCAAACACCTTGTCCGTGCAGAGCTCGCGTCGCGCTTCATCGAGCTTGGCCAGCAGGGTCGCCAGCACGTCGCCTTCACGGGTCTTCGCCGCCACGAAGTTGAAGATGCGCACTTCGTCATGGCGCTGGCCGAAGCGGTGGAGTCGTCCCATCCGCTGTTCCAGACGCGCCGGATTCCACGGCACATCGAAGTTCACCATCAGCCAGGCGAACTGCAAGTTGATGCCTTCACCCGCCGCGTCCGTCGCCACCATGATCCGGGCGCTGGGCGCGTCCGGATTCGGAAGATTCTGCCGCCGTCGCTCGGCGGGCGGCATGAAGAAAATCCGCTGACGCTCCCGTTCCTCGACATCCATGCCGCCGTGAATCGCGGCGATCTCTCCAGTGTAGCCAAGGGCCTCGAAGCGTTGCTGCAAATGCTCCAGCGTGTCCCGGTGCTCCGTGAAAACCAGCAGCCGTTCGTGCTGGAACTCCGCCGAGTCCACCAGCTCCCGCAGCTTGAGGAACTTCGTCTCGCATTGTTTTGCGAGAATCGCCTCCCCCTGGCCGATGGTAGCGTCCAGGTACCGCAGCTCGGTCTCCAGTTGTTTCTCGGTCTGCGGCTGGGCCAGCGCCATCGCCTGTTCTTCAACCCGCTCCTGGCTCTCGGTGCCGGCTTCCGTCGGCTCCGATTCATCCGCTGTCGCCGTGTCCAGCAACTCCAGCAAACGCTCGGGATTCGGCAGGCTCTCCGCTGGCCCATCATTCACGATCCGCTCCCGCCGGCGCTTCAACGACTGAACCATCGCATACGTGGAACTGGCCAGCCGTCGCTGCAGCACCGCCACCACCATCGCCGCTGCGTTGCGGTTCAAAGATCGGTTCGTCTCGAAGCTCCAGCGCAGATACTCCGAGGATTCCTCGTAGAAGTCCTGCTCCGGCTTGGACAACTCAAACTTCACCGTCTGACACAGCCGCGGCTTGTAGATCGGCTGCCCACTGTAATCGATCATCTCCTCCTTCAGCCGCCGGATGAAGAAGGCCCTGCGTTTCTCCTGGGCCACCGCGCCCAACGCCTCGATGGTCGAGAAGATATTTCCATCGAGCAGCCGCCACAGGGCGAAGTAGGGAAAAGGCTTACCCATGTGAGGCGTGGCGGTCAAAAGCAGCAGGTGTGTGCATTTCGCCAGCGTCTCAGCGAGCCGATACCGCCGCGTCTTGGTGTCCAGCCGCCGGCTGTCCGTCCAGGAAAGTTTGTGGGCTTCATCGAAGACGACTAGGTCGAAACCCCCGCCACTTGCGTTTTGCAGTCGTTCGCGAATCGCATCGGTGGCGGCCGTGTCCACACTGATGATGAAAAGCCCGCGCTCGTCCAGGAGAGGATCCCCGGTTTGAAAGTCCTGGCCGCGCAGAATGCGGAATTCGAGGTCGAAGAAGTTTCGCAGTTCGCGTTGCCAGTTCCACGTCAGGCCGGCCGGACAGCAGATCATCACGCGGCGCAACCGACCACGGTTGATCATCTCGCGGATGTAGAGGCCGGTCATCACCGTCTTGCCTGCGCCCGCATCGTCCGCCAGCAGGAACCGGAGCGGGTTCTGTGGCAGCATCTGTTCATAGACCGCCACCCGTTGGTGCGGTAGAGGAACGACGCGGGAGAGCTCAAGCCCGTATGCCTTGTTGAATTGGTGTCCGTTGCGGAGCCGGTGGGCATCGACCACCAGTTTGATGGCTTCCGGCTCACCTTCGAAGTTGAGGCTCGGGGCCACCTCCTCCAGGACCAGTTGTTTCGCAGCCCCGCTTTCGCCCCCAACGAGCATCGCCTGCATCTGGGCAATCCGGCCTTTCTGAGGTTTGGCCTTCTCATTCTCCCAGCGGTTCACCGTGGCAAACGAAACTCCCAAGCGCTCGGCAAAAGCCTCCTGCGACAGCCCAAGCTTTTTCCTCAAGTTCCTTACCTGTTCGCCCGTCACGAGATGGAGCTTAACATGTCTTGGAAAAATGTCAAGCTGTCATATAACAAATGTCATATTAGGCCTGAAGCAGTATTGAAATCATAAGAAGAAGACGAAGAACAAGATGATTACGCCATTCCTGTCCCGAAAACTCACGAAGAAGCTCCTGATGGGCTTGCCCGACACGCTTTTTCTGGTCAGCAACGTCATGCGGACCCCGACCGAGTCCATTTTCGCGGAAACCATCCGCCCTGGCCCCGACCGTCTTGCCCTCAGCTCAACAGGCACGTTTCCCTCAATGACACCATCCCCCTCGCAGCTTGAACGAAGAATTTCGTCTTACGCCCAAACAGAAGGAAGCTCGAGAGTCCTTTAGGACCCACGAGCTTCCATTCGAGCCCTCTGAGGGCGCTTGGGTTCAATCCGTGACGGAGATTCTCCGCGGTTTGATCTCGTCCGCCTTGGGCAGGCGCACGCAGAGGACGCCGTTGTCGATCTGAGCCGTCACGCGGCCCGCATCGATCATCGGATCGAGCACGAAGGATCTTCGGAACGCGGCGGGATTCGACTCGCGATGCAAATACTCCCGGGTTTTCGGCGCGGGGCGCCGCCCCACGATCGTCAGTTCGCTGCCTTCGAGAAGGACCTCGAGGGTGTTCTTCGTCACTCCGGGCATATCGGCTTCGAGCACGAATTCATCCTTCGTTTCCGTGATGTCCACGCTCGGCACGACGTAGTGTTCTTCTGAGTGCGCGGGCGTGCGTGCGGTTTCAGGTTTGGATGCGATGTTCATTGTCTTCTTAAGGTTTGGCTCAGCACCGGTCGAACCGGCCAAGCGGGTGATGGTTTCGGGTCAGCCCACGCTCACTTCGATTTGCCTGGGCTTGGCCTCTTCAGTCTTGGGCATCGTGACGGTCAGAATGCCGTCCCGATACACGGCCTTGATCGAGTCGCTGTTCACCGGTTTCGGCAGCGAGATCGAGCGATGGAAACGTCCGTACACCCGCTCCCGGCGGTGTGCCTGGGCGTTTTTATCCTGTTTCGACTCAGACCGTTCTCCGGAGATGCTCAGCACCCCTTCATGGACCGTGACGTCGAGGTGTTCCTTGCTCAGGCCGGGAATCTCCATCGTGGCGACCAAGTTGTCCTTGTCCTCCGTCAGATCGAGCGGAGGCGCCCATCCGTTGAAGAACTCGCCCATGCGCGAGATGTCTGCGAATGGAGCATCGAAGAGCCGATCGATTTCCTCGCGCAGCTTCGACAGTTGCTCGGTTGGAGCCCAACCCCAAGTCTCGGGTCTGCTATATCGTATGAGTCTCATGTTCAGCCTTTCGTTGTTCTTGTTATTCTGTTACTTACGATACAAATCTCAGAGCTAACAGAATGCCAAGTCACAACGCCCAAGACACTCGATCGCATGTTGATTTGTAAACACTTCTATTACAACGCAATGTGAACGTAATGTGAAACTAAACCGAAATACGCACGAGCACTTTATAGAGACATTGTGTCTCATTCTTCAGTCCTGTGTGCGGGTTTTGGTAGTGCCGTAATGGCACAACGAAGTTGTTGAGATGCGATTTGGAAGCGGGCCGCGCAGTTGCGGAACTGAAGTGACTTTCTATGCGGCGAGCGAGGCGTCGGCCGTCGGTGATGGTGGTTGCCACCCGGCGGACGAGTTGTTCCACAGACCCTAAGGTTTGAAGTTGAGGGTGCGGACAAGAAACGCCAAGCGATCGGCGGCTTCCTCGATGGTTTTGGCAGTCGGTTTGCCGGCGCCGTGGCCTGCGCGCGTTTCGATGCGAATGAGCGTCGGGTTGGGGCCGGCGTTGCACTCCTGAAGGCGGGCGGCGAACTTGAAGCTGTGGGCTGGGACGACGCGGTCGTCGTGATCGGCGGTTGTGATGAGGGTGGCAGGGTATCGGGTGTTGGGGCGGAGGTTATGGTAGGGCGAGTAGGCGTAGAGGGCGCGGAACTCATCGGGGTTTTCGGATGATCCGTAATCGCTTTTCCAGGCCCATCCGATGGTGAACTGGTGGAAGCGGAGCATATCGAGGACGCCGACGGCCGGGAGGCAGGCGCCGAAGAGATCGGGGCGTTGTGTGAGGCAGGCGCCCACCAGGAGGCCGCCGTTGCTGCCGCCCGCGATGGCGAGGCGCCGGGGTGCGGTGTACCGGTTTTCGATCAGCCAGTGGGCAGCGGCGATGAAGTCGTCGAAGACATTCTGTTTTTGGAGCTTTGTGCCGGCCTGATGCCAATCCTCGCCATACTCGCCGCCGCCGCGCAGAGTGGCGACAGCGTAGATGCCGCCCATGTCCATCCAGGCGAGGTTGGCCGGGCTGAAGCTTGGGGTGATGCTGATGTTAAAGCCGCCGTAGCCGTAGAGGAGGGTGGGCGCGGCGCCGTTTTTGCGGAGCCCCTTGCGGTGGGTGATGAAGATCGGGACGCGGGTGCCGTCCCGGCTTTTGGCGAAGACCTGGTGTGTCTCGAAGTCGTCGGGCGCAAAGGCCACTTGTGGCTGGCGCCAGAGCCTGCTTTCGCCTGTTGGAATGGAATAGCTGTAGATGCGTCCCGGGACGCTGAAGCTGGTGAACGAGTAGAACGTTTCGGTGTCTTCCCGGCGTCCGGAGAAGCCGCCGGCCGACCCGATGCCTGGCAGGTCGAGTTGGCGTTCGAGAGAGCCGTCGAGGTTGAAGACCTTGACCTGGCTGTGGGCGTCCTTGAGGTAGCTTGCGATGAACCGATTGCCGACGAGGCGGATTCCCTCGAGAGTGTCGGTGGCCTCGGGGATGATTTCCCGCCAGTTCGCGCGGGCCGGATTGCGGGTATCGATGGCGATCAAGCGTGCGCGGGGGGCCTGCAAGTCGGTTTTGAACCAGAAGAGAGGACCGTCGTTGCCGACGAAGTCGTACGATGCATCGAATTCATTGAGCAACTCGATGACGTCCGAGTTCGACTGGGCCAGGTCTTTATAGAAAACGCGGTTTTTGGGGTCGGTGCCGTGGGTGACCGTGATGATCAGGTACTGGCCGTCGTCGGTCGCATAACCGCCGAATCCCCATTCTTTGTGGTCGGGCCGATGGTAAACGAGGGTATCCTGGCTCTGGTCGGTGCCGACGCGGTGGTAATAGAGCTTTTGGAATTCGTTGACCTTGGTCAGCTTCTGGGCCTCGGTCGGTTCGTCGTAGCGGCTGTAGAAGAAGCCGCGATTGTCCTTGGTCCAGGATGCTCCGGAGAACTTGATCCACCGGAGCAGGTCAGGCAGATCCTGGCTCGTCTGGATGTTGCGGACTCGCCATTCCTGCCAGTCGGACCCGCTGGCGGCCAGGCCGTAGGCCAGCCACTGGCCGTCTTCGCTGACGGCAGTGCCTGAAAGCGCGATGGTGCCTTCGGCCGAGAGCGTGTTCGGATCGAGGAGCACGCTCGGCTCGGCTTCGAGTGTTGCCGCCGTATAGAGGACGCCCTGGTTCTGGAGCCCGCTGTTCCGGATGAAGAAGTAACGTCCGCCCCGCTTGGACGGCACCGAGTACTTTTCGTAGTTCCAGAGTTCCGTGAGGCGTTTCTGGATCGAGGCGCGCTCGGGGATGGCGTCGAGGTAGCGCCGGGTGAGGGCGTTCTGCTCCTCGCCCCATGCCGCGGTGGCGGGCGCCCGGTCGTCTTCGAGCCAACGGTAGGGATCCGTGACCTCGATGCCGTGGTAGACATCGGTTTGGTTTGTTTTGGCCGTGAGCGGATAGGAATCCCTGGACAACCCGCGTTCCCTAGATTCTGTCGCGCATCCGGCGACCAACGCCAGGGCTGCGGCGACGAGCATGAGAAGGAGCGAATGGGGGCGTTCGATTGGGCACAGTTGATAGAGCGAATGCATGCTGCTTGTTCCGTTTCTTCTTTTTTCCGGCGGATTGAACGGCCTGGCGAGAGGGCTGGCAACGGGAAAAGACCGGCGACTGGCAGCGGACAGTGCCTGGTGAAAACCGTGCTGGGAGAATCAGCGGCTGCACATCGCGAGCGTTTATCGGAAGTTCCATTGAGATCTGATGCCGGGATCGTGGTTTCGGCCTTATTTTCAAGGGGTTTGCGCACATGGTTGATTTTCTTGCGCGTGCCTACGGTGACTTGGGCTTCGGGCACCGTCGCCGGAAGAACCAACTTTTGATCTTATGGACTTGGTGGCCGAAGGTTTTGAGATCGTTGGTGTTGCCGCGATAAACCTGGATCGAGACCGGCTCCCCATGGCTGTCGGTCAAAAGCCCGATGACGACCTGTTTCTTGCCCTCCTTGTTGTCCCGATTATACCCCCAAGCCGCCAAGGCGTTGGAGTCGCCCTCCAAATAGCTGCTGCTCACATCGTAGAGAAAGAGTTGGTCCTTGGGAGGCGCGGGCCGAGCGTGCCACAGGCGCCGTTCGATGAGGGCGTGACGGCCTTCCAACCAGGCGCCGTTGGCATAGAGAACATGCCTACATAGTATACCTCTATTGATCAATGTCAATATAACTATTCAAGAATTATGTGAATAATTACCTGCCTACATTTGGGACAAAGTTGAAGGTGCATGAAACCCGCGTCAGATCGAGGCCCAATGAAGGTTTAGGGCCAAGAATTCACTGGAATCTCCGTTGAAGATGTCCGAGTATGATCACTGCACTGCATAAGGTTGCGGTCATCGCCAGCTTTAGCGTACCACAGAGCAACGCTCGATGTCTTTTGCACCACTTATATTTCCCGCCATGAACTACTTCTTATGGATTGATGAGCAACAGAAGGGACCATTTGAGAAAGAGCAGATTCTGGTTATGTTGCGTGACGGAAGTATTACGAAGCAGACGCTTTGTTTTCCAGAGAGCGTGGTTGGAGATGATGGAGACTGGAATCCGCTTTGCGCGATAGAAGGCTTGCTTGAAGAAAGCCCAGCACCACTTTCGTCACAAAGGCAAGAGTCACTCGGCCCGGTTGCACCTCCAGAGGAGGTTGATACTCCAGAAGCCGCGAGCAATTCTGGCTTTCGAGGTCTGCTCAGCAAATGCGCATTCCGATGAAATCGGACACGGATTCCGATTTGATCCGGACAGGATTCCGGTCGATGTCGGACAGCGTTCCGGAGTTTGCCGGACAGTTTCTCGGAGCGAAGCGACGCTCGGGTTCGTCAACTACTCTTTGTAGCTTCGCCAGTCAAGTGTGCCGATGGGCACGGTCCGCAGGGGGGGAGGTTCTTGGGGCGAGTTGTGGACCAGGAGACCGGTCCCCAATGGGGGTAGCGCCGCTGCTGACCGAAGCTTCGAGCCCCAGCTCGCGGTCAGCAGCGTAGCGCCTGGGGCCCCATTGGGGGGCGGTCTCCTGGCCCACAACGGTGACCTCGCCTTACGCGTGGGATTCCGAGTCCGAAGGAGGTCCGTGGCTGCGGTCGTCGGCAGCCCGCGCCTTGCGCATCGATTCGCCCTTGAGTTCGATCCGATAGGCCTGGTGCACCAACCGATCCATCAAGGCATCGGCCACCGTCGCGTCGCCCACCAGTTCATGCCACTGACCCACGGGGAACTGGCTGGTG